>NZ_JACJEO010000003.1:0-227758 GCF_014164115.1 Pseudoalteromonas sp. SG45-2
TAAACCATTTTAGGATCCCACATGACACCATTTCTCACCAGAGAATTAATGATTACTATAAGCTTTCTTATACAGGCAATAATAGCCACTTTTTTAGATTTCCCTGCCGCGGCTAGCCGATGATAAATAGCTTTAAATTTAGGGTTACATTGGATAGCTGACATCATTACCATATACATTGCGGTTCTAATTTTTTGCCGTCCACCTCGTATCATTCGTTTACTCTGATAGGCTCCACTTTCTCGATTAAATAATGGCAAACGACTCGGCTGTATCGAACCGGCTTTCCTTTAAATAAAAAGCGGAACATTACAGTGAATAAAGGGGTGAACAAACTGACCTTACGAGGTCAGATGAAAACGAATGCCTTTACTTTATTGTGTGGCAACTGTATTGCCTTGTTCATAAAATAGAAAAGTTGCAAAACACGATGCATTAAGAAGGGTAAGCCCTTTTACTCTAAATAAAAGCCACTCAAACACCCGAAATCCCTTCCAAAACGCCAATTAAAACAATATCAAACACTTCTATATTTTGCGTAAAAATACAGTAATCAATTGAACCAAAATAGGAACTCAGCTATGGTTTGTTTATCAATAAAAAACAAATTTAAAAGCGAGTTAATCTACAGGCTCGTTATAATCAAAGGAGCTGTAGTGGATGGAATCAAAAGTAAAGTTAACTGGTGGCACGTTATTCGTAATAGCGTTAATTGTTCTCTTTTTGGGGAATGCACGTTCCATAGAAATTGTAGAAAAACTAGATGAGATACAGTCTGATGTTTCTAGCTTAAAGAGTGAAGTTGCATCTTACAAGCAGCAAGTTGAAATATTGAAAAATGAAAACCTTAACTTAAAAGAACAGCTTAGAAGTGGTAATTAGTTATAACAAGCTGTTAAACAAGGACAATGCTCCTGACCCGTTTTAGTGGACACCTCCTCATCACTTTGAGGAAAATAATGATTAGGATGACACCTATCCTAATCATTAGGAAAAAAGCCAACAAAAACAGTATGAAGAGTGCATTATTATAAATAATGAATCACGCAAAAAGCTGAGCTATGTAGACAAAATGAAAGTAAAAATAGACAGCCCAATCGGGCTACGATAGCTGTTTATTAAATAATGGCAAACGACTCGGCTGTATAGAACCGGCTTTCCTTTAAGTAAAAAGCGAAATATTATCGTGAATAAAGGGATGAACAAACTGACCTTACGAGGTCAGATGAAAATGAATGCCTTTACTTTATTGTGTGGAAACTGTATTGCCTTGTTCATAAAATACAGTTGCAAAAGACGATGCATTGAGAAAGGGAGGCCCTTTTACCCTAAATTAAAGCTACTCAACCAGCCGCAACCCTTTCCAAAACGCCAATTAAAACAACACCAAATTCCCACTTTATATTCTGCATAAAATACAGTAATCGATTGAACCAAAATAGGAACTCAGCTATGGTTTGTTTATCAATAAAAATAAATAAAAAACGAGTTAATCTACAGACTCGTTATGTTGCTCATGAAGTATGTGGGCTATTCTACTCAAAATAAGGATTTTTTATGAGTTTATTTAAATTAGTTAGTTTATTGATCAAGTTTAGTTGTTTGTTGTTGCTTTTAAGCGCCCCAAAATATCTTCACGCTGAGGATAAAGCCTACCCTCAATTTAGCGGTTATTCACCTAAATCTAAGTTAACAATAAACTTTGAACCTGTGAACATATTATTAGAATCGAATGTTCTTGATATGGGACCATCCAGAAGAATAAATGCTAAACTTGACAAACCTCCGATAGGTACTAGGTTAAGAAATGTTTTCTCCAGTGCTACCCATAATGAAAGTAACAGATTCACATATGAGTTGATAAAATCTCCTAAACAAAAAAGTTTAGTCAATGATGTTAAAAAATATTTAGAATCATTGCCCGAGAAAAACAACCTTAATTTATATTCAAAACAAGAGCAATTGGCCTATTGGCTTAATCTTTATAACATTACTTTAATTAACGAAATTGTTAAGCGGTATCCAATAGTTAGTTTAGAAAAAATATTAACTGGTCCTGACTCACTATTGGATAAAAAGCTAGTAAATATTGGTAGTCTTCAGTTGAGTCTCAGTGACATACAGTATGGGATTTTAGATAAAAACTATAGTAAAGAACCTTTAATTATTTATGGATTATATCAAGGGTATATCGGCAGCCCAAATATCAATAAAAAAGCCTTTTCAGGTAAAAATGTATATAAGCTATTAAAAAATAATGCAACAGATTTTGTCAATTCGAATAGAGGTACAAAAATTGATTCTCTAAATAGTTTAGAGGTCTCAAGTTATTATGCGAGAAATGCTGATTATTTTCCTAATTTTAGCAATGACCTCAAACTTCATCTGTTGCAATTTGCTGATAAAACAACCCAAGAAATAATAAATAAGTCGGATAAAATTGAGCCCATTATAAATAATTGGGCAATTGCTGATCTATTTGGAAGTAAAAGAGTCTTTGGTGGGGGCATATCTACTAACTCAGCAGCATCAATAGGAATGTCAAGAAATTATGCGTTGACCGATAAAGTCACTAAAGACGCGAACACAGGTGGAAAGTTCAGACTTTCAGCTAGAGAAATAACCAGGTTAAAGGAGTTAATGAGAGTAAGAGCTAAGAATTACGGTGAGACATCCGTAACGATAACAGACCTAGAATTACAAGATGAAAACTAAAATTTACAATATATGAACAGTAGCTCATTATGGTGAGCAAAAAATAAACAAAATAAACTAGGCACCCATCCTAAATTTCATGAAAAACACTAATAGATTGAACCAAAATAGGAAGTCAGCTATGGTTTTTTATCAACAAAAACAAATAAAAAACGAGTTAATCTATAGGCTTGTTAGGTATACAAGGAAGTATTGAGTTTGGTGTTGATCCTTAAAGAAAAATTCAAAACTATTTTTGAGTCTACTTTCTTAATCGTTGTATTCTTACTTTGTGGGTTGGCAATTAGTGAGATCCTAATTCAGCCGTTTGCAAAACTCGTATTAATATCTATATTCTTTTTAGCATGGTTTATATTGCTAATTTATGGCTTAATTTACAAAGAGTCTTATATGTTTAAGTGTTCTGTAAAAAGTAGATTATTAATATACTTAGCTGAGCAGTTTATATATTGTTCTTTGATCATAATTACAGGTATTGTTCTCTTTCGAGCAGTGTATACCTAACAACACCTCTGAGGTGGACAGCAAGCTCTAAAGCTCACTTCCCACCGCAAGTTTTAACAGTGGTGATCTCTTACTTTTCAATGCCGCTAGGTAAGTTGATTCATCTTAGGGCGTATGTAGATTTAAACCCTATTTTACTTATTTAGTTCTTTTCTTATAATTTCTGCCCCTGCGCTCAAGGCATTTAATTTGCCGTTAGCTATATGGTGAGGTAGCGGAGCCATGCCGCAGTTTGTACATGGGTAGAGTTTGTCGGCATCTACAAATTGCAGTGCTTTACGCAGCGTATTAGCTACTTCTTCTGGCGTTTCGATAGTGTGATTTGCTACATCAATAGCACCAACCATTACTTTTTTACCACGAATGAGTTCTAGTAAATCCATTGGTACATGGGAGTTATGGCACTCTAGTGAAATAATATCGATTTTAGATTGCTGAAGTTTAGGGAATGCTTCTTCGTACTGTCGCCATTCACTTCCTAGTGTTTTTTTCCAATCTGTATTGGCTTTAATGCCGTAGCCATAGCAAATATGCACGGCTGTTTCGCATTTGAGCCCTTCAATTGCGCGCTCTAAACAGGCAATTCCCCAGTCGTTTACTTCATCAAAAAATACATTAAACGCGGGCTCGTCAAATTGAATAATATTAACGCCTGCGGCTTCTAACTCTTTTGCTTCTTGATTTAGAATTATGGCAAATTCCCACGCTAGTTTTTCGCGGCTTTTATAATGATCGTCGTAAAGCGTGTCTATCATTGTCATTGGGCCTGGCAATGCCCATTTAATAGGTTGTTTGGTTTGCTTGCGTAAGAATTTAGCGTCTTCAACAAACACAGACTTTTGACGGCTAACAGGGCCAACAACTGTAGGCACGCTTGCGTCGTATCGGTCACGAATTTTTACTGTTTTACGTTTTTCAAAGTCAACACCGTTTAGGTGCTCTATAAATGTAGTTACAAAATGCTGCCTTGTTTGCTCACCATCGCTAACAATATCAATACCTGCTTGTTGTTGGTCGAATAATGACAAGCGTAGGGCGTCGTGCTTACCTTGGGTTAATTCATCACCTTGTAATTTCCAAGGTGACCAAAGTGTTTCTGGCTCTGCAAGCCATAAAGGCTTAGGTAAACTGCCAGCGGTAGATGTAGGTAGTAATTTTTTCATAATAAATAATGCCGTATATTTTAGTTAATTATTAAACGTATTGTTAAGCGCGTTATTACTGCTTGTTACTATTAGTTGTTATAACAGATAGCTAGTAGAGAATTGCTCAAGAACTCTTTGGTACGGCTTGATAAAATGCTCTTGCGCAAACTTGCCTTGCTCGTTTGCTAACTTGCCGCGCTCTTCTCGGTCATACACAATTTGCGTTAGTGAGTGGTCCAAGTTTTTTAAGTTTGGTTTATATGATTTACCCGCTGTTGCGTTGGCATTATAAATCTCTGGTCTGTAGATTTTTTGAAACGTTTCCATCGTACTAATGGTGCTTATAAGCTCAAGATTGCTGTAATCATTAAGTAAATCACCAAAGAAAAACAATGCTAAAGGCGCGGCACTATTTGGTGGCATAAAATAACGTACCTGTAAGCCCATTTTTTTGAAGTATTGCTCAGTTAAAGACGATTCATTTGGTTCGTATTCAACGCCAAGTACCGGGTGTTGGTTTTCAGTGCGGTTGTAGGTTTTGTTATCTGACACACTTAGGCATATAACCGGTGGTTTTTTAAAGTTTTGTTTGTATGTATCCGAATTTACGAATGACTGAAATAGTTTGCCATGTAAAACCCCAAAGTCATCAGGAATACTAAATTGAGGCTTGCCTTTATTGTGCTCTTGTAGGAGTACGCTAAAGTCGTAGTCACGCACATACGATGAAAAGTTGTTTCCTACAATGCCTTCAATGCGCTTATTAGTTTTATGATCAACAATATTTGTTTTTAATATTTCGATTGATGGGAAGCTTTCGCCGCCGTCTTCAATACCTATCTCAACAGAGACAATTTCAAGCTCAACAGCATAACGCTCACCTTTGGTGTTATCCCAGTGGGCTAGGGCATTAAAACGGTTGTTAATCATGTTTAAGGCGTTACGCAAGTTTGCTTTGCGGTATTCACCTCTGGCTAAATTAGCAAAGTTGGTTGTGATACGCGTATTAGTTGATGGATGATAATTTTCGTCGAGTGAAACGCTCTTAATATTAAATGTAAAATCTTTTTTCATCGTGTTTATATCCAATTTTATAATTTAAACCTGATTAATGCTCTGCGCTTTATTAGCCTTGCAACTTACTTAGCTGGTTTTGTTATTCAGCGGCTTTAAGTTGTTAGTAATAGTGTTTAGCGCTAAGGGATGAGTAATTTATACGTGGATTGGCATATGAAGAAAAACGGTTTAATTTCACATAAAACATGAGTCATATTCATTACACATTATTGTTAGATGCGATTACGTAGTAATTGACGAAAAAAAGGCATAAATCGATAAAAATAAAGGATGGATGTTTAGCCGTTTAGACTTCCTTTGTGTTGATGTGTACTTTATTCATGTTAAACATGAGGAATATTCAAAGAGTTTTTTTGTAGCTATATCAGTGTATTAGTTGGTTTTTAGCATATTGCATCGCTGTTTATAATAAATGTCGTCACGGGTAAGTTCCAGCTAGCTATATAAGTAGATACCTTAGCTAATCTAATCTCAAAAGATAAACCGACTTTTCTGAGTACGTATATAAATGCCTGTAAATTAATAAAAGGCTATAAATCATATTAATAGCCATGGCAGTACGTTAAGTAAGTTATACTCGTTTTTCATCACCTCACCTATTGAGTATTCGTGGATATCAAAGGCACTTGTATTGCATCAACTATTGATGAGCATGGCCCTGTTTATGTATATCAAACAAAAAAGAATCTTATTCTCAGCTTTGACGGAAAAATTTATCAAAGCTGTATTAAATTAAATAATATTAATGGGTTAAGCTTAGCTTATACGCAAGCTATGATGGCTGCGCTTTTTTTTATTCCGCATTTAAAAACCGCGATGATAATGGGACTTGGGGCGGGCTCTATCGCAAAAAGTCTTTATCATGCGTTTCCCGCGCTGACTATACATACCGTTGAATATCGTAAAGCCGTTGCTGATATGGCTATAAAATATTTTGAAGTTCCCGTGTCAGAACGTTTGTTTATTCATATTGATGATGCGGCAAACTACATGAAAAACACGCAGATAAAAACGGATGTTATTTTTTCTGATTTATATAGCTCAGATGGGATGGAGTCAGATCAGGTGCAATCATCCTACTTACGCGATTGTAAAAATGCGCTCACTTTTGATGGTGTTTTAGTACTTAATATTTGCCATACCAAAATTGGGCAGAGGGAAGCGTTTGATCAACTACTTGAGAAAGAATTTGCAGGAAAGATTCTTAGTTTTATTATTGAAGGCGGTAATAAAATTGTGCTCGCTTTTAACAATAGAATGCCTGCACTTAGTGAGGATGAATTACTTGCTAAGGCTCACGCGTTACAAAAATTAATAAACGTACCAATGACGCGCTATGCCGGGCTTTTATTTAATTAAAATGGTTAGTTTGATGTACTGTTAAATGGGGCGTTTAAATCCATTCATCTATCTGTTGTTCATTTAAACTTGGTTAAACTAATCATACTCTGAATAAAAATAATAAAGTACGTACTCGTACGGAAACACTCATACATGGATTACTGTAAAAATATAATCGCTAAATTTATAAGCGCGATGCAAAAGCGGCCTGGATTATTGGCTGTGTTGGCGTTTTTGTCGGGCGTTGCTAGCTTTGTACTTGTAGATAGAAAAGAGTCTTTTTCGCAATTTATTGCAATATTTTTACTTATTAGTTGGTTGTGGCTAATTATTGATAATTGGCTGCGTGATAAAGTAGAAGAAAAGTTTGGTGTGGCTGTATCTCCTAATGTAATGCGTTTTGCGCTACAAATGGTGCAACAAGAAAGCCTATTTTTTGCGTTGCCATTTTTTTTAGCTGTTACGCAGTGGGATCATCCTCAAGCAATTTTTACTTCCCTTATTGCTTTGTGTGCAGTTATATCGGTTATCGATCCCTTTTATTATAAAAAACTTGCTAGAAACCGCACGCTATTTAGCGTGTTTCATAACTTTGCTTTATTTGTTGTTTTGCTTGTTACGTTACCTATTTTGTTAAACCTTACAACGAGCCAAAGTTTAGGTGCCGCACTTGTAACTGCTGTAGTGGTTACTCTTCCGAGTTTAAACAATTTAATGCCTAATGCTCGCTGGTGGCGTTTTCCTATTCTTGTATTGATTTTATGCGCTTTAAGCACAGCAGTGTGGCAATTAAGAAGCTATGTGCCTCCTGCTGCGCTGCGCTTAACCGATATTACGTTAGCTCATGAAGTTGATTTACAACATAAAAAGCCAGTAGGGAGTATTAAACAGTTAGATTCTTATACGCTGCACCATCAAGGTTTATATAGTTGGACTGCTGTTAAAGCACCGAGAGGCTTAAACGAAAAAATATTTCATGTGTGGCTTCATAATAAAAAAGAAGTTGATCGGATCACGTTAAATATAAACGGTGGGAGAGAACTAGGTTATAGAGCGTGGACACACAAAGTAAACTTTCCTAAAGACTCTGTTGGTAAGTGGCAAGTAAAAGTAGTCACCGAATCAGGTCAGTTAATAGGTTTAACGAAATTTACTGTTACACCTTAATGATGGTAATAAGTTTGTAATCGAATAAATATTTGATAGGCTATTTTTACAGTGTTTATTGGATGAACGTTATGAGTTTTGCATTTGATCTGTTTATTTGGTTAATGGTAGAGACTATTTTAGGTTTTTTAATTTACTCAACAGGTTGTACTATTTTAAAAATAGTTACCTTTGGTAAGTTTAAAAGCGATATTACCGATTACGTATCGTTTAAGGCGAATAAAGCTAAAAATGTTTATTTAATTTGTGTGCTCGGGTTTAGCTTTTACGTGCTATTAATTGGCTTTGTTGCCTACATGAGTCATTAAATTATAATTACATGAATAACAATACGTTATTTACAGCAGGCATTTTAAGCTTTATAGCATCACTTTTACATGTAGCTTGTGTTTTTGGAGGGCCTGATTGGTATCGCCTTTTGGGTGCTGGTGAGCAAATGGCTCAAATGGCTCAAATGGCAGAGCAGGGCAGTATGTATCCTACTTATGTAACTTTAGCTATTTCAGTTATTATTGCTATTTGGGGCTTTTATGCGCTCTCTGGTGCAGGCGCCATTTTAAAACTGCCATTTTTAAAAACTGCACTCGTATTAATAACCGCAGTGTATTTAATACGAGGTATTGCGGGTTTAATCATTCCTTTTTTAACTTCAAGCCAAATCGTTCATCAGAATTCTATTCAATTTTGGATTATAAGCTCGATAATCTGCTGCATTTATGGGTCATTTTACTTATTTGGTACCCTTAAATTGTGGCGAATAAAAAATGTATGAATGCTAGATTTCCTGATCTTTTAAATTCAAATTATTAAATACTGATAGCTTATTTTTATATTGCGAAATACTATGTGCGACTATTTTTTACGCGCATATATTTTGGCTTTAGGTATCTATAAATGAATAAAACGTTATTGAGTACTTTGCTTGCAGCTCTTATTTGTGTATCTCTTTTAGCTAAAGTGCAGGCCCAAGACGTTCATGCACTTGAGCCTGAATTAGGTGTTGGCGGAAATATTAAGCTAGATGAGGCAAGTACAGCTTATGTTGATGACGGTTTTGATTTTCATGTGCATCCACTTTGGGAAAGTCGATATGTAAGTGAGGGCCGTGACAATTTAGCGGGTAAAGGTATTGCCTCAATCGCAACTGAATTCAATTATAATGAAATAGCTATTATTCCGTGGGTTGCAACGGGTGTTGATAGCGATTATACCGAGTTTAACTTAAATGCTATTTATGCAACTCAGTTATTTAATACCGTTGATATGTTTATTGGTTACAACCATTTAAGATCGCGTGAAAATACCTCTAATGCTCTCGACAATGAGGTTAGCTTAGATTTTTCGTATTTTTACGATGATAAATTTCAGCTCACTAGCAGCGCATATTATTCGTTTGATTCTCAAGGCACATTTATAGAGCTTACGATAAATAAAGGCTACGAGATAAATGAAGCTGTTAATATCGATTTTCAAACGGGGCTAGGGTTTAATGCAGGTTATGTAAGTGATGGCCATAATGGTATTAACAACCTTAAGCTTACAGCTAACGTGTCGTATAAAGTTATTAAGCAGCTTGAAGTATACGCATATACTAGCTACACCATGGCAATTAATAAAAATGCTGAGCGCTTTGTGGGTGATCAAACCTTAAAAAACGTGTTTTGGAGTGGTATTGGTCTGAGCTATCTATATCGTTAAAAGTTAGCAGCACAATAAAATGGTTGTGCTGCTTATTAAGAGTTTATCAATAAAAATTAGCCCTAAATTTACATAGCTTTATTAACGTTGGTTTTTAAATCACTCTTTTCTTTTTCGTGAGTGTGGCTTTTTATAGGGGCGGAAATTCCATTATCAATTTTTTGAATCGGCTGGCTTCGTACACACATTAAATCATCAGCCATATACTGGCAGCTGCCAATATATAAATCGTTATGGCCGCCTTCGTATTTACATGATTGAGATTTTACTTTATCTGCGCAGGCTTTAACTGCAACACCATTTAACGGCCCTGCATGAGCATTTAAAAATGTGGGTGCTGCAAGTAAAGCCATACCAAACACGCTTAAACAACTACTTTTTATAAACATAACAACTCCTTTTTAATGTTTTTCAGGATCATTTCCTGGCGGTGGACCATTATGATCACCCGGTGGCCCACCTGCAGGCCTAACTGATTCTCCATGTAGGCACCCTATAAACATATTTTCACTAGGACTGGCTGCGTGGTAGTGATAACCCCTTACTTCATCTGTATTACCTCGGCATTCATCAAGTGACTCTTCTTTACCGCTTGTATCACGCATTGCATAAATACCATAACCGTCTATTGCATAACCTATAAGAGGTGCATGTCCACCTTCTGTAGCAGCTGAGTCAGTACAACCAGTGGTAGAGTGATAGTGATAACCTTGGTGTAAATTTATATGGCCACCACAATCATCAAATGCCGCAATGGTATAGCTCTCTAAAATTGCATTAATTGGAGCAGGCCCTGATAGCTCAGTACCGTCTAGTGCTATACCTACTGTTCTTAATCGGCCAGTATCAGATGCTGGAATAGGTGTAACAGGAATTAAATACGTTAATGAAAAACTATCTTCTAAATACGAAAGTTCACACTCAATACAATTTTGTTTATATTGCTCTTCAACATCAGGGCGAGCTGCACCAGCGCAAGACTCTTTTGTAGCTGTATATCTAATTTCATTTGTTTTAGTGTCGTAAAGTACCCACTTTTCATCGCCGTAGTATTCATCAAGCTTTAGGACAAATTGGCCTGTTAAATCAACTAAATCACCAGTACCTTCTTTACTAAACCAACTGCCAGTTACATCAGCGCCATCGGTCGATGTGCGCGGGCAAAATGGACCCGGCTCTCTACCTGCAGGTGCGCCTGATGTAATTAACTCATAACACTTAGTTTTAGTTCCTTGCGCCGTTTCGCAATCAACAATGTTAGGCTCAGATAAAAAGGCCCCTTTTTTAAACATAGATAAATTTATTATTTGATTCGTTTTTTGTACTTCACTAAGGGAGCTACTGATATTCTTAGTATTTTTATTAATTGGTGAGTCGTCGCAGCCACTTAGAGTTAAAACTGTAGCGGTAACAATGATTGCAAACGCGCTGTAATTATTTGAGCCCATTACTTGTATCCTTTTCAGTATAGGTTTTGGTGTACTTATACTGTGGCATATTACTGGCTAAATGTGCAAAAAGTATGGAGAACGACAAAATAAGCACATGATAAAAAACCTTTAACAGTGTGTGGTTGCTAAAGCGCAGTTTTAAATTTAATTATTAGTGTTCAAAATTAATAAAAACGGATATGTGTAATACACATTAGCTAAAAGTGTTAGTGTTTAGATGTTATTCAAATACATATGAGGATTACATATGAAGTTTTTAGTGTTTTTAGGGACAGTGCGTAACAGCACGCCACCAAAACCTGCTCGCTTAGGTGAGAGAGTGTCTAAAGCCTGCATGGAGTGCTTAAACGAGCAATTCTCCGAACATGAGTTTGAGCTTATAGATGCACTTGATTACCCAAGTGATCAAGTTTTTAAACCACATTTTGCCTATGCTCAAGGTAAGGCGCCTTCAATGCTAAATACTTTAGCTGATAAAATTAAAGCGGCTGATGGATATGTAATGGTTAGCCCTGAATATAATCACAGTATGAGCCCAGCTCTCGCTGACTTACTTAATCACTTTGGTAGCTCACTATTTTCATATAAGCCCAGTGCTATTGTTACTTACTCTGCTGGGCAGTGGGGTGGACTCAGAGCGGCAATTAGTATGCGCTCGTTTTTATCAGAGCTTGGCTGTTTGCCTGTATCTGCAATGATCCATGTTCCAAAAGCGCAAGAAGTATTTAATGATAATGGCTCTGTGCAAGCTGGTGAAGAGCAGTCATCGTGGTTTAATTATTTTCACCGTACTTTTGGGCAATTGGTTTGGTGGGCGCAAGCGGCTAAAAATCAGAGTGGCGTTGAAGATCCTGAGCAGATGCTAAAAAGCTTTAAATCAAATCCATCGCAGCGAAATGCCCCATAACGAATACTTTTAAAATATAACTAATTTAGCCCTTAATTGGGCTAAATTTGTTTCTTTTATAGAAACTTAAAATATATAAATGTTACTATTAACATCTACTTATAAAAAAGGATGTTATATCTTGAAATACCTTACTCTTTTAAGTGTATTAACACTTAGTGCTTGCAGCTCTGTACAACACTTACCGGCGCTTGGCGAAGGCACTATTGCTAATATGAATTTAATAGCTCTTTCGGAGCAGAGCGCGCCACAAGGTGTTAGCGGTACATTTCAGTTTTATATTAAAACTGCAGGCTCTCAGTACGGTGACGTATTTTTAAATACCGAAGCTGACTATCGTGATCGACGTGCTATTACAATTTCAATTGATTCAAAAGTAGCTGCTAAACTCACAGAAAAATACGGACAATCAGCAGACACATTTTTTATTGGTAAAACAATTGAAGTAACAGGTGAAGCGAAGCGGGTAACTATCGATTTTTTAAGTAAAGGCAGAAAAACCAATAAATATTACTATCAAACACATGTTGCTGTTAACTCAATAAATCAACTTCGCATTGTTGAGTAACATCAGCCAGCTTGTTGAGGCATCGGATTAATTACTAAGATACTTATTGGCTAAGGGTATGTTTTACAGTTGTACTGTTTTTATATACAGTACCCCTGTGAATATCAATGAATACTAAAATAATAAACTTACACTTAATCGAGCTGTTCGTGGCTCTATTGGATGAAAGTGGTTATCTTCAACGCCTTGTGCTGATTCGCCAGGTAAACGCGATGCATAATAGTAATCTATATCGTGGTCGGTGCTATTAAATAAGTTAAGAAATTCAAAGTTTACTTTCCAGTGAGTCTGCTCATAGCTAATTGCGCTATTTACTACTGTTAAAGGCTCTGAACGCTCGTTACCATCGCTAGTTAATGTACGTTTGCCAATATGGCGAACTCTAACTGATGACTGCCATTGCTCACTTAAGTGCCAATTTAAACCTGTACTTGCAACAACCGGAACAGCACCTTCTATATAATCATTATTGTCATTAATATCTAAACGAGAATGCGTGAACGATGCTTCTGCGTCGATACTAAAGCTGTCGTTAATCCAATAATAAGCGCTTATTTCTAATCCGTAACGCTTAGATGCATCACTTGGTTCTGTGTTACCCGCATCGCCAACAAATAAAAGCTCTGAGTCGAGTGTTAGCCACCAAAGTGCAGCTGATAGATTAAACTTTTGCTCATCAGCAAATCGGACGCCTATTTCAGCGCCTTCACTTTTAACTAATAAGTCAACTTGCTCTGCTTGCTCACCGGTAACAGGGTCAATATTAATAGTAGATCCGCGCGCATCATTTGAATGAAAAGATTGTCCCCAATTAGCATATGCAGCTACTAAATTTGTAAAACGGTAATTTAAACTCCCTTTAAAACTTACTAAATCATCCTTTGCTTTTCCTGAATTTACGGCGGTAATACTAGTCACGTTTGTATCAAAATAGTCGTACCTAACGCCAACGGTTGCTTCAAGTTTTGGAGTAAGTAAAAGTTTAGACTCCCAAAAGCTTGAGTAGCTCGTTTGCTTTAGTTCATCTTGCCTAACCGTACTAAGTCGCTCTCTTGCTTGTGTGTTATAAAGCCCTACGTTATCTATGTCGTCGTGGCGAAGCTCAATACCTACGGTATGTTGTATGTTTATATCTGATGTTTTGGTTTCAAACTGGTAGCTTATATCTGTTCCATAAATATTTCGGCTATCTTGCTGATTAAACTGATCGCCATTAATTGGATCATTTAAAAAATAACTAAAATTAGAATACAGGTTTAAATCGTAATTAATTACATAAGCGCTGGCTTTTATATGCTCGCCCTGCCAGTTACTCGATAAGCTATAACGGCTAGAGCTACCGCCAAGTGTGGTGTCAAGAGAGCCTAATTGAGTAATTAAATTTTGTGATATAGCGCGCTGTGGAATTTGATCTGCTGAATTCCATGTATTGTCGTATGCCATGGCACTTATTGATAAGTCACCATTAAAAGCTTTACCAACATAGCGCAGTAGGGCATTCTTTTTATTTACATCTTCGTTTATATCATCCCATGGGCCGTCATAGCCTTGCCATTCTGCCGCTGCAATGAGCTTACCTGTTGCAATGTTAGTAGATCCCAGTACAACAGCGCGTCTATAATTATCTTCTCCTATACTGAGTTCAACTTGGTGATGTTTTAGGTTATCAGCAAGTTGAAATTGAGCACTACCAGCGGTTGAAAAGTCACCTTGGCTTGCGCTATATGAGCCTTTTTGATAGTTAATAGTTGAAATAGACTCAGGGATTATAAAGTTTAGGTCGGTGTAACCTTGTCCGTGGCCATGGCTGCGCATATTAATTGGCATGCCATCTATGCTGGTGGCAAAGTCGGTGCCGTGATCTAAATTAAACCCCCTAATAAAGTACTGATTAGCTTTACCAGAGCCGCTATGTTGAGTGACCGCCATACCTGGGATTAACTCTAACATTTCGGCGCTTCTTAACATTGGGCGCTGCTGAATTTCACCTTGACCAATAATACCGCTAGATGCGCTGATTGACTCACCAATTAGCCCATCTCTGTGACCATAAACGGTTAATTTTTCTATGTTTGCATAGCTATAACCACTACACAAAGTGCCTAGCGCTAAAATTGCTAATGTTCTCATGACTAAAATCCCTATCTAATGTATTTGTTATTAATGCAGCTATGTTAAATACGGCTTAGATAATTTATTGGATGCAACATTTGTTGGTTATTTGTAATTATTTAGGGGTGAGTAAAGATGGGTAACTTAAAAACTACGCCGCACGCTATTGTAATCTTATTACATAAAACTAATAATCGAGTGCTTTAAATGACTGTATAACACTAACAAGACAGAGAGCCCGTATTGAAAGCCAAAGAAATCCGCAATTTTTATATCAACGAAGAGCAATCTGTTTATTTGCTTTCGCACCGCGATGCTAAAAAACACCGCCAGTGGCTTAATATTTGTATTAAGCAGCTAACACTGCTGGGCTACAAAAACGTTGAAATGATTGGCTCGGGTGCTTTTGGCTTTGTGTTTGCAGGAGATGACGATAACGGCTTACCTTGGGTATTTAAGTTTTCGCGTATTACTCTTGCTCAAAGTGTACGCGACCGTCTAGAAGACGAAGCGTATATGCTTTCGCAAATTGATAATCCGTTAGTGCCTACCTTTTATGCTTTTGAACGTATTAAAAAACAAGGGATTTTAATGATGGCACGCGCCATTGGAGAGGACCTTGAAAAAGTATCGCTTAAAACAGGGCGCTTTAGTGCCGCGCAAATAATGGCGCTCGCGGTTAGGCTTCGTAATGTACTGGTTGATTTACGCAGTCATAAAAATGGCATTAGCCCACAACCTATAGTGCATGGCGATATAAAGCCTTCAAACCTTGTATGGGATGCAAACACTGATGCGCTGTCGTTAGTCGATTGGGGTAGCTCTGTGTATGCACAGTTAGATAGTGATGGTAATCCTGTTGCGAGTAACTTTATGGATTTAATGTCGGGCGATTTAAGCACAACGAATGCGCGTATGGGCGATGTGTACTTTATTGGTGAAGCGCAAATGTCGGGGGAGCAATCATCCCCAGGATTTGACGAACAAGGTGTAGCCGCTACGTTATATGCGCTAGCGTCGGCGCAGTCGTGCCGCTTTGGTGCGCAAGCCATCCCAGCAAGCAGCTTAGGACTTCCAAAAGAGCTGGCTAAGGTGATTGATGGCATGTTGTCAAAAAGTAAGGCACAACGTGATGGTGCTGGTGATTACTTTATGCGTAACATTACAACTATGGCCAAAATGTATTTACCTGAGCTTGATAAAAAACAAAGAAAAGCAGATATTCCTTTTTGGTATGGCAACGACGAGCAGCCAGATACGGTTGTGTATAGCTCACGAAAACAATTTTTACGCCAAGCCGATCATAACCAGCAATTACTAGATATAAACGACGCGCAACTTGACCGCTATTATAAAGAGTTTTTGTTTGATACAGGCGATACCGAAAAAGCATTTTTAGCATCAATAAGCCGATTAGCTAAGTACCCTGTAGTAGGTGGGCTTAGTTTTCATTGGAAGGATGAGTCAATGTTTGTTGAATCGTCTTTAATTATGCATGACGAATCATTGGGTGATGCCTTTAGTGATGCGATTAATAACACAGTGATGCTTGCCCAAGCGATTAATCAAAAAGGGTTATTTAAGTGTTGTTTGTTTGATGCCCGTAAAACCATTCAGTTAGAGCGAGATGGCACCGGTGCATTTAAGTTTGATAGCCTGCCAGAGCTTGAATACGAAGTTGTAAGCATGAAAGCAAACGACATAACCCGCCCGCATTCATACTTTGAAGACGGTAAAGACCCTGACGAGCAACTACAGCTACCTAAAAAAGTTATTAAGTGCGTATTTGAGCTTAACCAAATTCATCATACTGGGTGTATTATTTTTGAAGCACTGCCGGACAGAATGAAGATTCACCATTACTACCGATTACTCGATTCGACCAAAGAAGTTGAGTTTAAACGCCTTCTTAATAAACTAATGCAATACGCGGTAAATATTACGGACGTGGGTGTTGCGGGCTTTATGAAACTCCCTTATAAAAACACCCGTGAGTTTAGTTTATGTGAGCAGCAAGAAGATCATTACTTTCCTAAAAACCCAAAACTTGTTTCTTTATAGAAAGAGCACTTAAATTAAGAGTGCTGCATAAAAAGACAAAGATAAAAAAAGAGCAGAAGTTTGTTTAACTTGTACTCTTTGCTACTTAATTATTAGGTAAGTATTACTAACTATTAAAACACCTTACTAAAGGGCGACGTTGGTGATAGCTCAAATTGGTGAGTAAGTTTTTGCGTTTTATTAGTCGCTGTTATTTGATAATGCTGCTTGTGCTCATTGTTACTAAATAGCTTAACGTTAAAGTTAACTTTGGTTAATTTACTGGGCACAGAGTAGCGCCCAGTAATGGTTACTTGGTCTATATTGTCGCTTTTATGTGTATGCGACGCTTCTGGGTTTAGCAAAAGTCCGTCAATAGTAAATTTATATTGATGATCCGCTAAATAAACGTTCTTTTTAATTCGCTTAGTTATTAGCTTTTTATGAGCGTTAAACTCAATTATTGACACTTTGCCATCCTTGTTTTCATCAACCCCTTTAAAAGCTGACATAGGGATTGAAAGTACAATAAACACGTTATTATCAACAAAATTCAGCGTACCGTGCTCTGCAACCATTAAATGCGCGTTTGCTAATGTTGATGTGCTCAATAAGCCCAATGTGGTCACACTTAACAGATAATTTTTCATATAAAGCATAACTTACTCCTAATTAAACTTCGCCTTTAACGCAGCGTTGAAAAAACGGATAAGTGTCTGTTGCGTAGTAGTGGTATATCCCTTGAGGAAACTCAGGTGTTACGCCAACGCGGCCATTACATTCATCTAAATCACCAGAGCCTGCTACGTATTCCCAATCTTGTGCAAATGTACCTAATGGGTATATATCGGTAGAAGGGCGGTTTGCGCTTACAGATGTTATGTGTTGGTAGCTACCGGTCATTACTGTTAGCGCTGAAGTTGCATCATTTGAGTCTGAATAGCCGTAACGTGCATAAATAGGAAAGCCGTCTGCTGCCCAGCCTATTAGAGTCATAGTGGAGCTATTGCCACCTCGCATTGCTACAAAGCCTTCAGGCATACCATGATAGTGATATGTGCCATCGGGTTGTACGTGTGCATTGTTGTCGTCTGTTCCAAAACTAAACGTTTCTTGGCTTAAGGCTTCTATATTCCAATTACCGCTGTTGTCGCCTAAATCGCAATCGGTGCCAGAATCATCGCAACTACCGCCTGTGCCTGCGTCTATTTTAATGCCGTTAAGTACAACGCCTATCATTCCGCGAGGACCCCCAAGCATGGTTGCTTGTGTTGTATCTACAGGCTCAAGTGTGTAGCTTTCATTTACTGATTGTTCAGAAATAGTATTTGGGTTATCGGCATTAGGGAATGTACCTACTTTGTGATCAGGTATGCCATTAGCGACTAAGTCGCGTGTAGTTCCTGTGCATGACCAATCTGCAGCGCTGGTGGCTTGTACTGATTCTGACTCGTTATAGTCACTGTAACTATATTCACAAAACACGCCTTGGGTTGAGCTACTCGTACCTGTACCGTTATCTGTGATACTTTGAGATGAATCTGTAGTTGTTGAGGTATCAACTATGCCTTCTCCACCTCCGCAAGCAACTAACGATGAAACAACTAGAGCCAAGGTGCTTAGCTTTATAGCATTTACCCGATTTGAGTTTTTAATATTAAGTGCGTGTAGTTTCATTGCTGCTTACCTGATCAATTAAGTTACTCAAACAATAATTAGCAATTGTGCAAATAGTGTGTAAACAATGATGACAAATTAGCAATGATGTAAATAGACGAAGTATTAAAGCTAAGTTGAGATTTAATTTTATTGGATTGTGTTTTATTTTAAAATTTCAAAAGTTAAACTAATGCAAAAATAGCTAATATAAAAGGTTACCTTAATGGCTAAAACAAAACCTGTAGTGACGTTACAAAGTCACGGTATTTACTCTAAGTGGGACAGCGAAAGTAAAGCATTGCCACAAATAGAGCAATTTACAACAAATGTAATAGCTGAGGTAGATGTTGAGTTTGGCTTAATCGTAAATATTAAAAAGGGTAAAGGCGAAAAGCTTCACTATTGTATATACCATCCAGATATTCCAGACAGTGACGGTGATGTAATGGACCCCTTTGAAGGCGACGTATACGTTAAAAACAGTGATTGGAACTTTTATTTAGGCGACACGCTTTGGTTGCCAATAGACAATAAATTGGGTGATTGGCGTATGACGATTGAGCTAAATGGGAAAATTATTGCTGATAGAACTTTTAAGGTGGCATTAGAGCTAGAGCGTACTGAAACAGATTTTTGGAAAAACCGAGGCTATTGATTTCTATTTTTAGCTATATGGTGTGGATGTAATAAAAATTAATAAAAGAGAGTTGTAGAGCCATTTAAAATAGCTCTACAAAATTAAATTAGCGTGTTTAGTTACCCCAAGGGTTACTAGAATTAGAGCGTTGTTTGCGATCACGAGCACGTTGCTTTGATGCTTTTTTTTCCATAATACGTTTTGCATCACTAAAACTTAACTCACATGGGTCACCAGGTTTATGATCAGCTGGGATCACGCGATCACGTGGCGGTAATTCGTATTGTACATCATCAGGTCTAGGTAAGTTTTTTAGGCGATAAAGGTAAAAGTTATCTACTTTTTCTTGTGCCCATTGTGTTTTACGTAAAAATTTAACCGCTGACTTTATATCAGGATTGTTTTTAAAGCAGTTAAGTTGTAAATAAGCGTGTAGGAGCTCCCACCCGTATTGTTCAACCAGCTCTTCAACCACTTGTTCTAATTTAACGCCTTGCAGTGGATTATTACTGAAAAGTTCTTGGTTGCTCATAGGTGTTGCCTCGTTATTAAAATACAAATTGCATTATAAATTTAATAACGAGGCTTTAACAGAGTAAATAGCTTAACTTTGACAATTAACTACAACACGACCGCGAATTTTGCCTTGCATAAGTAGCTCTGCGTTATCAATTACGTGTTCTAGTGATATTTCTGTCGAAATTTTATCTAAATAATCAGCGTTTACTAATTTTGCTAAACGATCCCACGCTTCAATTCTGTCGGCTTTAGGGCGCATTACGCTATCAATGCCTATTAGTGACACACCACGTAATATAAATGGGGCAACTGAGGCAGGTAAATCCATGCCTTGGGCAAGTCCGCAGGCGGTTACTACACCCCCATACTTTAATGATGCACAAATATTAGCAAGTGTATGGCTACCTACTGAATCTATTGCCGCTGCAAAGCGCTCTTTTTGCAAAGGCTTACCAGGATTTGAAATCTCGTTTCTGTCAATTACCTGTTTAGCACCTAACTCTTTTAAATATTCACTTTGATCTAATCGACCCGTAGCTGCTGTTACGTTGTAGCCAAGCTGGTTTAATAAATAAATAGCAAAGCTGCCTACGCCACCATTGGCACCTGTTACAAGTATTTCGCCAGATTCAGGGTTTATTCCTTGTTTTTCAAGAGCTATAACACTTAGCATAGCGGTATAACCGGCTGTACCTATTTGCATCGCTTGTTTTGGAGAAATACCTGCAGGCAAGGGGATTAGCCAATCGCTATTAAGTGCCGCTTTTTGAGCAAGCCCGCCCCAATGTTTTTCGCCTACACCAAAGCCATTTAATATTACGTTATCGCCGTTTTTAAATTCATCGCTGGTGGAATTTGTAACCGTACCCACTAAATCGATACCTGGCACCATAGGAAAACTGCGTACAACGGGGCCTTTACCAGTAATTGCTAAACCATCTTTATAGTTAAGTGTGCTGTATAGCACGTCGATAAAGACGTTTTCGTTTGGTAAATCACTGCTTTCGATAGTCGATAATGAGGCGCTGTAGTTATTATCTTCTTTATTAATAACAATGGCTTTAATTGGGTTATTCATAGGATATCCTTTTAGACCGATCGTCTTTTAATTGGTAAATAAAAACGCATTAGGTTAGTAATGCGCGTAAAAAAATTTCTGTATATAAAGTAAGTGGGGTATTTGATTTTGTGAGCTTGGCGCGCATAACCGCACCTTCCCAGCCAATCCAAAAGTACTCACTCATCAATTTTGTATTTACATGGCTTGCAATAGTGCCTTGTTGCTTAGCTTGGTTTAAGCAAACCTCTACATGGTTTTGCCAAGCGGTGTAGCTTTGCATTAATCTGGTTTTAAACTCATCACTTAAATGGTTAAGCTCTTGATTTAAGTTACCTACTAAACAGCCACGTTTGTAATCGTATTTTTTCATTCCTTTAATTGCGCTTTGGGTAAAATTAACGATTCGCTCAAGTGGGGGAACATCTTCTTGCTGTAGGTAATGGGTAAGCTTTGCAATAAAGTAACTGTCGTATGCATCAACTAGGGCAATGCCGTAGGCCTCTTTACTTTTAAAGTAATGATAAAAGGAGCCTTTAGGTACAGCCGCTTTTTTTAAAATAGTATCGAGCCCCGTGGCGCTAAAGCCAAATTCAGTTAAGGTTTCTAGGCCCGTGCGAATAAGTAACGCTTTGGTATCGGCGTTCTCTCTGGCTATTTTAGGTGGGCGACCACGGCGTATTGGTGTTGATGTATTTTTGTTCATGAGCTTATATTAGACCGATCGACTTTAAATAATCAAGTATAAATTCAAATTGTTTAAAAATACTTCAAGTTAGGGGCGGGCTACTAATTTAAGATTAATGAAATAAAAGTGTCACGATTACATTTTTGTTTGGAACTTAGTCAATATTAGTCGGTCACAATTAAAGCACATAAGTGCTTTTTAGCGATTATTGAGTCGCATTTTATTTAGCATAAAACCGGTCAAATTAAATGTTGTATGACCACTTACTTTTTTAAATGTTAATTCATTTTTGCATCAGCAGCTTAGTTAAAGTCAAACAATTTAATTGCTTTTACGATTTGAATTTTACATTTTTATTAACTATTCATTAAATGTAGATTTCACTAATGCTACACAATATATAAATAAAAAGGTGAGGATATTACCGATGAAGAGACAGAAAAGAGATCGTTTAGAAAGAGCTCATTCTCAAGGTTTTAAAGCAGGTTTAGCAGGTCGCTCAAAAGAGCTATGCCCTTATCAACAAGTAGATCCAAAATCAGAGTGGTTAGGAGGTTGGCGTGAAGCGATTGAAAACCGCAACATGTACAAAACCTAAAATCAATAATCGAATTTAAGCAAAAAGGCCTCCATGTTGGAGGCCTTTTTGTACGCATTTAAAAATTAAAACGCGCTAGTGTCTTGGAACAAGCCCACTTTTAAATCTTTTGCTTCGTAAATTACTCGACCATCTACTTCTACAGTGCCATCTGCAACGCCCATGAACAATTTACGTTTAATTACGCGTTTCATTACAAGGCGGTAAGTTACTTTTTTATTAGTTGGTAAAATTTGGCCAGTAAATTTAACTTCACCCACACCTAGCGCACGGCCAAGACCAGGGCCACCAGACCAACCTAAGTAAAAACCAACTAGTTGCCACATAGCATCTAAGCCTAAACAACCTGGCATTACTGGGTCGCCTTTAAAATGACAATCGAAAAACCACAGGCTAGGGTCAATATCAAGCTCAGCAACAATTTCGCCTTTCCCATGAATACCGCCATCAGCAGTAATAGAGGTAATGCGGTCCATCATTAACATGTTGTCACTTGGTAAGCGGCAGTTGCCTTCACCAAACATTTCACCTTGACCACACAGGATCAACTCTTCTTTTGTATAGCTATTTTTAGGTTCCATAACACTTATCTTCGCTTAGAAATTGCCAAGTACTTTAGCGTACACTTGTACGCTAAACAACTCGGAGCAGTTAAAAAATCAAAATATTGCATATTAAATCATCAATCAATCAACGCGATTGGTTTTTGCACTATAAAACCGCGCAATTACAATCAGAAGTCATTATAATTAACGCTGTCTTATAACCAGTCTAAAGGAAGTTTATGATCCTTTTTGTTAACTCACTAACTGTGATTGATTTTTCTTACTTATGTAACAAACGCGGCGCCGTTGGCGAGAGCTGGATTGTTGATTTAACTTTGCACGGTAAACTTAACGAAGAGTCTATGGTTTTAGACTTTGGTTTAGTTAAAAAGCAAATTAAAGGCATTATAGATGAGTGTATTGATCACCGTTTAGCAATTCCTACAGGGCTTAATGGCACTGTATCTGAATTTGACGAGCATAAAACACTCGACTGTACATTTGGTGAAAATAATCACTTAGCTATGAGCGCTCCTCATCAAGCTTATTGCATGATTAACGCAGACGAAGTAACTGTTGAATCGGTTACCGAATTTTTAATTGCGACTATTTTACCGAAGCTACCAGATAACATTGAAAAAATTGAGCTGTCTCTTAAGCCTGAACACAGCCAAAGTTTTTACTATCATTACAGCCATGGTCTTAAAAAGCATGACGGTAATTGCCAGCGTATTATTCATGGGCATCGTTCTCAAATTGGTATTAGCCTAGATGGTATTTCTATGCCGCGCTTGCAAAAAGAATGGTCTCAAAAGTGGGAAGATATTTACTTAGCCACCAGTGAAGATCAAATTAACGCAGCTGATTTAAAACACATACCAGCCAAGGCGGGTGATGTATGTTTTGCTTATACATCGGCACAAGGCTATTTTGAAATGGCTATAAGCGAGTCTCGTTGCGACATTTTGCCAGTAGATACCACTGTAGAATGTATTGCTGAACATGTAGCTGGCCAAATTAAAGCCCAATACCCAGAAAAAGCAGTGAAAGTAACGGCTTATGAAGGTGTTGGAAAAGGATCGATTAGTTATGTTTAAAACACTTTTAGCAACAGCGCTTGTTGCCTCTGCTAGCTTTAGTGCTATGGCGCTTGAGTTAAAAGGACATTTAACACAAGGCGGTTTAGTTACTGGAAAGCTAGAAAACGCTAAATCAGTAAGCTTAGATGGCAAAAGCTTAAAACTTTCACCAAAGGGTGATTTTGTATTTGGTTTTGGTCGTGACGCTGAAACTACTCATACTTTAAAATGGGTAGATAACAATGGTAAATCGCATTCACAGCCAATAGCTATCACAAAGCGCGAATATAAAATTGATAAAATTACCGGTGTAGCTAAAAAATATGTCTCTCCGCCAAAAGAAGTTAGTGCGCGTATAAGCCGTGAAGCAGTTGCTGTGCGAAAAGCCAGAGAAGTAGACTCTGATTTATTGTACTTTTTAGACCCTGTGTTAAAGCCTGCAGAAGGGCGCATATCGGGTGTTTACGGTAGTCAGCGCTATTTTAATGGCGAGCCTCGTCGTCCGCACTTTGGCTTAGATATCGCGAATAAAACGGGCTCTCCTGTTTACGCGCCTATTAGTGGTACCGTGGTATTTGCTGAACCTGATTTATACTACTCTGGCGGAACATTAATTATTGATCATGGCCATGGTATTACCTCAACTTACATTCACTTAAGTAAGCTTGATGTAAAAGTGGGTGATAAAATTGAGCAAGGTAACAAAGTGGCTGAAATTGGTGCAACAGGGCGTGTAACGGGTCCTCACCTAGATTGGCGTTTTAACTGGAAAGGCGAACGCCTTGATCCTGCATTACTAATGCAAGATACATTAGCAAACAAAAAGTAGAGATTATGACTGACGTAAATCGCGATGCAATAATTGCTCAGCGTATTGAAGACTCAACCACATCGGTAACTAAAACCGTGTTTCCAGGGCGTACTAATCATCACAATACTTTATTTGGTGGTGATGCACTGGCGTGGATGGATGAAGTGGCATTTATAGCAGCGACTCGTTTTTGTCGTAAGCCTTTGGTAACTATATCTTCTGATAGAGTCGACTTTAAAGAAGCCATACCAGCAGGTACTTTTGCAGAGTTAATAGCTAAAGTAGTGCATGTAGGTAACACCAGCTTAAAAGTTGACGTAGATATATTATTAGAAACTATGCACAAAGACGATAAGCATTCAGCCATTAGTGGCAGCTTTACCTTTGTTGCAGTTGATGATAACCACAGACCGACTCCGGTAGTATGCGACAAAATGATTTATGGTTTTGATTAACTTAAAGCTTTGAATATGCGCTAAAGCAAATTTATATAAGCACCTTAATTGGTGCTTATATAAAACACCCAAAAGAACACATCATACAAAATATTCATAAAGTATAACCTCAACAACAGAGTGTGGATTAACTAAAAAAGTAGTCAAACTGAAGGGAATTGATAGGGGTGAGAGTTGTTGGATTTGGATACTAAAAAGGTATGCTTTTAACATACCTTTTTGGTTATATTTAGCTTTTAATTACATTTATTAATACTTACATAAATACTTTTTAAAGTACCATTGCTGCAATCCAGCCAAATATCAGCAGCGGTATGTTAAAGTGAATAAACGTTGGAATAACAGAGTCTCTAATGTGGTCGTGCTGGCCATCGGCATTTAAACCCGATGTTGGGCCAAGCGTTGAGTCTGAAGCAGGAGAGCCTGCATCACCTAAAGCGCCCGCAGTACCAACAAGCGCAGCGGTAGCCATAACAGAAAACCCAAGATCTAAACACAAAGGAACAAACAAAGTTGCAATAATAGGCACTGTTGAAAACGAACTGCCAATTCCCATTGTAATTAATAACCCGACTAACAAAATAACACCGGCGGCCAAAGGTTTATTACCATCAAAAAGGGCGGCTGCGCTGTGTACTAAGCTTGCTACATCGCCAGTGGCTTGCATAACCGATGCAAAACCTTGTGCCGATATCATAATAAAGCCAATCATGGCCATCATCGCAACGCCTTTACTAAATACGTCGCCGTTTTCTTCCCACTTAACTACACCAAAAACACTAAATATCATTACACCTACTAAGCCACCTAAAATCATTGAGCCACTTAGGTTTTGTGCAACAAGTGAGGCAAGTACTGCAAAAAGCCCGACAATCATTACTTTTTTAGGGTTTTCGACTTCAGCCGATTTACTTTGAGTTGTTAATGGGAGCTCGGTGTATTCGCGGCGTTTTTTGTAGGTAATAAATACCGCAATAAGTAATCCAATAAACATACCTAATGCAGGAATTATCATCGCCACGGGTACTTGAGTATTTACAATATCTAGGCCGTTATCAACTAGGTTTTTGTGCAAAATAGAATATAAGTAAATCCCCCCAAAACCATAAGGAAGCACCATGTAAGACGTTGCTAATCCAAATGTTAAAATACACGCTATAGCACGCCTGTCTAACCTTAACTGATTAAAAACAACGAGTAACGGTGGGATCAAAATAGGAATAAACGCTATGTGTACAGGGACTAAGTTTTGCGAAGAAATTGCACAACCTAAAATAATTAATAAAATGAAGTAACTTAAAAATGTTTCATTACCGCTGCCTTTTGCATTTACTTTAGCAAGTAGCTTATCAGCGAGAATGCGTGTTAAACCCGACTTAGAAATAGCAACGGCAAACGCGCCGAGCATAGCATAACTTAGTGCAATTTCAGCTCCAGCTGAAAGGCCAGAATTAAACGCATCAACACTTTCTTTTATGCCCAAGCCTGCAGTAAGACCTGCAACTAACGCGCTTATGATCATGGCAACAATGACGTTAACGCGAGCCAGAGATAGCCCGAGCATTAAAATAACGCCTATAACAACAGCATTCATAGTATTCTCTATTTGGAAATTTTAATTAATTTTATCAGATCTTTAGCCTGAGTTTTACGCTCTTTCGTAAAAGGTTTTTTACCATAGCGTACTTGGTTAAATAACTGCCTAAAAGTGTTTATAGATTGTGCAGAACGAGGAAGTTGATCAGCAAAAAAGTCTAACTGCTGACTCGGTGTTAAATTATCGGGTGTATTTATTTTTTGTTTTTTAGCCCATGCTTTTACTTCATAAAACTCTTTAACCATAGGCGCTAATTTAGACGGGCGTTTTGGCAAGTTTAAATAAATAAAATAACCTATAAAACAAAAACCAGCTGTTAGTAAAACCATTAATGGTACAAGCCAAATGTTTTTACTACCAAAAATCGATTTTAAAAAATCATTTTGTTTTTCTTCGTCAAAACCAAGTACCCAGCTAGACCATTGATAATCGAGGTTTTCAAGTTCCAACCTTAACCAATTAATAGCGGGGAAATTACTTAAACTCACTAAACCAAAATCAAGGTTACTTTTAAATTCGTCATTCAGCTCTTCGTTCTGCGAAAGTGAGCCATTTAAACGCTCCGGAGCTACAACAGCGGTTGCATCAAAAATAACCCAACCTTCGTTTTGTAAATATACTTCTACCCATGCGTGTGCGTCGTATTGGCGAACAGTGAGCGTATTATTATCTTGATTTAATTCGCCACCTAAATAGCCACTTACTAGTCGAGCGGGTATACCTGCGGTTCTAAAAATGTACGCAGCGGCACTGGCATAGTGGCCACAAAAGCCACGTTGATTATCAAATAAAAATTGATCTATGGTGTTATCGCCGCTCATAGGAGTGGGTGTTAATGTGTAAGTAAATCCCGTACCTGCAAAGTACTGTAATAAGCGATTATAAAAATCGCGGTCAGAGTGTGTATTTTGCTTTAAGTTTTTAGCAAGTGATGATGTTTTTACATTCTTTTTATTGGAGAGGTATTTGTAGCGTTTTTCTTCAAATTCGCCAAGCGGTAAAGTTGTGAAGTTAAAGCTATTTACATCGTATTGTAAGTTTTTAGCTTGGCGACTTTTTTTACGCAATAAACCTAGCGAATTACCTTCAACATTTGGTGAGTTACTACTGGAATACGCTAAACCATAGAGCCATTTTTGTGTAGCAGGCTCTGTAATAACTGAGTAGCTTGCAATAAGTTGCTCATCATTTTCGCTCTGCGTATTTGTTTTTACATTATTATATTTTAAAAAGTCAGACGTAAGCCACGCATTACCATTAAACTCATCATGGACTATTGCTCGCCAATAATAAGGCGCTACAGGTTTTTCTTCGTTAAATTTAGCTCTAAACACAAGTTCATCTGAGTTTGAAAGCTTAGCAATATCGAATGGATCGACTTGTTCAGAAAGCCCTGTTTTAGCAAGCTTAGGCCCAGGAAGCTGCCAAAAGGCGGGCATTTTTGGCAAAAAAAGCAGTAAAAATATAGCTAAAGGAAGCGCTAAAAGTAGCAGTTTACCGCTTTGTTTAGAGGCTATTTTTAAATTATGTTTGGACTCGAGTAAGCCAAGTACTGCAAAGTTTAATATGTATAAACTACTAACAGTTAAAGTCGTTAAAATGCTTTGGTTAAATAAATACACAGATGAGAGTGAAAAAAACGTAAGCGTTATAATTACATGATAGTGTTTTTTGGTTTTAGCCTGTAGCAGCTTAAATAAACTAGCAAGTAGCAGCATGGCCACAAATAAAATAACCGTATCCGACATGCCTACTGTGTAGAGCATTAAACCGAGTGACACACCTGCGAGTATATTTGCCAGCCAAGCATTTGGCTTTGGTTTATTACTCAGCGTTATGTAAAAGTTCCATGCACAAATAAGTGAAAGTACACCAACAAAAACAAGCGGTAAATGTGATACAAAAAATACAATCAAACATGCATATATAAAAGACAGCGAATAATTTATTACTTTTTCGTTTTTAAGTATGTCCATTACACATCACCATTAAATGAGCATAAGAATTCTAAGCATTGCTGCTTATGTTGCTGTCCGGTATTTGTATTTATTGTTTTATTCGGTAGCTTTAACATAAAAGGGGTGTTTTTCTCGGTTGCTTCACACACTAAAAAGCATAACTGGCTTAACCGTTGTTCTGTATCTCCATTCATTAACGTAAAATCGAAGAGCGCATTCGCTGTTTTAAAGTCTACAAACTCTTTAACTAACAACTGCTGTGTTTTTGCGTAATGCTTCCACGACACTCTTTGCAAGCCCATCTCAGGTAAATGTGGGATAAGAGACTCAAACTCTTCGCTACCAAATTGTGTAGAAATACCTTTATCGGCTTGCTCATCAAGCATAGAAACATGCGCATCACAGTGAACCTGTTCAAGTGACGGGTACACAAATACTTCTTCTTGTAATTGAATGTAGCTCCAAACAGTTATCAAACCAAAGGGATAGTTACTCGCTATTTTAATACGTTGCACTGAGTACTTACCGCGTGAGCTGTAGGGTAAGTTGAGTGTAAGTAACTGAGGTTTACTATCAACTTGGCCGGTATGTTTGTGAGTTTGCTCACTATCTTGATATGTTAAATTAATAGATTGGGTAACAGAAGGGCTTTGTAATTCAAATATAATACTCGGTTTTTGAGGAGCGTAGCTGTTAAATGCATCCTTAAATTTAACTGTTAAGCCTTTAGCGTTACTGTAGCCCATTAATACAGCAATAATCATTACCACAAACATAAGATAAGACATTATTAAAATTAAATTATTTTGATAATTAATGCCCATCACAAAGTTTAAAATAGCTACAACTATAAAATACCAACCAAGGGATGATGGCAATACATAAATTGTTCTGTGTTCAAGTGTAATTGAGTTTTTTAAATGTTTATTTTTTAATAACTTATTAAATACACTTTGCTTAAATGATTTAAATAAAGAAGGGCGCTTAGCTGTTTTTTTTGGCATAAAAGTTTATACCGGAACTAATACGTTTTTTAAAATATCGTTTACTTGCGCTTCACCTGACTCATTATGCAAACCTAATCGATGCTGACACACACTTGCAAATACGGCTTGAACATCTTCTGGCATTACAAAATCACGACCATCAATAAAGGCCCACGACCTAGCCGCTTTAGCCAGAGCCATACTAGCACGAGGTGATAACGATGATGCAAAAGCGTTGCTTGTGCGTGTGTAATTAACAAGCTCTATAATGTAGTCAATAACCGGGCTACTTAAAGTAATTTGGCTTATCTGGGATTGAATTGCCGCTAACTCTTGTTGGTTAATACGCTTAGGTAATTGGCTGTAATCTCGTTTTTGCATATTCAAAATTAAGCGTTTTTCGGCTTCTTTAGGTGGAAAACCTAAGCTAATGCGCATTAAAAATCTGTCTAATTGCGACTCAGGTAACGGGTAGGTACCTGATTGATAAAGCGGGTTTTGTGTTGCTATCACAAAAAATGGATTTGGCAGCGTATATTTTTTTCCATCAACTGTCACTTGTTGCTCTTCCATTGCTTCAAGCAACGCACTTTGTGTTTTGGGCCCTGCGCGGTTTATTTCATCAGCTAAAACAACTTGGCTAAAAATAGGGCCTTTATGAAATGTAAAACTGTGCTCAGTAGAATTAAACACGTTAGTACCCAAAATATCAGCAGGGAGAAGATCACTGGTAAATTGTATACGCTGATACGATAAGCCTAACACAGCTGACAATGCATGAGAAAGAGTGGTTTTTCCCATGCCAGGCAAATCTTCAATGAGTAAATGCCCTTCGCTAAATAAGCATGTAAGTGCCAGTTTTATTTGTTGTTGTTTACCAAATATAACACTCGAAAGATCGTCTATAATCGCAGTAACAGTACTATGCATGCTAACCTTATTATTATTCTATTATTTCAAGACGCTTCATTACAGTGTCTACTTTTTTTGTATTAAAAGGTTTTGCAATAAAACCTTTAGCGCCCATTTCCCACGTGTTTTGTACGTTTTCGAGACTATTGTGGCCCGAACACATAACAACGTGAGTGTGCGGGTAAGCACTATTAATGTATTCCAATATCTCTGCACCGTTAGAGTCTGGTAAATCTACATCTACAAATATAACGCCTGGCGGTTTATTGTCCATAATAGGTTTGGCAGAGCTAAAATCAGCACTTTCTAATATATCTTCAAACCCTAAGTCAGTTAAAATTTGGTTTAGATAATCACGAATTTCCTTAACGTCATCAATAATGAGGATGGGCTCTAGCGGGCGAACAAATTCCATATGTAGGTTACTTCTATTTTGAATACATCTAAGTGCTTTAATACTAAGCTAACCCCATCATAAGCTCAAGAACGTTACTTAAAAAACACCAATAAATAAACTGTTTATAGGTTTGCCCAACAACGTATTTTTAAAGGATTATCTGCTCTCATATCTTCTACTAACTTATATTTTCATTAATTGTAATGAACAATAATGACGTATTCATAAGAAATTCCTTAATCCAATACAACATTCCATCAAAATTTGATGTAACAAATTTGCTACTTAACTTATTGATTCAAAAATATTTACATATGAATTCGATTTTTTGTAAACGTTTTGTAATAAAAAATCGTTGACCTTCTAAATTCATTCTGTGATTATGCTCAGCAGATGGGCTTATGCTCACAAGTGCAGTTTCATTAACCACTTAATGTTTTGCTCAGTCAGCCTCATCTATACACACTGAATTAATACCAATTTCATTAAATGAAAATGCAATTTAATAAAGTTGGCATCACACACCACACTAAATAAAGAGCTTATTATGTTGAATAATAAAAAGACTAAATTTGCAATTTCTCTCATAGCGGCAGCTATGGCTACATCGGCTCCAGCACAGGCTGATATTTCTGAATATTTAGATCGCGTTGACGTAGACTTTTTACTAATGCAAAACTTTCAGTCAATTCAGGCTAAAGATGGTGCATTTCGTCCAGAAGATGAAGAACAAGAATCAGGATTTGGCCGTATTAGAGCTAATCTAATGCTTAAATTTCATATTAACGAGTTCATCACTGCCGATATAGATATTGCAGAAGAGCCTAATGACTTTGGTGGCGAAGATCGTGACTTTTCATTTCACAACGATTTTGCAGGTGTTGAATTTGACTTACTAGGTCTATATGGCACACCAAAAGAAAACGCAAATTTAACACTGCGTTTGGGTAATATTGGTGGCTCACCATTTCAATTTAAAGGCTTTCAAGACGGCGCAGATAACCAAAGTAATGCACTTATTGGTAATGGTATTACCGATTACGCAACCGCAGAAAACGGCGCACAGCTAAGTTACAGCGAAACTTTCGATAGTGGTGTAGTACGTGCTTATAATGTTACAGGTCACATTACGACTTCAAGTTTCGGTGAAGCATTTCAAGAAGACAGAGGTTATAACTACCGACTTCAAGGTACTCTAGAATTTGAAGGTGGCTTTAAAGCAGGCTTAAACTTATTAAAAGCGAATCAAGGCGACCAGTTACGTTTTGAAAATGGCGTAGCAAGTCTTGATGGTGTAACCACAACAAACTATCGCTTTGGCGATGGTGAAAACTATAATTTCTCAGCGTCACCTTCAAACGAGCGTGACACTCACGTTGGCGCAATGCCAGGGCTTGAGCAATCAATCATCCAGCTTAACTTAGCTTATCAACCATCTGACGAAACTAGCTTAATTTTTATGGTTGGTAAATCGTCTGATGATTACACATTTGCAGATGCCGCTGGTAATGCAGTTGCCGGTATTACCTACTTTGGTACAAACGGCATAGCTGATGAAAATGGCACTACTTTTGATTCAAACAGTGTAATAGAAGGCGACTCATCGGTTGAGTACTTCGTGTTTGAAGCACAACAATATCTAATCCCTAAAAAGCTATATGTAGCGGCTCGTTATGCAGAAGCCGATAACACTTCCGACTTAATTGAACAAACAGACAACACAGTAGAGCGTATTCAAGTAGCCGCAGGTTACTGGTTTAACGATAAAACGCTTTTAAAAGTTGAGTATGTTAACCAAGAAGAAGGTGTTAATTCGGGCGGCCAAATCGGTAAAGGATTTGACGGCTTCACTTCTGAAATATCTGTTAAATTTTAAATCATTATCCAACTAGTCTAACTATTTAAACAAAGGACCTAAAAAGGCACTTTGCGGGCAGTTTTATGCGTTAAAACTGCCATAAATAGAATTGGTAATAGATTGAAATTTAATAGCACTTGTTAAAACATAACGTGTATGGGGAATACCCGATGAAAAATAAATTAATTATGCTCGCGTGTGGCTTTATAAGCATGGGCGCTGCGGCAAAAGAAACAATCACAATAGCGACTGTTAACAATGGTGACATGATCACCATGAAAGAATTAAGCAGTGACTTTACCAGCCAAAACCCGGATATAGATCTAAAATGGGTTACTCTAGAGGAAAACATTCTTCGCCAACGTGTCACAACCGATGTTGCAACAAAGGGCGGCCAATACGATGTTATGACCATAGGTACTTATGAAGTACCAATTTGGGGCAAGCAAAATTGGCTAAAAGAGCTGGATAATTTAGGTGAAAACTACGATTTAGACGATTTAATTCCGGCAATTCGAAGCGGTTTAACGATTAACGACAAGCTTTATGCTGCGCCATTTTATGGCGAAAGCTCAATGGTTATGTACCGCACTGACTTAATGGAAAAAGCAGGGCTGACAATGCCTAAAGCCCCAACATGGGACTTTATACGCAAAGCTGCTAAAGCGATGACAGATAAAAAAGAAGGTGTTTATGGCCTTTGTCTACGTGGTAAAGCAGGTTGGGGCGAAAACGTTGCGCTTATTACATCCATGGCAAATTCGTTTGGTGCGCGTTGGTTTGATGAAAATTGGAAACCTCAGTTTAATACCCCAGAGTGGGAAAATACCCTTCAGTATTATGTCGATGTGATGAAAGAATCTGGTCCTGCTGGTTCATCTGCAAACGGTTTTAATGAAAACCTTGCACTTTTTCAAACCGGAAAATGTGGTATTTGGATTGATGCAACCGTTGCAGGCGCATTTGTTACTAACAAAAAAGATTCAGAAGTTGCCGATAAAGTAGGGTTTGCACTTGCGCCAGATAACGGTCTAGGTAAACGCGGTAACTGGTTATGGTCTTGGACTTTAGCCGTACCGGCAAGCAGCAAAAAACCAGATGCCGCAATGAAATTTATTAGCTGGGCAACATCTAAAGAATACACACAACTTGTAGCCGATAAAAAAGGTTGGGCAAAAGTACCGCCAGGTACACGTAAATCACTTTACAGTAATCAAAAGTACATGGACGCAGCACCGTTTGCGCAAATTACTTTAGATTCTATTCAATCTGCAGATCCTAAAAATCCGACAGTTAAACCAGTGCCTTATGTAGGTATTCAGTTTGTTGCTATTCCTGAGTTTCAAGGAATTGGTACAGCTGTTGGGCAACAATTTTCAGCAGCATTAACTGGCCAAATGACCGTTAAGCAAGCGCTTAGTACGTCTCAGCACCTCGTTGAGCGAACAATGCGTAAAGCTCGCTATCCTAAATAGCATGTAATGGGCGGGTAAGTACTCAAACTTACCCAATATTTTATGTCAATTCTATTTACTTGTTAGTTATAAACACTATCAAGGGTTTCTGATTTTCACTTGATAGTTAACAAGTAAATAGAATTGGCTTTTTTAAGGTCACCTTTATGGCAACAACTAACTCGCGCACGCTTGCTCGGTTTATGCTTCTTCCTAGTGTAATTTTATTACTTGCTTGGATGATAGTTCCGCTGTGTATGACACTGTATTTCTCATTTATTGATTACAACTTACTCGTTCCAGGGGATAAAGAGTTTGTAGGCTTTTTAAACTATGAATTTTTCCTAACTGATCCGGCTTTTTTTGAATCATTTTTTAACACGCTTTACCTAGTAACTGGGGTTTTACTTATCACTATTTGTGGTGGTATTGGCTTAGCTATTTTACTAGACCAAGCAATATGGGGACGAAATTACGTTCGCATTATGGTACTAGCCCCATTTTTTGTAATGCCAACTGTGTCGGCATTAGTATGGAAAAACATGCTAATGAACCCAGTTAATGGCTTATTTGCACATTTCGCGATTTGGCTTGGCTTTGAACCTATCGACTTTTTTGCTCAAATGCCGCTATTTTCAATCATCATAATTGTGTCTTGGCAGTGGTTACCATTTGCAGCATTAATACTGCTAACAGCAATACAATCATTAGACCGTGAACAATTAGAAGCGGCTGATTTAGACGGAGCTGGGCCATTTAGTAAGTTTTTTTACATCGTTTTGCCGCACTTATCGCGCGCTGTAACCGCTGTTATTTTAATCGAAACTATATTTTTACTGTCAATTTTTGCCGAAATATTAGTTACAACCAGCGGTGGTCCTGGTTATTCGTCGACCAATATAACGTACTTAATTTACACGCAATCACTACTTCAATTTGATGTAGGCGGCGGTTCGGCAGGGGGCATAGTTGCAGTTATTATTGCAAATATAGTCGCTATATTTTTAATGCGCTTAATTGGCAAAAACTTGGAGGGTTAATTATGACTATAAAAGATAGCCGTCGTTCCAAACTAATTTATACCATTGCTGCATGGACAATAAGCGGCATGATTTTCTTTCCAATTTTATGGACGTTAATCACCAGCTTTAAAACGGAAGCCGAAGCAATTTCAGCAAGCCCAAGCTTATATGCGTTTGATTGGACGCTCGAAAATTACCGCGATGTACTGTCGCGCTCGCCATACTTTAACCATTTTTGGAACTCTGTAGTTATATCACTAGGTTCAAGTTTACTGGGTTTATTAATTGCTGTACCTGCTGCTTGGTCTATGGCTTTTGTACAAACTAAAAAAACAAAGCATTTATTAATGTGGATGCTTTCAACTAAAATGTTACCACCAGTAGGCGTACTTATTCCGATTTATTTATTGTTTCGCGACTTTGCATTACTCGATACAAAATTAGGTTTGGTTATTGTAATGACACTCATTAACTTACCAATAATGGTATGGATGCTTTACACCTACTTTAGAGAAATACCAAACGAAATACTTGAAGCTTCTCGTATGGATGGCGCAACAATTGGTGAAGAAATATTCCATGTTTTATTGCCAATAGCCTTACCAGGTATAGCCTCAACGCTATTACTCAATGTTATTTTGTCGTGGAACGAAGCTTTTTGGACACTTATTTTAACCGCTGCAAATGCTGCACCTTTAACGGCATTTATTGCCAGTTACTCAAGCCCTGAGGGGTTATTTTACGCTAAGTTATCGGCAGCATCTGCCATGGCCATTGTGCCAATTTTAATACTTGGTTGGTTTAGTCAAAAACAATTAGTGCGTGGATTAAGTTTCGGCGCAGTAAAATAGGAGAATACACATGGGCAGCATCACACTAAAACAAGTCACTAAAAACTTTGATGAAGTAAACGTAATTAAACCGCTCGACTTAGAAATTAAAGACGGTGAATTCATCGTTTTTGTTGGGCCATCGGGCTGTGGTAAATCTACATTACTTCGTATGATCGCAGGTCTTGAAGATACCACCAGTGGTAATATAGAAATTGACGGCATTGACGCCACAAAAACACCGCCGGCAAAAAGAGGCTTGGCAATGGTGTTTCAATCTTATGCGTTATACCCGCATATGACCGTGCGTAACAATATTGCTTTTCCTTTAAAAAGAGCCAAGGTAAGCCCTGCAGAAATTGAGAGTAAAATTGCTAACGCTGCTAAAATTCTTAATTTGACCGATTATTTAGATCGAAAGCCTGGGCAATTATCGGGCGGTCAGCGCCAGCGCGTAGCAATAGGGCGCGCAATTGTACGCCAACCTTCGGCATTTTTATTTGATGAACCGCTTTCGAATCTTGATGCGTCATTACGTGTAAATATGCGTTTAGAAATATCTGAATTACATAAAAGCTTAGCTACAACAATGGTTTATGTTACGCACGATCAGGTTGAAGCCATGACAATGGCAGATAGAATCGCGGTATTTAATGCCGGTATTATTGAACAGGTAGGCACACCTTTAGAGCTTTATAAAAACCCAGTAAACAAATTTGTAGCTGGTTTTATTGGCTCTCCAAAAATGAATTTTATAGATGCTCCACAAAATGAAAATGCGAATGTTAGTTGTATTGGTATACGACCAGAGCATATAACACTCTCTACTGAGCAAGGCACGTGGGCTGGTACTGTCGGTGTAATTGAACATTTAGGGTCGGAGAGCTTTTTACATATAAATATTGAAGGCAAAGGGACCGTAACAGTAAAAGCAGATGGTGATTGTCCGTTAAAATATGGCGACAGTATTTACCTAAGCGCACCGGATGATAAAGTATTAAAGTTTGATAATAACGGTTTAACAATTCGCTAAAGCCAATCTTTAATTACCTTAAATAGCACCTTTATAAGGGTGCTATTAACTAAATTCTAATTACATAATCCTATGAAACCTAGGTATTTTTTATTAAGGAATGGTATATTTAAAACTATAAATAACAAAAACGTTATTGATAAATAGATAATCCAAAATTAATAAAATAATTTATATAGCAGCACATATAATTAAAATTATGTAATGAAAATAAGGACTTAGTTTTCCTTCTATTTTAAGAGGTTTACGTGGTAAAGCTATCAAATACAGAAATTAGAAAGCTAGATGATGCAGCCAGAGCAGGGTGGTTATATTATGTTGGCGGTAACACACAAGATGAAATTGCCAAAAAGCTAAATATATCTCGTCAATCTGCACAAAGAATGGTCGCATTATCTGTGAGCCAAGGATTAATTAAAGTTAGACTTGACCACCCGATTGCTAAATGTATGGATTTGGCCGAAAAATTAAAAAGCCGTTTTGGGTTAGATTCGTGTGAAGTTGTACCGAGCGATCCATCTGAACCTTCATCTACATTAGGTTTGGCTCAAGCTGGCGCGGCAGAAATAGAACGTCATTTAAAATCAGAACAACCCAAAGTACTTGCTATGGGAACCGGTCGAGTTTTACGTTCATGTGTGGATGAGCTAAGAACCGTTGATTGTCCGCAACATAAAATTGTAGCCATGCTAGGTAATATGGCTTTGGATGGATCGGCTTCACCTTATGATGTTGTAGTAAGAATGGCCGAACACACCAATGCAAAACATTATCCAATGCCATTGCCAGTTTTACCAAGAAGCATTGAAGAAAAAGAACAGTTGCACGCACAACAAAATATTACCGGTAATTTAAAACTCGCTAAAGATGCCGATGTAACATTTGTGGGTATTGGTAGCTTAGGTGAAAAGTCGCCATTACATATAGATGGTTTTATTGATGCGCAAGAACTTAAAGAGTTACAAGATCTGGGTGCTGTTGGTGAAATGATTAGTTGGGTGTTTGATAAAAACGGTAAGCTTTTAGATTGCACAGTTAATCAGCGTGTAGCAAGTACGCCATTAAAAACAAATGCTAACAAACAGATTTATGCGATAGCTGCTGGTGAAGAAAAAGTGTTAGCCATTTTGGGCGCAGTAAGGTCAAACATGATCAGTGGATTAATTACTAACGAATATACAGCTGAGCGTTTACTTAGTATTGATTAAACAAATTGATAAATAAAGTATCTGTATTAGTAATACTAGTTATTGTAATAAAAACACTTAATGTCCGATACCGTCTAGTATTGGACATAGTAAGGGCGCATTTAGGCGCTCTTTCTATATATACATTAACTACCTATAATTTATATTATGTTAAATAGCATAAATAAATACGTAACCAAGTTACTCACCTTCATTAATTAACGTATAAACGCGATATTTTGACTATTTAATAAGCATTAACCTACTTATCTTAATAGTTAATGTTTTTCCCATTTACGCTATTAGCTTCTTGAACATATAAAAATACCGCTTGGTTATTAATATATCCAAGCGGTATTAACAATAACTTCCTAGTAGATATTTCATCCAGTAAAATTCAAGATGTTGAATTTAATGGCTTTTTAACTATCCTACTGATGTACTTGCTGAGACTTTAGAATTTTTTATCATTCATGAATTCACTAATAAGCTCAGATACTTTATCTGGATACTCATCAACAACCCAGTGAGCGGCTTTATCTAACCAAATTAATGATGAATTTTGAATTGCTTCTTCTAACATTGGCGCATATTTTGGCTTTTGAAATTTGTCTTCTTCACCCCATAATATAAGTGTTTCATGAGGTAAGCTTTTAAGATCGCCTGCAATAGCTTGTGTATATTCTTTATTGAGTCTGCGCATGTTACTAAATAAAGCGGCTTTTCCTTGCTCATTGCTCCATGGTTTTAAGTATATTTCCATTAACTCTTCAGTCATTACGCTAGAATCGTATACACCTTTAGGCATGAAATCTCTTAATGTATCAATAAATTCAGCTACACTTGTCTTTTCTTCTACACCAGGTTCTAGCAAAGGTTCAAATTCTGGTATTGGCCAAGAATCAAAACATACACTATCTATTAAAACTAATCCGTTTATTTTATCAGGATGATTTACCGCCATTAATTGAGCAACACCACCACCAATATCATGTGCAGCAATATTAACTTTAGAAATACCGAGCTCTTCCATAAACTTACACATTATTCTACATTGCGCATTTATAGATACATCGGTGTTAATTGGCATATCTGATTCACCAAAGTTTAGTAAATCAGGCGCTATTACTCGATGTTCTGATGCGAGTTTGGGCATCACATTTCGCCATAAAAATTTGTTAGTTGGTATGCCATGTATTAATAATAAAGGTGTGCCTTGTCCCATTTCTTGATAAGCAATTTGATGACTTTCTACTGTAACGTACTGTGTTTTGCTCATAATTTTGCCTCGTTAACTTTAAAAATTATAATGTTTAATAAACTATAAAATTAGAATATAACCTTATAAAGCAAATTCCATCCCAAGATGTGCATTTATTAATTATTAAAAAATATTAATGTTTTGAAAGTTAAACCCTTGTGATACGTGGGCTCTAGGCTAAATAAATTTACTAACTTTATAATATTACAGCGTTTAATAATTGAGATTATTAACCGCTTTAAAAAGTGTGAAACGATGACTCGTATACATGCAACAATTACAAAAGCGTAGTTTGTAATAATTTAAAGTAATTATTCTTATTAAAGGATTTTTACAAATTTAAATATATTAAAGGTTCATATACACAAAAGCACTAAATAAATATTAGTCTTTAAAAAATTATAATTTAATTTTTTAATAAGCTATAAATAAAAATAGTTAACCGCCCTACTGTTTCTATTTATCATTCCAAGAAAGTTCTAATATTTTCAATTAATACGCTTTGCTTAACTGGCTTTAACAAAAGACCGTTAAACCCAAGCTTCACGTACTTATTATTACTATTTTCGTTTTCACTAAATGTATGAGCTATAATTTTTGTTGCTGATGCGTCAGCATGCTTCCTGATTTTTAGCATTGCATCAGTGCCTGTAAATTGCGGCATTACTATATCCATTAAAATAATATCGTAAATATTTTGAGAAACCATCAATAGCGCCTCTATAGCACTTGATGCGAAATCTATTAAAATATTTTCTTCATTAAGCATTTTTCTTATTACTATTTCTATTAGTAAGTCATCATCTACTAAAAGTAGTCGTTTAGTTTTATTTATTGGCGTTACTTTAAACTCGATAACTTCTGCCATATTTTCATTAATGTTTTTCATTTATTACCCCAGCGGCTTATCTTTTTAAAATACGTGTTATTTGGTTTATTAAAACACCTTGTTTCACCGGCTTTAATAACATGTCATCAAAGCCCTGATTTACATATTTAGATTCTGTATCGGGTGTCGATGTATGCGCAATTATTTTAGTTTTAGAATTATCACTGTGTTTTTTAATTTTTAACATAGCGTCAGTTCCCGACAATTCTGGCATTACTATATCCATTAGAATAATGTCGTAACTATTTTGCGAAACCATCAACATAGCCTCTATCGCACTGCATGCGTAATCTATAATGATATTCTGATCTTTTAGCATTGCCCTAATCACAATTTCTACAAGTGGATCGTCATCAACAAGTAGTAGCGTGTTTTGGTGATTTTTAGTCACTAAACTCGCTTTTACTAAATCAGTATTTAATGAGCTACTTGGTACTTTTTGCACATTGTCTTTATCTTGCTTCGTTACTTTGTTTACCAGCATAGAAAGCGTTATCGTTGATTTATTCGCGTTACTACTTACAGTTATCGCTTTACCACCTAACATTTTAAATATTGAGATAAAAAACTTTAACTCTAATGAAACGTCTTTATCATCTATGAGACGTGCTATATCATCACCCGATATACTTTTAAGCTCAGTTATAAAGTAACTACTGTCGATTAAATTGCTTAATGAAAAGTCTAGGTGTAAGTAATTACGGTTACTTTCATTTTTAATCTGAGCGTTAATAGATAGCGTTGTATTATTTGACGAATCCAAAACCTCTGTCACTAACTGAATAACCAATTGAGAAATTAACTTTTCATCGCTTACCACGGTTAACCCAGGCGTAATATTATTTTTAAGAACTATTTTTTTGTTTTCAGCTTCTTTAGTTAAAATCGAAATATTATTATTGATCATATGATTCAGGTTAACGTTTTTGGCCTGCAGTTTTAACTTACCTATTTCCGATTTATTTATATTTACGAGTTGTTGAATTACACTTTCGAGCTGGTCGCATGCATCAGAAATATTCCCCACATTGTTTTTAAATTCGTTAAAGCTTATTGGATCTTTAGATATTTCAACTAATGACTTTAAAGATGATAAAGGCGTTTTTAATTGACGGCTAAGCCTTGTAACAAATTTTTCTTTTAATTGATTTGTCTGTTTTGATTTTTCAAGAACATCAGCGAGTAAACATTCTTTTTGATGTGGCTCTGTATCATCTCTAAAGTAGCAAACGAAACCATTAAAATCTGTATGTCTTTGTAATACAGTTATCCACTTCCCGTCTGTAAAACCTATATCTATTAATTGGTTACGATCATCATCAAGCTTATGATGTTCATGGTAGTGATTTATAATATTATTCTGCTGCGCAATACTTACCAGCTGGCTATACGATAGCTGACTATTTTGTTTATTCACTTGTGCAAATAAAAGGTTAAATGCATTGTTGGTGATCACAGGAAATTCGTGGCTATTAAAAATAGCAAACCCATGCGGCAGTGCATCAAGAGAACTTGAAAAAAGCTCTTCTCTATTGAGTATTAACTGATTTTTTTGTTTTATTTCGTTGTGTAAACGTCTTGGCAAACGTAAAAAATAATACACAAAGGCAAATACACAAAAAGAGATTAACCCTAATCTAATTAAACTATATTTAGTTATTTGTGGGCGTACTATTTTATTCATAGGTTGCACATGTAAGCGCCATGTAGGTGGAAAACGACTACTTAAAGCGCTAATACTATTTTTAATTATACTCGGGCTAACTTCTCCTTGTTTTCCTAAAGTAAACTGTGGTGTTACTATAAAAACGTTATAATTTTCAGTGTTTAATTTGCCAATAACGGCTTTTAAAAACTTACTTAAATCAAATGCTGTAAGTGTATAAATAGATCCTTGTTTAATTTTTATTTCAGAAATTAAGAAGGCCGTATCTGCAACAGTAAATACTTCTACTGCTTGTTTATTCGCTCTATTATTGAATTTTTCTAACCAGTTTTTAAATCCATACGCGGCTAAATCAAAATTATTTTTTGACCAAAGTGCAAGTTGGTTATACTCAGAATCAAACACAATATACCCTTTATAAGTTAAGCTTTGTGAAACCTGACTCTGTACTAAATCATTAAGCTGCTCTTTTGTATAGCTATTTTGGCTTTGTAAAAAGCCTGCGATAACTAAATCTTTTTGCGATATATATAACCCTTGATTATCAAATCGCTCTAAAGCATTAAATAACGTTTTACGTAATTGCTGAGTTTGTTCATTGTAATTACTTTGCAGCTCCTTTTTTTCTATAGTATAAAGCAGTAATGCAGTGAATGAGCATAATACTAATGCAATTAAGAATGCCACGGGCGCTAAACTAAATACATGAATATACTTTTCCCCATAATTTTTTTTCACAGGATTAGTACTTTGATTACTTACTGAATCTGAATTTTTATTTAACTGTGTCTGCAATAATTGAGCAAATGAAATAAACTGATTTTTTTGTGAACCTATTAATGTTTTAGGTGCTAAATCAGCCATCAGCACTACGCCAATTAATTTATTAGTGACACTATAAATTGGATATTGTGCATAAAAGCGAATTAATTTGTGCGTGTTGTTTGATACATCATCAAAAAAAGTATCTTCAAATAAATATAGTTTTTCTTGTGTACAGCGTAGTTGATAGCTTAATAACTCATTTTCGACACTTTCTTTATCGTTGCAGGTTATTAACTGCTCTGAATAAACCTCTCTAAAATCGATAAATTTAACAATTGGAACATCATAAAACTGTTTTAGTAGCGTTAGCGTTTCTTTAATTTCTGTTGATATTTCATCAGTTGGTGTATCTGCTAAATTAGCATGTGAGGTAAATATATTAGAGGCGTTCATTGACGTTCTCCTTCCCCTTTTGGGGGAGTATGTATCCACGTTGTCCTGTTTTGGCCGCTATGTACTGGCAGTAAAACTTTAAATGGTGGCGTTAAACTACTAAGAGCAGGTTCGCCTGTGGTGATATTAATTACTTGTTCTGCATTAACTAAATTAAGTGATGTTTTGCAATATGTAATACCTGGCTCAATCCCTATTAAGTTCAGTGTTTCACTAATGATAAGGTTATTTACTAAATCGATACCGACCAGCTCAAATGTGGTTTGTAAAATAGTGAAAACAAGTGTTTCTACAATGTTTTCATCATCTTCTAAGCGTGTACCTTCTGGGCAGCATATTGTGCCAAGCTCTATATCAACGTTTGTGCCTATACCTACTAATGAAAGCGCATTAAGGGCTGTATTTAAAAGCGGTTCTACCTGAGGTAAATATAAATCAAGTATGTCACCTTGCGATTCGTACCCTGTTTGGCATGTATCACACGATTGTGATAAACCTTGATCGCTTGTACCTAAAAGTGGATTTCCTAAAGCTGTTACTCCAACTAAACAACTGCTGTCGGCTGGTTGCTTATCTATTTCAAAGCTTTCACAAGGTGAGCCTGTTACTACTTTTTGGGATACATAACGAGATAGAATTTGTTCACTATTAGCAGGGCATTGTTGTGGCGTGCTCCTTAATAACTGACCAATAACGCTGTTACCTAACTGCCCTATTGCGTAATTTGGACCTTGCTGCAGCGCATTTATATAACTTACATTACCGGTATTATTTAACTTGCTGACACCTTGGCTGTCTGTTGCTTCGTCGCTTAAGCCCTTTAAACACGGGCTACCTTGGCAATTTGGAGCATCGTAATAAACAGCTTCTCGCGAGGTAAACCTATCATCTCTTATGCCTATTAATGCCCTGTACGTGTTGTTTGCTCCACGATCTGTATAAAAAATGAGTGGTGCTTGATGCTCATCAAAACTTACTGCAATACCGAGTGGTCTATTGTTAGCATCAACTACAGTAATTTGATTATCTACCTTAGTTTGATGGCGCTTAATAAGGGCATCCCTTACTAAAATCACCCCACCAATTGAGCCAATAATTAAAATAGTTATAATTAATATAAGCTCAATAGTAAGTATGTACCCTTGTTGATAATGCTTTTTCATATAAGGCTCCTATAACACTTCTACAAGCATTTTAAGTACGTTCATTACTTGTAATGCTGCGGGAAAAAACACCAATACCAAAAACATCGGAAAACAAATTAAGATAATGGGAAAGGTTGTGTGCATCGCTTTTTTGTTTACCTTTTTAGCGAGTAAAATGTTCTTTTTTAAAGCTAGGCCTTCAAGTTGAGCCTCTACTGCTTGGATAAGTGGCGTACCAAGTTTTGACCCTATTAACATTAAGTTTGCGAGTTTTTTAATTCCTAATACGCCGGTTCTTTCAAAAAGTGAATTAAATGCAAATTCACGATCTTTACCTGCACTTAGTTCGAATAAAAATAACTTTAGCTCTTTGTATAATGGGTGTTTTTGACTCAATCCATGATCAACCGCCAGTGCAAATGAACGTTCTAACGAAAACCCGGCGCGCATGTAAACCAGTAACACCCGTAAAAAAAACTCTAAGCTGTTATTTATAGTGGTTTGACGTTGATTTTTACGTAATAAAAACCAGCATTCGGGTGCAAAAAAACACATAAAACACAGTAATAATTTAATCGATTGGCTCAGCTCATACCCTGTTAGCTCTATAACCGTAAATGCACTAAAAGTAGCAGCCACTTTAAAGCAGTACAGGCTTATTAATATTTTATTAATTTGAATCCCTGCTTGTCTTAGTTGACGTTTAGAGATGATAATTAGCGGATACCAGTTAATGTTTTTAGTATCGGGTTTATCTAATTCGACTTTAAGAGATTGCCTATGAATATGGATAAACGAGCCCATACTTACTAAAAGTCCGATAAGTAAAAGTATATCAATCATAATGTTACCCTTAAGCTAAGGCGTAGCCATAAAAAGCCAAATAGCTGACAAAGAAGCGCAACCGTTATAAATGCAATCCCATTAGGATCGTTTAATAAAGGTTCAAACCAGGTTGGATCGGTATAGCTAAATAAAGGAATTAGTGCGTAAGGTAAAAAACCACTAAATACAGCAGCGTACTTAGTACCCGAAAGCTTTGCTTTTAGCTGTTGGCGGTCGAGGGTTCTTAGCGACATCATGTTGCATACGCTTTTTAGCATGTCAGTTAAATCGCACTGGCTTTGTGTATGTGTGATGATGCTATGAGCAAATAATCTTACGGTCTCGCAGTTGTATCTTTCAATTAACGGAGCAAACGACGTTTCGGCGTCACTACCCATGCTCATGCGTTGTAATAGCAAAGAGCTTTGTTTTTTTATATATGAGTCAGCATGTTCATCAGCAAAGTGCATTGATTGCTGTAGCGATAGCCCTGTGCTTAAACACGATTGTACGGTTTCAATAAATTCTAAAAAGTGATGCTCAAATTTTGCTAATTTATAATGAGCCAAGTCAATCACAGTTATAAAACAGGTTACAAAGACCACGATTGAAATAATAAACGCGCTGGTTGATGCCTCTGGGTAATATAATTTAGCTAAAAACCAGGAGCTACTAGAGAGCGAGCACGCCATGCTTATAAACCAGGCGTTACTAATATTTAAACCAAGCACTCGTAGTGACAGAGTAAGGACATCTTTTTCTTCTAAAATATCTGCTTTTTTAGCGCTTTGGTTGCTTTTATTATTCACATACAAAGAAGCCAATACACTCGCAGCCAGTACAAAAGTTATAACCGCCGCAATAGCTAATAAATAATCAAGTTTAGTCATTGTTAGCCTCCGGGTTATTGTGCAGTAATGCTTTCAATTCTTGTGCATTTGCGCCTTGACCTTTCATAAACTCAATAACACTTGAGTTATCTATTAAATCACTTTGTACTGGTTCTGCTTCGTTAATACTATAAAGCGGGCTAAATTGTGCCCCGCCATTAACACGCTTAATTTCACCAATACTTTTTAGAGTGCGGATGCCATTAGTTGAGCGAGAAACATGAACTATGAGCTGAATACTCGACGCGATTAGCGAACTTGTATGGGTATCGCTCAGTTGTGCATTGTGTAACTGCACTAAGGTAGATAAACGAATAACGGCATCATTTGCACTGTTAGCATGTATGGTCGTCATCGAACCTTGGTGGCCACAGTTCATTGCTTGGAGCATATCGATTACTTCGCCTGAGCGTACCTCACCTACAAGTATTCTATCTGCGCGCATTCTAAGGGCTGCTTTTACTAAATCTCTTAGGCTTACTGCACCTTTACCATCGCTGTTAGTGTCGTGGGCTTCCAATTGCACAACATGGTTGTGATGCAAATTAAGCTCAGCGCTTTCTTCAATGGTTACAACACGTTCGTTTGGATTAATTGAGTTGGCAAGTACGTTCAATAATGACGTTTTACCAGCCCCCGCATTGCCACAGACTAAAATATTAACGCCTGTTTTAACTGCACTTTTTAAAAATAATAAGATGTTTTTATCTAAAAAATGGTTATTAACTAAAAAGTCATCGTTTATTTTTTTATGATTAAACTTACGAATAGACACAATAGCGGCGCCGGTACACGCAGGCGGTACAATAATATGAACACGGCTACCATCTTTTAATTTGCCATCAACAATTGGCATAAGCGCATTTACTTGGCGACCACAGCCATCAAGTAAGCGATCAACAAATCGGCGTAAATGGCGTTCGTCATCAAACTTACTGGCTGTGCAAAGTAGTTTGCCTTGCTTATCAATCCAAATATCTTGCGTGTCGTTTATTAAAATATCACTTACCTGATCGTCCAGCATAAACTGTGCAATAGGACCCAGACCCTGAATTTCATCAAATACAGCCTGAACAACCTGCTCTTTTTGATGCTGATTAAATGAAGATTGATTGAATTGTGGGATTTCACTGCACAATGCAGAGATTTTTTCGAGAACATTACTTGATAAAAGCGCGGTTGGTTCTTGTTCGTACTCTTCGATAACGGCATCATGCAATAGCTTTTTAAGCTCTTCAAAGGTACTTAAACTGGTTTGAACTTCTTCATGTTTGCTTGATAAATTAAACATAAAAACTCACTTAGCTACATATACAGCTTCATTTTTAACGCCTTTAACCACTTCGATTGTGCGACTGGTTTGTAAGCGTGAAAAGTTTTGCAAACGACCTTGTTCAATGTCATAAGCGCTATGCACAATAATTGAAACTTTGTCAGCGTTATCTATACCCGCCAACGAATAAACATCTTTTGGAAGTACCGCGAGGACTAATGAAACACCGCCCGCAGCAGAATTAGACTCTTTAGCTAAATTATCCATTACGCCACTTTTAGCAGCTTGCGATTTAGGACCTTTTGAAACACCAATAAGCTGTACATCACGGGCAACGGTTCTTACTAAGCGATTAGTTTTAGCGACTATGTCGAGTCGGTCACCTTTGTGTATGCGCGAAAGCGGAATATCCAAGGTGTTTAGTTTTAAAGTATATAAAACACGCCCTGCCGGTATGGCTTCTGATAAATTTTGGCTTTTCGCTCTGATAAAATCTGTGTCAAATAATGGTTGTTCAACCATTTTATTAGTTGCTAATTTTTGACCGATTAATGCACGCGGATTTTGAACGCTCAGTGCAATATTTGAATAGTTACTTGGATCTATACTCTTTTGCTCAACATCGTGAACTGTTACTGTTTGACCGGCCGACATATTTTTGTTTACTACCCAAGCTGTTACGCTATTTTCATCGTTTACCTGTCTAATACCCAAAGCCGAAGCTAACATGCCAGAGGTGATGAGTAATGTGAGAGCCGCTGTGGTTGCGCCTTTGTTACTTTTACTTTTCATAATATTCCTCCGGAGTAACTTTCACTGCCACAATTTTGTGGCAGTGAGCCTTAAGCTTGGTATTCAAACCTGGTTACCTTGCGTTAGTTACCTTGTGAACCGCCTGCTGCTGTACGTGTTGCAGCATCGCCGCTTGGTGTAGCATTAACAAGTGCGGCACTTTCACTAAAGTCTGATGCAACAAAAGTGAATGAACTACCATCGCCTGCGTACACGTCAACTGAATCTACAAACCCAGAGCCAGACACTTCAGCTGTGCCTTCGGCGTTAATCATCCCGTCAAATACATAGCTTTGGTCAAGTGAGCCAATTGCTTCAGCTACATCTTCAAGCTCGCTGGTTACAGAGTCACGTAATGTAGATAAACCAATTACAAGTGCTGCTACCATTGATGTAGAAAGAATGATTAGCTCTGACGTTAGTACAAAACCTTTTTGCTTTTTGCCATTTAAGTTATGTTTAATAGTTTTCATAATCGTAGCCTTTAAATTAAAAGAGCTTATGCTCACTTTATATATAGCGAGGACCATGCCAATTGAAAAATGCTATTAAATACAGGTGGTTATGGTTTTTATGTGTGTGTTTTTTAGCTTTTTTTATTTTTGATTTGCAAAATGCAAATCAATATTAAAATGAGACTTGTGAGATTACGTATAAAACGTAGGATGAGCGAAAGCTTTACTCCTATTTTTAATAAATAATAAAGTGGTTTTGGCTCCTTAATAATGCCAAATTGTAGGCATAAAAAAGGCCCTGAGGCCTTAAGAGTAGCAATTACCTAAAACGGAGAGTTTTCCGCGCCTAGCAAGTGCTTTTTGATGCGTGGGTTCTGCACGTAAAACTTGCTCATAGTAGCCACAGGCCAATAAATTATTAGCATTCGCTTCTTCAATTAACCCTTTATGGTAAAAATAGGCGGTGCTATTTAAACCAAACTTAACCGAAAGCTCTAAGTAATTTGAAGCTATAACGTAACTGCCCTGAGCATAATGTATAGAGGCCATTTGTAGGTATGGTGAAGCATGTGTACCAAAAACATCAACGCCGTATTGGGCAATGCTTTTTGCTTTAGCTAAATTACCTTGCTCTATTGCTAACGTAACCCCTAAAGTAATTGCGTTTAACGGCGGGTTAGCTTTATTAAGCAAAGTGTTTATAACCTGTTGAGACTGATTAGCACGGCCACTTTTATAAAGTACATATGCCGATATTGAAAGTATTGCCGTGTTATCGGGGTGTTCAAGCATTAACTGATTCACCTCATGCACAAGGTTCAAACAGTCACTTGCATTAATACCTTCGCACATTAACGGTAGGGCATTTAATTGGTATTTTTTTACTATGTCACCCAATGCGTTGTAAGGATTTACTGTTGGCTTGTAATCAATATGAGCGCAACCCGATAAAGTAAGCAGTAAAATAATATAAAATATTTTCATAGCCCTTGCTCCTGTATGTAGCTAAGTACCTGGGTGTCTATATTTGCGTGTTCCCACGAACGTAATGTGTTAATTGGTTCACGCACCAGATTTGGAGTTACAACAATTATCAGCTCACGGTTGTTTTCACTTTTGCTGGTTGTTTCACTTAACTTTCCAAGCATACTATTGCCGTTGCCATCAGGTACAAAGTCGTGGCTTGCATTGTTATCAGTGCTAATTAAGCCACCAATGATAAGAGGCTGCCCATCTTTTAAACGCGTTGACGTTTGCATGCTGCGTGTATTAAATGCACTACTGTTTAAACTGCTGCCTGTGCTTTGTGCAATTTCGGCTGTTAACGTGGTATCGGGTAGTGAAATTACTGGGTTTAGATCAAGTGTTATTCTGTCTTTGTCGTCAACCATAGCGCGTACATTTAATTCAACTCCGAATGATTTAAATTCCGTACCGCTAAACACCGACCCACTACTACCTTGCTGACCGCTTGTAATGCCAGATGGGCTATAACTTGTAGGTACAGGTACTTCACCACCGACTTTAAACACGGCACTTTCACCGGCTAAAACCGTGATTGTAGGGCGAGAAAGCGTTCGCGAAATACCTTCTTGTTCAAGTAATGAAAACAACATATCAATGGCAAACTGTGAGGTAGAAAGCTGTAAGTTATTAGTTAATTGACCGCCAATTAATTGCAGCGCATTTTCTATTGTTGCAGAGCCAGATTCGCGATTAGTCATACCGTCACGGCCAAACAAGCCCGCTTCTTTTTCATACCCATTAGAGAGCACGCTAATATCTGGGCGCCATTGCTTTAACCTACGTTGATTTACTTCGTATAATTGTACCGACACACGAACTTGCGGTAAATCTTCAACTTCAATGCTCGACAAAACTTTACCGCCAGCCACTGAAAGAAGCGTTGCTCTTGCAATATTAGAACTCACATTACTTAAGTTTAATCCTGATGTAGCATCGTTTATTAACCCACCCGACTCGTTGGCAAGCACTTCAATACCTGCGCTTTTATCCTGCGTTGCGCCGCCCATTAAATTATTAGGATCAAGAGGAGAACCCTGAGTTTGTAATGCTTGCTCTGGTTCGAATAATTTATTAATTGTATTTAATAAGCGCACTAGCTTTATTTGATTTTTTACAGAGCCTGACAGTAAAAATACATCGCTATCATCATTTGATAGCTCATCAACCGAGATGCGTTTAATAGTTACTTTATCTGCACCCATTGATTTAATTACTTCGCTAATACGTTCTTCTTTTGGCTTGGGTGCTTGAGTTACTTTTATTAAATTAATAATAGCGACTTTGCTCGAGTTTTGAGAGGTACCACCGTTTGCGTTACCCAATCCTTGCAAGCGTTGAGCGAGAGAATTAAACATTCCTTGGTTAGGGTTTGAGGTAATAACGGGTTGTGATGCTTGTGAGCTACTGGCGTATAGATAGTTTTTTGCAGCTTCATAAGCGGCATGACGATAATTTATAGTAGGTACTTCACCGCGTAATACAACAGCATGGCGATCAGGTGCTATGGTTAGCTGCACGTCAGGATGAATATCGTTGAGGGCATTTTCAAGCACGCTGTAATCTTCGGTTACGCCAAGTAAAAATGTTTCCGAGCTTTTATCGTCGTACCACACCATCATAGATGTACGGCCCAACTTTTTAGCTAAAATTAGTAGCTCACGGCCATTAACCACGTTCACATCAAGTGTTGTTTCGTGGCCAAGTGCAATGCGAGAAATATCACGGGTAAACACAAAGCGAGTATGTGTCCATTTAACTAAGTGTGATACTTTTTGTACCCGCTCACCATTTGCATTTTCTATATAATCTAAATGACTTTCACTGCCTACGGCGCTAAAAGATATTAGTAATAGTATAAAAGTAAATTTTAACATAAGCCTTTCCCTAAATTTGCTTAATGTATAGGTAGCAAGTATGAGACCAAACGCTTTTGTATTTATTATCAATGCATTAAGATGTGTGAAAGTGTGTTTTATTATTTTGATTCGCAAATTGCAAATCAATAATTCATGAAGGGTTTAACCAAGAAATGAGAGTAGAGGCAGGTGGCGCAAAGCGAATAAAATAGGCTCTGCGCTAATTTTAGTTAATGCAAAGCAGCTGTAAATGGGATGCTTTCACAGATTTTAGCTTCTGCTGTAAGTAACTCTTCTAGGCGAGTATCAACTTCTTCTTTATCAAAGTATTCGTAAGCAAGCTCTACAAAAAGATTTTTATGTTTTTCTTCTGACTTGGCAATCGCAACATAAAAGTCTTTTTCTTTACCCTCGGGAAGTGCTTGTGCTACTAAAGAAAAACGCTCGTGACCACGTGCTTCAATTACACCGCCAACCAGTAATCGGTCCATTAAAAAACCATCACGACCATGTCTAAACAGTGCACGTATTTGTTTTATGTACGGGTCTTTTTTGTCGTCACCTAAGTTTACATCGCGCTCTAAAAGTAACTTAAGCACTTGTTTAAAGTGTATTAATTCTTCTAATGCTAAGTCGGTCATGGCTTTTACTAATTTACGTTTGTCTGGGTAATGCGAAAGCATAGACATAGCCATACCCGATGCTTTTTTTTCTGCAGCGGCATGATCTTGTAAAAAAGTATTAAAGTCAGCAAGGACAACTTCGGTCCATTCAAATGGGGTGTGGTATTTTAATTCAAACATGTTCTGTACAACTTAAATAATAATGCGGGGATTTTAACGTATTTGTTTTAAAAAATCTTGTAAGGCAGCAATTTATCTATGCGCCCTTTAGCGGTGGATTCGACTTTTAGCGGGTGTTTAATATCGTTCCATGCGGTGACTTTGCCGCCCATATTCATTTTTTCAAAATCAGCTTTGTCACTTTTTAATGCTAAAAAATCGCATAGTTTTTTGTAGCTATCAGGCTTTGCTATATCAATGGATAAAAAATCGTTGTCACGATTCTTAAAGTACGTGTGAGCATCGTTCAAATGTGTTTCGTAGCAGTGAGCTAAGTAACTATCGTCGCTAATATTATTAAGCGAAAACTCACTAAACGTATTTAAATAACAGCGCTTTATATGAATATTAAAGCCCCCGTCGCCGCGCGTTAAATTAGTGTGCATACGCGTTAAAAGCTGCTTTATTGAAGGTAGCCATGCACTCAATTCGCGCTCTAAATAAATAAACTTAGAGTCTGGGTAATGAATATCAAGTGCTTTAAAGTCGTTAAATATGGGAGTGTCGGCAATTGCGCTGGCATTTTGAAAACAGGCATTAGTATACGCGGTATGCGCTGTTGTAATGCGAAGTTCTAAAAATGCATGGCACACACTAGTTGTGCCGGTACGTGGTAAACCTATTATAAATATTTTGCTCATTAACTTTTCTTTAATTAGCCGCGTGTTACTAGTAATACAAAGGCGCTGATAATCATGACTAAAAATGTAGTAATAGTACCAATTTGGCGATATTTAAGGCTTTTTTCTACTATGCCTAAATTTTGAAACACACGCCCTACTAATAACGCACCACCTAATATATGGCAGTAATGGCTAGCAAGCCCTTGGTACTCTGCTAAAAAAAGCAAAATTAAAGCAAATGGCACGTATTCCATAAAATTTGCGTGGGCACGCACAGCACGTTGCAGCGTTGCATTACCGTTATCACCAAGCGATATTTGCTCCGCACGGCGCACTTTTATTACGTTAAAGCTTAAATAAATGTAAAAGAATGCGAGTAATGCAGCATAAGTTGAAATGATCACGGCGTTTTCCTGTTATTTTTATCGCATAAATATGCGCTCTATTATTGTGGGCGTGATAATAACACATAAATTTGAGCAGCATTATCAGAAGTTTAATAAATGCCTATGCTAAGCTAGGGGTATTAAGTAAGTAGAAATTACATAAGGATTTTATGTTTGTACCTCGCAAAGTAGCCGACAGTTACCGTGAAATGATTAACAGTATTGGCTTTTACCCTTCGATGCTTTCAGTGGGCTTTTTAGCATTTGCCATTATTACTATGTCGGTTGAATATTTAGCGCCTATTGAGCAGCTAAAATCGTTTATATCGGTTGTACTTGTTGATAGCGCTGAAAACGCACGTACTATTTTAAGCACCTTAGCGGGGAGTATTATTTCGCTTACCGTGTTTAGTTTTTCAATGGTAATGGTCGTTTTAAATTCGGCCAGTGCGAGTTTATCGCCCCGCGTAGTGCCTGGGCTTATTACGCGTAAATCACATCAAATGGTTTTGGGCTTTTATTTAGGCAGCATAATTTACTCCATTATTATGCTTATAAATATTAATAAACTTGAAGGTGGCAGTACGGCTATTCCTTCAATTGGTGTGTTGTTCGCACTTGTTTTTGGATTGATTTCATTAGGTTTATTTGTATTTTTTATACATTCAATCTCTCGTGCCATTCAGGTTGATAACGTATTAAATGGCTTGTTTAGCCAAACTAAAAACGAAATTAAAACAATAATACAAAGACAACAAGAAAACCCAGTTGAAGACTTTCCAGACTTTAGTAAGTGGTATTCGGTTAGCAGTAAAACAGAGGGATATTACAAAGGCGTGCAAACCGATAAGCTGTGTGCCATTTTGGCAGAGCAAGATATAAAGGTGTATATCTCTGTTAACCAAGGCTACTTTACAGTTAAAGGCTATCCGTTTTTAAAGTGTAATAAAGACATATCAAACGATGAAGAGCTGATAAATAAAATTCTCGACTGTTTTATTTTTTATATAGAAGAGTACATTAGCGATCATTACCGTTATGGGTTAACGCAAATATCTGAGATTGCAGTTAAGGCAATGAGCCCGGGCATAAACGATCCAGGTACTGCGGTTAAATCAATTGATATGCTGAGTATTTTACTTATTCAACGGCTGTCAATTAACGATATTAACTACTCGTTTAAGCACAGTGATAATGCCCCATTGTTGTACCTTCATGAAACAAGCTTTGATGAGTTATTACACGACAACTTTACACCGCTGCGTAATTACGCCAAAGGCGATGCATACGTAATGACAAACGTGCTTGAGGCATTCAAAAATATTTTGTTTGTAGCCCATAAAGATACCGATGCACGAAACAGTTTATTTAATTATTTAAATGCGATTGTTGATGACATAAATGAACATGTAACTAATGAATACGACAGACGCGAAGTGACTAATATGCTCAACTCTATAGCGCGTATCAGCCAAGAGCAAGGTGAGAAGTTGGTGGCACGTTTTGAGCACCACCAAAAATAAAAACTTAAAACATAGTTTAATCTATGTAGTACACAGCGTAGCTTGACGCTGTTACTTTAATCTCTCCAGCATGGTAGGCATCAGGTACATAGTTACTTGGTGCGCTATCAGCCATCATTACTTTTTCTGCGCGCATATAAGGCTGCGACTGCACATTGAGTGGACTTAGTGACGCGCTGTATAATCCTTTTAAATCAACGTCATAATCTTCACTAAACTCTTTTGCAGCATCCCGTGCGTCTTTAATTGCTAACTTTTGCGCTTTTTTATGCAGCTCGTTGTAGTTGCTTGCTAAAAATTGCGTTTGATTAATTTCGTTAATACCGTTGTTAACTAAGCTTTGTAGTAACTCAGGGTATTTATTTATATCGCTGAGTTTTACTGTTAACGTACGAGAAACCTTAAAGCCTTTAAATTCTTGATTACCGGTAGTGCGGTTGTATTGGCTATCACGGTTTATTGAAATTTGCCCTGCGTTTATATCTCCCTCTTTAACACCAATCTCTTTTACGAGCTTAATTGCCTTGGCGATAGTTAAGTCGGTTTTATTTTTAGCAGCAATTAAGTCTTTATCAACTTCGGTAATACCTACACTAAGCTGTACGTAATCTGGCATTGTAGTAAGAGTCGCTTCGCCCTTAACATAAATATGAGGAGCATCGGGAGTCGCTGCCGCAAGTGCATCAAAGCTAAGTACGTTTAAAGCCAGTGCACTACCTAAAACAAGAGTCAGTGTTTTCATTAAGTCGATCCTTTAATTATGTAAAAGCAAGTAAACACCGTACGTGGTTAATTAAATATGAACAAGCACAAAAAAACAGGCAATTGCCTGTTTTTTGTTAAGCGTTGTAACTAATGCTATTACGCCATTTACTTTTAATTACTTATAAACCTAATTAAACACTACAACGTTTATAGTTACGGTATTTTGGTAACCAGTAATTTTTGTCGATTGCTGCCCATAATGCGTCATCCGTAATCTCAAGAGCAACGCCCTCTTCGATTGCCTTTTTAGCGATGGCAAATGCAATACGTTTACTTAGCGTTTCAATTTCCGTAAGGGCTGGTAATAAACTACCTTTACCTGTGTTTGCACGCGGCGACGACTCTGCAAGCATTTCGCTAGATACACTTAACATTGCATCTGTAATGCGTGTCGCTTTAGCGGCAATAACCCCTAAACCAATACCCGGGAAAATATAACTGTTGTTACATTGTGGGATTGGGAACGTCTCGCCATTGTACTCAACAGGATCAAATGGGCTACCTGTGGCAACAAGTGCTTTACCGTCAGTCCACTTAATCACATCAGCAGGATGCGCTTCTACTTGCTTAGATGGATTACTTAATGGGAAAATAATTGGCTGTTCACAACCGGCATGCATAGCGCGTATTACTTGTTCTGTAAATAAGCCAGGTTGACCAGAAACACCAATCAAAATGTCAGGCTCAGCACAGTGCATAACATCAAGCAGTGATGCGTACTCGCCGCTGTACGTCCAATCACTTAACGAGCCTGTAGGTTGTGCAAGTGCTTGTTGGAAATCGCGTAAGCCTTCCATACCCTCACTAAGCAAACCAAAACGGTCAACCATAAATACTTGGCTACGCGCTTGAGCTTCTGAAATACCTTCAAAAACCATTTGGCTAATAATTTGCTCAGCAATACCACAACCAGCAGAGCCTGCACCCACAAAAACTACTTTTTGCTGGCTTAGGGTTGAATTTTTAACACGACACGCAGCAAGTAAAGAACCGACCGTTACAGCCGCAGTACCTTGAATGTCATCGTTAAAGCTACAAATTTCATTGCGGTAGCGCTTAAGTAATGGCATTGCATTTGGCTGTGCAAAATCTTCAAACTGAAGTAATACATTTGGCCAGCGACGTTTAACCGCTTTAATGAATAAATCTAAAAACTCATCGTATTCGTCTTGAGCAATTCGCTTATGGCGTGCGCCCATGTACATAGGATCGTTTAAAAGCTTTTCGTTATTAGTACCCACATCAAGCATTACAGGCAATGTGTATGCTGGGCTTATACCACCACACGCTGTGTAAAGTGACAATTTACCAATTGGAATACCCATGCCACCAATACCCTGATCGCCAAGGCCTAAAATACGCTCGCCATCGGTTACAACAATAACTTTTACTTTACCTTTGGTAGCGTTGCGTAAAATGTCGTCAATTTGGTAGCGATCTTCATACGAAATAAATAAACCACGTGCGCTGCGATAAATGTCAGAGAATTTTTCACAAGCATCGCCCACTGTCGGTGTGTAAATGATTGGCATCATTTCTTCAAGGTGGTCACGTACTAAACGGTAGTAAAGTGTTTCGTTGTTATCTTGAATCGCACGTAAGTAAATATGCTTATTAAGGTTGTCGGTAAAGCTAGAATACTGCTGATAACAACGCTCAACTTGCTCTTCTATTGTTTCAAAGCGAGGAGGAAGTAAACCAGCAAGATTGAAATTTTCGCGTTCTTTTTTACTAAAGGCGCTGCCTTTATTTAATAGCGGTGTTTCAATTAGGCCAGGGCCAGAATGATGAATATATAAGTAGTTAGGATCAGTATTAGTTGTCATATTTCCAGGCTTTAACGGAGTCTTAAGTTATGATCTGTCATTATCAGTGTTAGAGGTTTAATTGCAACGACAATTAAGCTAGTCAGACCATTGAGAGAAAATACATGCGGGCTTCACTGCCCGCATGCATATTATACATAATTTAAAATTTGATAGTGGCGTTATTATCAGTTAAATCAGATAACGCAACACCTTCACGGCGCGGATCAGCGCCACCATATAAGGTATTATTTTTAACTTCAACTGCGTGTAAGCCTGAATTTAAATCAATAATACGTACATTGTGGCCGCGTTTAGTAAGCGCAGGCGCAATGGCTTCAATAGCTGTGCCTTTTTCAAGGCTGGTGTAATCGTTACGATTTGTTGTACGCGGTAAGTTAATAGCGTCTTGCGCTGATAAATTCCAGTCAATAACACCCACAACAACTTGTGCAACGTAATCTATGATACGGCTACCACCAGGTGAGCCTACGATTAAGCGTAAGCTACCATCTTTATTAAATACCATTACCGGTGACATAGAGCTACGCGGGCGTTTACCAGCCTCTACACGGTTTGCTACAAGCTTGCCGTTTTTACGTGGCGATAACGAAAAGTCAGTTAGTTGGTTATTTAAAATAAAGCCATTAACCATAACCGTAGAGCCAAACGCCATTTCAATTGAACTGGTCATCGAAACGGCATTACCTTTACTATCTACAATAGATACATGTGAGGTAGAAGGTAACTCGTATGAATCATCCATTGCATAACTTAGGTACCCTACTGGATTACCGGCTACGGCTTTTTGGTCTGTTTCGGTAATTAATTTAGCGCGTGAGGCAATGTAATCTTTGTTTAATAGCTCTTTTGTAGGTACTTGAGTAAAATCGGGATCGCCCATGTACATATCGCGATCGGCAAATGCAATACGCGAAGCTTGGCTAAAGTAATGAATCGCCTTTTCGCCATTTGGTTTAAGCGCGCTCATATCTTTATGCTCAAGTAGGCCAAGCATTTGTAGCACAGCTACACCGCCACTACTTGGTGGCGCCATAGAACACACGTTATAAGCACGGTATTGTATACATACCGCATCGCGTTCTTTACTTTTGTAATCTGCTAAATCTTGCACACTTAATTTACCAGGGGCTATTTTAGAGTGCTGTACAGCATTAACCATTTGTTTAGCGTTTTCGCCTTTGTAAAATGCATCAATGCCCTGCTTTGCAATGTCTTTGTATAAATCAGCAAGCGGTTGATTCTTTTTAACACTACCTACTTCAATTAACTTACCATTTGGGTAAAAGTATTCGTTAATAATCGGCATACTCAATACACCAGGGTTTAATTGGCGTGCTAATAAGCCATGTAAACGCGGCGAAATTACAAAGCCTTGCTCTGCAAGTTCAATAGCCGGTTTAAAAAGCGCTTCCCATGGCAATGTACCGTATTGTTTATGCGCGCTTGCAAAGGCGTGTAAAATACCAGGCACACCAACAGAGCGTCCGCCTACTACAGCTTCAATCCATTTAACGGCTTTACCGTGCTTATCTAAAAACAGCGTTTCGTCTGCATTTGCAGGTGCTGTTTCGCGGCCATCAAAACTAGTCAATTTATTGTTTGCTTTGTTGTAATACATCATAAATGTACCACCGCCAATACCTGAGGATTGCGGTTCAACTAAAGTAAGCACTAGTTGAGTAGCAATCGCAGCATCTACGGCACTGCCGCCTTGGGCTAAAATTTGTTGACCGGCTTTTGAGGCATATGGATTTGCCGCAGCTACCATGTATTTATCACCTTGCACTACTTTTTTATGGATTAATCCGGTAGCAGCTTCAGGTTCGCGAGTTTCAATTTGAGTTGCTTGCTGTGCAAATGAAGGCAGTGATACTGCGCACAGTCCAATGGCAAATAATGAGTTAAGTTTAAAATGCATAAAAATACTAAAAACACTTAATTACGTAGTTGTATTTGGCATCTTAAAGTTAAACGGGCACAATATGCAAAAATTTTGACTAAAAAAATATAATAAAATGCTTAATTTACCTATTCAACCTCGTTATATATTACCGCCTATTATTTTGCTGCTTTTTAGTACCATTTTTGCTGCATTTGATTTAAATAGTTTACTTGAATTTAACCGAAGCCTAATTGATGATGGCGAACTGTGGCGAATCTTTTCTAGCCAATTTGTTCATGCTAATTGGGCTCATTTGGGACTAAATGCCAGTGGTGTTTTACTAATATGGTTACTACATGGCGAATACACATCACCTACTCGTTACGCCGTTAATATAAGTGCGCTGGCACTGTGGTGTGGACTTGGCGTGTATTGGTTTTGCCCAAGCATACATATTTATACCGGATTAAGTGCTCTGCTGCATGGCGTAATTATTTGGGGGGCAGTTAAAGATATAACTGTAGGGCTTAAGTCGGGGTATTTATTATTTATAGGCGTATGGATTAAAATAGCGTTTGAGCAATTTAGCGGCCCTAATGCTGATATAGGAAAGCTTATTAACTCCACTGTGGCTATTGATGCACATTTAATTGGTGTAATTGGCGGGACTCTGCTTGCCATACCACTGGTTATAGAGCTCTTTAAAAAGAAAAAATAAAGTTAGATTTTGTTCAACCCAATAAAAACGCCGCATTAGTTAACTAAACCAATGCGGCGTTTTTGTTTTTATAATTAAAGCTTAAAGCGTTTCTTTAAATAATTTATGAATACGGCGGTATTCGTCTAACCAGCTTGAAGGCTGTACAAAGCCATGCGGTTCAACAGGGAATATAGCTGTTTCAAAGTTTTGTTTTTCAAGCTCTATTAAGCGCTGTACTAAACGCACTGAGTCTTGAAAAAACACGTTATCGTCAACCATTGGGGCATTAATTAATAAACGTTTGTTTAAGCCCTCAGCGTAATAAATTGGCGAGCTGCGCTCATACGCAATCGGGTCAACATCAGGATGGTTTAATATATTAGCTGTATAACCTGTATTGTAATGTGCCCAATCGGTAACAGGTCTAAGTGCCGCACCCGATTGAAATAACTCAGGCGCGGTAAACAATGCCATAAAGGTCATAAAGCCGCCGTAAGAGCCACCATAAGTGCCGACTGCTTTGGTATCAACGTTGGCATTTTGCGCCATCCATTTAACGCCATCGGCTAAATCTTGTGTTTCAGGCGTTCCCATTTGACGATAAATTGCGGTGCGCCAATCACGCCCGTAACCTTTAGATGCGCGGTAATCCATATCCATTACTATGTAACCTTCATCAGCGAGCAATGAATGAAACATAAATTCACGAAAATAAACCGAAAATCCCATATGTGAGTTTTGTAAGTAACCCGCGCCGTGGTTAAAAATAACTGCTTTGCGATTTTTACCTACTTCACCTTCAACGTAATCAGCTGGGTAGTACACTTTTGCGTATATTGGTTGTTCGGTATGGCTCGATGGCACAGCAACAATTTTAGGTGCAGTTAGCTTTTTAGCTAAAAACTCATCCGACACTGTATGAGTTAATCGCGTTGCTTTTGTATTGGCTTGTGCGTCAGCTACATAAAGCTCATTAGGCATCGTAATTGTAGAGTGCTTAAGGAGTAACTTAGTTTCATCTGGGCTCAACGTGTAATCGGTCATGCCGTTTAAGTCAGTAACTTGCTCACTCTTACCAGTTTGCGGGTTAACGCGGTAAATTTCGTACAGACCTGGGTGTTCAACATTCGCTTTATAATAAATTGCGCTGTCGTCACTTGTAAGCGTTAAGTTAGAAACCTCAAATTGGCCTTGTGTTAGCGCGGTTGCACTACCATTAACTGGTTTTTTATAAAGCTGGCTGTAACCCGACTCTTCCGATAGGTAATAAAGCGTGTTCGAGTTATGTAACCACCCAAAGTCGTTAAACGCATAAGCAATCCATGCGTCGTCATGCAGGCGATGTTGCGACACAAGTTTGTTGTTTTTAAAATCTACAGTAGCAAGCCAACGGTCTTTGTTGTCCCATGCTTCGAGCATGATAGCCACTTGCGAGCCGTCATCGTTCCATACTATTGGGCTTTGCTCAAAACCCCAGTCCATAATAAGGTTAATACCACGAGGTGCCTTTTTAGACTTATATGTTTTACCATCACGTGCATAATTTTCTTTTTTAACTGCGGCTAAAACATCTTCGTCAAAGCCCGGTAAGGTATTAAAGCTAAGTGAAGTTTGTTCTTTGTTAGTTAAATTGATGTAGACAAGCTTTGAGGTTTCTTCTTTAGCGTCGGCTACACGGCGGCGTGCTTTTTTAGGTTCTATAGTGGCGTCATTTGTAATGTAGTTAGGCATAATATCGCCATCACCACGCCAGTCTGTTTGCTTTTGTACAACGACTAACAGCGCATCACCATTTGGCGAAAGCTGCGCTTCTGCAACGGTATTTCCTTCGCCTAAGTAATAAGCTGTGTTAGCAATTGAATCGTTTTGTTCATTAATTTGCTCACTGCGTGCTTGCTTATCTTTTTTATTTTTTTGTTGGAGCGCCACAAATTTAATCAATTTATGCTGCTCTTTAGCAATATACGTGCTTGGCTCTTCAATACCTTTTGGCTCATCAGCAAGTTTTAAGTTAGCAAGCTCGCTCGTTAAGCCTGTTTTTAAATCAACTTTAAAAAATACATTGCCTTGGCGGTAAACTAAATCGCCATTATTTAAAAATTGTGGCTTTGACTCGCCCGCTGATGTAGCTGTAATTTGTTTAAGTTCGCCGGTTTTTAGGTTTTTAACAAATACATTGCCTTTAAATGTGTAGGCCGCCATTGTTTTATTTTTAGAATAAACGGCTTTATTTGAACCCACAGTATGAAGTTTATTAAGAGCTACTTGCTCTGCTGTTTGGCTAGTAACCGATTGGCTAAATAAATCGCGTAGTGTATTACCCTGCTCTTTTTGAGCATAAATAATAGTAGACGAATCGCTCGCCCAGTAAGCACCCTCTGGCTGATTACCCATCCAATCCGGATCGGCCATTGCTTGTTCTAGCGTTATTTTTTGTGAGCCGATATCTGCTGGTGTGTTTACAACCGCAGCAATTTTAGTTGCTGGTAATGCACTTTGCTGTGTTGAAGAGGTGTTAGCGGTAGCGCTACAACCTGCAAGCATAACACTTGAGGCAACAGCTAAGGCCACTAACGTTTTAGATGAAGAAAGATTAAAAATCATAGTGCTTCTATACGGTTATTATAATTAAGCCGTATTTAAGCAGAAGCACTCAAGTTATTGCAATTTTTTAAGATAAATAGCCATTAAACAGGGTAAAGCTCAGTTTACTAACGCCCCCTTTATTAGTGGACGTTATTCAACGATTAAATCAAGCCACACCATGCGGTGATCGCTCGATGCGTTTCTATCTTTAATTAAGCGATACTCACTACTCATTTTAGTAGGCCAAAACACACCACCGTCCTTAATTTTTAAACCATAGTTTGATGGTAAAACGTAATCAACACGCGCTTGCCAATTTGCACTGTAATTTTGTGCATAAGGCACGTCATACTGCTCTTTAGCGCCTTCACTTTTTGGAACAAATTGAGCGTTAATAAGTGGATTTTTAAGTAGTTGATCTGTGGTGTTTGTACGGGCTTTATCACCCTCTGGGGCGGCATTTAAATCACCTAAAATAACAAAGCGAGAGTAAGTTTTTAAACCGCCTTTTTCGCCTTTATCATCGTAAATATACTTAGCGTTTGAAACGTAATCGGCAATTAGCCTTACTTCATCGTGGTTACGCTTGCCATTCCTGTCTTCTTCGCCATCAAATACAGGCGGTGTTGGGTGAGATGCAATAACATGAATGGTTTTATCGTTTACGTTAATAGGTAAATCCCAAAACGATTTAGAGCTGAGTCTAAGCGCTTGCCATTCTTGTGCGTTATACCAGTTTTCACCTGTTTTAGGCATCACTGGCATTAGTGCATTTGGCATGTCTTTATATTTAAAGGTTTGAAGGGTTCTTACTTTATCAAAATCGATTGGGTATTTTGACAAAATAGCCATACCGTAATGGCCTTCAAAAAAGCCAAAGCCTTGTGCATCGCCCATCACGCCATTTTTTTTGCCATCGTTATCTAAATCAAACTCGGTAGCTAGGCCAGTATTTACCGGAGCAATGTAAGAGTAAGGATAGTTAATAGCGTCTTGTTTTTGCTGACCTATATTTAAAAAGTGCTCATTAAAGTATTCAATGCCCTGCTCTTTTGGGATGTAATCAAATTCGTTAAGTAAAATAATATCAGGGCGAACTCGTTGAATAATTTCCGCTATGTTCTTAATTTGCTGGTGGTTTGCTTTAAGTGCATTAACTAAAGCATCACTTTTAACTTGCTCGCCTTTAGGCGTGTGATTTGTCGCATCCATACTTACATTAAAAGTTGCAACACGAAGAGATTCCGATGCAAATGCATTTAAGCTAAATAATGTAGCAATGGCTAGCGCGCCATATATTGTTTTTAGTTTCATTGTTTTACTTCACAAATTTAAAATTAGACTTTAACAGTATTACATATTCAAAAGCTTTTTTTATGACAAAAAAATACCGGCTCAAGCCGGTATTAAAAAATTAATTCTATAATTAGAAATTATTGGCTTAGTATTAAATTTGCTGCCGCTTTTAAAATACCTGGGTAGTCTTGCTCAGGTAAATATTCAGTAAGCTCACCTAATTTATCTGCTAGGTCATTCATGCTGCTGGCCGATACGTTTATATGGCCCATTTTACGACCTGGTTTTGCCGTTTTACCGTACCAGTGGCTAGTTACATCTGCGTATTTTAGTACGTCAGCTGGAATACTAGGTTGCCCTAGTACGTTTATCATCGCGGTAATGTGTTTAAGTTCTGTATTACCAAGCGGTAAACCTGCAACAGCACGCATGTGGTTTTCAAACTGTGAGCAATGGCAGCCTTGTTGCGTCCAGTGGCCTGAGTTATGTACGCGCGGCGCAATTTCGTTAACAAGTAACGTACCTTGTACATCAAAAAACTCAATAGCTAATACGCCAACGTAGTTAAGCTCGTTTGCTATTTTTGTAAAGGCATCGTTTGCTTGGGTTTCAACACTTTGATTATTTTTACCGGCAATAGAAAGCGTTAATACACCATTTGTGTGCTCGTTTTCTGTTAGCGGATAAATAGCCACATTACCGTATTTATCGCGCGCACCAATAATAGATACTTCACGATCAAACGGGATCATTTTTTCAGCAATAATTGTATGTGGCGAAAGCTGCGTACCCGATGCAATAAAATCAGCCATTTGTGACCAAATTTCGTCTATTTGACTATCTGATTTTAAACGCCATTGGCCTTTCCCGTCATAACCCGCTTGGCATGTTTTAATAACAAGTGGCTTACCTAGGGTTTTAACAGCGTGTTCAAGGTGCGCTTTTTCAGTAATTAATTGATATGGCGCACAAGTTACGTTTGTTTTATCAAGCAGTGCTTTTTCAAGCGAGCGATCGCCACCGGTTTTAATAGCGGCTTTACCTGGGTAAAATTTATTGCTGTTACAGCAAAGTGTTAGTACATCATCAGGAATGTGCTCAAACTCTGCAGTAATGGCATCAGCGTTTGATATTGCTTGCTCAAGTGACGTGCTATAAACCTCACCAGTTAGCGGGTGCATAATTTGCTTGCTGCCTACATCATACGCCACTACGTTTAAATTAAGCGGCGCGCCTGCAAGGCTCATCATACGTGCAAGTTGCCCTGCACCTAATATTAAAATATTCATTATTACTCTGCAGGGTTTGGATTAGCTAATATAGTGTCGGTTTGCGCTTTTCGAAACGCTTCAATTTTTGCAAAAATTTCTGGATTTTGACACCCTAAAATTTGCGCGGCTAGTAAACCTGCGTTTGCTGCGCCCGGCTCACCAATTGCAAGTGTGCCCACTGCAACGCCTTTAGGCATTTGGCAAATAGATAAAAGTGAATCAACACCATTTAATGCTTTTGATTTTACAGGCACGCCCAGTACGGGAAGCGACGTAAAAGCAGCAGCCATACCCGGTAAATGCGCAGCGCCGCCAGCGCCTGCAATAATAACTTTAATCCCGCGTTCTGCGGCTGAACTTGCATAATCAGCAAGTAATTGAGGAGTGCGGTGTGCAGACACGACTTTAGTTTCGTACTTAATGCCAAAATGCTCTAGCATAAGTGCTGCATGTTCCATGGTTGGCCAATCTGATTTAGAACCCATAATAATGCCAACAGTCATAAATACTCCTCAGTAATGTATTTTCAAAATAGCGGACTTATGTCCTGTTTAAGCCGGGTATTATACCCAAAGCCATATTAATTGCGACTAATACAAAGCCACAAAAACAAAAAAAGCCATGTTTAAACATGGCTTTTTAGGGTTAACGGGTAAATAGCTAATTAAGCTTCTTTACTCGCTAGGTATTCTGCGTAGTTGCCTCTAAAGTCAATAATTTTACCATCTTTAACTTCCCAAATACGGGTAGCTACCGATGATACAAATTGACGATCGTGCGATACAAACATTAATGTACCTTCGTAGGCTTCAAGTGCTAAGTTAAGCGCTTCAATAGATTCCATATCCATGTGGTTAGTTGGCTCATCCATTAACAATATGTTTGGTTTATGCATCATAATTTTACCAAACAGCATGCGGCCTTGCTCACCACCTGAAATTACTTTAACTGACTTTTTAATATCGTTTTGAGAGAACAACATACGACCTAAGAAGCTGCGAACCACTTGTTCGTCGTCGCCTTCTTGTTGCCATTGCTCCATCCACTGAAACAAGTTCATGTCGGTTGCAAACTCATCTGCGTGATCTTGCGCGTAGTAACCAATGTTCGCGTTTTCAGAAAACTTAAACTCACCGGCTTTAGGTGCTAAGCGCCCTGCTAGTGTATTAAGTAATGTTGTTTTACCAACACCATTTTCACCAATAATAGCAATACGCTCGCCAACTTCTACTAAACCTTCAAGCCCAGAAAACAACGTGTTGTCGTCAAAACCTTGCGTTAGGTTATTCATTTCAAGCGCGTTTCTGAATAACTGCTTTTCTTGGTCGAAACGAATAAATGGCGTTTGACGTGAAGAGGCTTTAACTTCGTCTAACTGAATTTTGTCGATACGTTTAGCGCGCGATGTTGCCTGTTTAGCTTTAGATGCGTTAGCAGAGAAACGTGATACAAACTGTTGAAGTTCAGCAATTTGGTTTTTCTTCTTCGCGTTTTCGCTAAGTAGCTGCTCACGTGCTTGCGTTGCTGCAAACATGTATTCGTCATAGTTACCTGAGTAAATACGTAGCTCGCCGTAGTCAATGTCGGCCATGTGTGTACAAACAGAGTTTAAAAAGTGACGGTCATGCGAGATGATTATCATGGTACAGTCGCGTTGGTTTAACACGTCTTCTAACCACTTGATAGTGTAAATATCCAAGTTATTGGTAGGCTCATCAAGTAGCATTATATCCGGGTCTGAGAACAATACTTGAGCAAGTAGCACACGTAGTTTAAAACCTGGTGCTATTTCAGACATTGGGCCAAAGTGTTGGTCTGTGCCAATACCTACGCCTAAAAGAAGCTCGCCTGCTTTAGATTCAGCAGAGTAACCATCCATTTCGGCAAATTCAGTTTCAAGATCGGCTACTTTCATACCGTCTTCTTCACTCATTTCAGGTAAAGAGTAAATACGGTCTCGTTCTTGTTTAATTTCCCACAACTCTTTGTGGCCCATAATCACGGTATCGATTACTGAGTATTCTTCGTAGGCAAACTGATCTTGGTTAAGTTTAGCAACGCGTTCGTTAGGATCAGTACTTACATTACCTGAAGACGCTTCAAGCTCACCACTTAAAATTTTCATAAATGTTGATTTACCACAACCATTTGCACCGATTAAACCGTAACGGTTACCATCGCCAAATTTTGCTGAGATATTTTCAAATAATGGTTTAGCACCAAATTGCATGGTGACGTTAGCTGTACTAATAATAGCGCTACCCTCCAAAGGAGTAATGATGTATTTAAATTGCGCGCAGTTTAAACCAAAATGGCCTGTTTTTCTATGAAAGTTTAAAAGCAAACCACTGCGTTTTAGCCATTTATTATGGCTATGTAGTTAGTAGTAAAAATAACGGATTAGATTTAATGGTTTCGTTAATTTTTATTCAGCTTATTCTAATTAAAATCCATAAAGTATGTTTTATAAACGGGCATAAGAGATTAGAAATTACGATACAAATTAGAGTAAAAACACTTTTAACGTATTTGTGTGTCTACTTAACTCATTTTTGTTCACCCTATAATAATAAAAAGTTATATTTATGAAAATATAGTACTTTTAGAGCTTTTACACTAGTTACTACTTTTTAACCAAGATGAAATTAATTCAAATTACAATTTTTATACATCGCTAATTTATCATCCTATTTACCTATCAAATCATTAAAAACATAAACTTTTGCAACTCCTGAAAAACAAAATTAACCTTTAGTGAATATCCGTTAAGTTTAACGATTAATTTTATTGAGTATTTTTCACTTTTGAGCCGTTTATTGCTTTGTTAGTCTTCGAATCTGAATTTTTACCTACGTAAAAAATTGACCAATTTACACAGGGCAACACACAAGATGAGCAAAAAATTAGCGACGCTTATTAGCGCAAGTATTGTATTCGCACCCGCTGTTTCGGCAGTAGAATTATACAAAGATGACAAAAATACTGTTGAAGTTGGTGGATATCTTGATGTGCGTGTAATTAATACACAAAACGAAACCGAAGTTGTTAACGGTACCTCGCGCATTAACTTTGGATTTACCCGAAAGCTTAAGAAAGACTGGACCGCACTCGCACTCGTAGAATGGGGTGTAAACCCTGTTGGCAGCAGCGATATTATTTATAACAATCGTTTTGAGTCTATCCAGGATGAGTTTTTATACAACCGTTTAGGTTACGCAGGGCTTTCGCACGAAAAATATGGCCAACTTACCATTGGTAAACAATGGGGTGCATGGTACGACGTAGTTTACGGCACAAATAATAGCTTTGTATGGGATGGCAATGCGGCTGGTGTTTACACCTATAACAAAGACGATGGCGCTGTTAATGGCACTGGCCGTGGAGATAAATTAGTGCAGTACCGCAATAGCTATAACGATTTTAGTTTTGCAGTACAAGCGCAGCTTAAAAACAGCGAATTTTATACCTGTGACGTCACCGACATTTCAGAAGAAGAATGTGAAGCACTTTGGAACTCTGGCGATAGTGCAGCCCAAGAAGTTGAATTTAATTACACATTTGGTGCGTCTGTTACTTATACCCCAACTGACATGCTAACAATTACAGCAGGTGTTAACCGTGGTGAGTTTGATTTAACGTTTGGCGATGGTTCTACTCGCAATGTTGAAGATTTAATTTATGGTGCAGGTATTATGTGGGGCAACATTGATGAGCCCGGCCTATACGTTGCAGCCAACGTAAATAAAAACAAAAACCACGACACAGATAACATCGGTCGCTTAATTAAAGACGCAATCGGTGTAGAAACATTCGCATCTTACCGCTTTGATAACGATTTTCGCCCTTTTATTGCCTACAACGTGTTTGATGCCGGTGATGATTACGTAATTCAGCCAAACTTTAACGCCGATCCTAACGATGTATTTAAGCGTCAGTTTGCTGTTATTGGCCTTCATTACCTAATTGACGAAGCTACTATTGCCTACATAGAAGCGCGTAAGGACTTTAGTGACTTCGAAAGTGATAACGACGATCAACAAGCACAAATGGAGCAGTCGGAAGACGACGGTATAGCATTTGGTTTTAGATATAAGTTCTAAATATAAGCTCTAAATATAAGTTTAAAAACGACTACAACTTCCCTAAGCACAACCCTTTTAGCCCTTTTGACTTTTTTAATTGGGCTTTTTTATTCCGCCATACTTTTTTTAATACTTGGTTTTGCATTTAAGGCTATTTCAACAAATGCATTAACAGCCGCATTGGTATCTGCTTTTTTAAATTGTAATAGCACCGGAATTTGCGTAAATACATCGCTCAATTTTATAAAATGGCACCCTTTACTATACAATTTACGTACGCAATAAGGCGCAATTGCCACACCAAGGCCTGCAGCCACTTCGGTAACTAATGTTTGCATATGTCGAGGTTGGCTAATAATGTTCGGTGAAAAACGAGCTTGTTTGCATTGCAAAATGGTTTCATCAAAAAGACCAAGTGCTTCCTCTCTATTAAAAATGATAAATGGCTCATTTTTTAGTTTAACTAAATCAATGTTTTTATAATTTGCCAGCGCATGGTTTTGATTAACTATGGCCACTAATGAATCTACATAAATAGTATGACTTACAAATTCATCATTAATCGAATCAGGTAAAGGCCGTGAAAAACCCACATCAATTAAATCATTTTTAAACGCATGTATCTGCTCAGTTGCGGTCATTTCAAACAATGTAACGTGCACGCTTGGGTATTGCTGTTTGTATTCTCGAACCAGTGCTGCCATAAAGGCTAAACATGCCGAGCTTAAGTGCGCAATATTAAGTGTACCTACCTGCCCGTTGTGGGCACGTTTAACCTGAGTTTTAGCTTTGTCAGCTAGAGCCAAAATAGCGCGTGCATCTTTTAATAGCTGCTCACCCGCTTGAGTTATTGCAACATCGCGTGAATTTCTTATAAACAGCACAACATCAAGCTCGCTTTCGAGCTGTGCAATATGCCTACTTATTGCAGGTTGCACGGTGTGTAGCTCTTTGGCCGCTTCTGAAAAACTCTGATGCTTAGCCACGCTGACAAAACTTTTTAATGTTTTAATATCCATTACGCACCTTAAATACATTTTTTGTATAGATTCTATAAAATAATATCATTTTTGTTATAGGTAAAGAACTCATACCATAGCGGCATGAGTTAACAACACTAGACAGCTATGACCAAACCCAAACAAAATCAGTCATTAAGTCGATTTATTTTATTACTAATGACCACTGCAATTGCCGCAACAGCAGCAAACTTATACTACAACCAGCCTATTTTACCGCTTATAGCGAACGAATTTAATTTAACTGATTCACAGCTTGGGAGTATTCCCGCGCTTACACAAATTGGTTACGCGTTTGCGTTATCATTTATTTCTCCTTTGGGTGACTCGATTGCTCGCAGGCGTTTAATTACTATTTTGTCGAGCTTATTAGTAGTGGCTTGTAGTGCAGCAATGCTTGCACCTAACTTACCTTTATTACTTATATCGGTATTTTTAATTGGTGTAAGCGCCAATATAACCCAGCAATTAATACCCTTTGCAGCATCGCTTGTATCGAGCGAGCAAAAAGGTGCCACGTTAGGCACATTAATGATGGGCTTAACTATCGGTATTTTACTTTCAAGAACGTTAAGTGGATTTGTAGGTGAGCAATTTGGTTGGCGAAGTGTATTTTTAATGTCGGCAGTACTCGCAGCATTATTTGGTATATTACTGCGCGTGTTTTTACCTAGCAATAAGCCTCACACTAATTTGCGTTATTGGCCTCTCATTAAAAGTACGTTGGCGTTGTTTATTAAACATAAATCACTGCAGCATTTTACACTTTCGGGCGCATTTTGGTTTGCATCATTTAATGTGCTTTGGGCAACACTTGCAATTTATGTTAGTGATGGGCCATTTAACTACAACGCTCAACAAGCTGGTTTATTTGGTGTAATAGCATTGGCTGGCGTAATAGGCGCTAAGTCATCGGGTAAATGGGTCAGCAAATTAGGGTCTAAAGCTCTAATTATGATTGCACTTACGCTTGCGGCAATCGGCTTTGCTATTACAGGTTTGTTTAATGGCAGTTTAGCGTCGTTGGTTATTGGTATTATTTTAATCGACTTTGCCATATTTAGTGCGCAAGTGGCTAACCAAGTGCGTGTTTTTAGTATTGAACCCACTGCGCAAAGTCGCATAAATGGAATTTACATGCTGGGTTATTACATTGGAGGCGCTGTTGGCTCAATGGTTGGTGTTAAGGCATTTGCACTTTATCAATGGCCTGGCGTTGTTGCTGTAAGCATTATATTTATTTTGCTAAGTGGCATTTTTAATTCATTTGCTAAAAAGTAATCGCTTAAAACTTAAGGAGTAAAAATGAATACATTGAAAACAGCGGGTAGCTTTACATTACTGTGTATTGCCAGTTTAACTATTATGGTGGGAACCCTACTTGCGCCAGGTTTAGTAAGTATTTCACAAGGATTAGGTATAGCCGATAACACCGTACTTTTAATTACGTTGCCATCGTTAGGAGCTGTGGTGTTTGCGCCCTTCGCAGGAAAATTAATTGATAAATACGGCGCTTATAAACTTTTAGTAATTGGGTTATTTTTATATGGGGTTGAAGGTGCCAGTGCTTACTTTTTAAAAGGCCCAACGCTTGTATTTGCTAATCGATTTTTACTCGGCGGTATAACGGCAGTGGTTATGGCAAGTTGTACGGTTTTAATTTCTGATTGGTACACAGGCGAAGCACGCCTTGGCATGATTGCAAAACAAGGTATGGCGATAGAGTTAGGCGGTGTTATATTTTTATTTTTAGGTGGATTATTAGCCTCGCAATTTTGGGCGCTGCCATTTTCACTTTATTTAATAGCGTGGGTATTTTTGGCTATGCTTTTATTGTTTGTGCCAAATAAAAACTCAGTGGCTAGTAATAACGATGAAGTGTCAGAACATCTACACCACAAAGCTAATAATGGCCTCACGTTAAAAAGCGTTTATGTAATTTCAACACTCGCGATGACCATATTTTTTACGTCTACTGTGTTACTGCCCATCGTAATGAACGAGGAAAACTTTGACGAATCACAAATAGGCCAACTACTCGCATTTATATCTTTAGTGGCTGTAGTTACTGCAGGCTTTATGCCTAAAATAACAAAGAAGCTTGGTGAGCCCAAGGTTTTGGCATTTGCCTTTTTAGCGTTTAGTTTATCGTATATTTGTTTTACACAAGTAAGCACCCGACCTTTAATTTTAGGCGCAATATTAATAGGTATAGGATTTGGTTTTAGTATTCCGCTTTTAAACCATATGACGGTAGAGCTCAGCGATGTGAAAGTACGCGGCCGTAACTTATCGTACTTTACGATGGCTGTATTCTCGGGTCAGTTTTTTACCTCATTTATGGAATATATACCTGGTGGTGAGAAAAACGTATTTATAATTTGTAGCGTTTCAGCATTTATAATTGCACTGGTATTATTTTTTAAACCGACCAAAGCAAAGCAGTCGTAACTTACAAAAGAGCATTTTTATAAATGCTCTTTTTTTATCTAAACTTCCCACTTTACTATTTGCACTACTTCCCTGATTACTTTTTCTAATTTGACTCTATTGCTAAGTTTAGCGTTATAGCAGCATTTAGTATGATGTGTTCTTTTACTGTAAAGCCACCAGCCAATTTATATTAACTGCATTACGAGTATAAAAAATGGTGAAACTATATTGAACTGTAAAGTACTGACACTGCTTATTGCTGATCACAAAGGCGAAAGGCTGATTAAAAGCAGTAACAAATAGATGTGTATATGCTCATGGGTACTGACGGTATTCTAATTCAATAGCTGTGAGCTGTATATAAAAACAGTACATGTAATTGCTGTGCAAAAATAATTTAAACCTACCTTTTTTTGTAAGTCGTTAATAATATTGAACTAAGTAAGTTGTTATAAAGCTGATTCGTTATCATAAATATATAAAACAACGACAACTGTATATGTGTACAGTTGTCGCTTAAGCCTATCTAACCTACTTTTTAATAAACGTACTATAACCAGCTAATGCCTTAGCCACACTAATTGATGGATTATCTGAATGCTCAGCACCTTTGTTTATAGCACTTTGCCACACAAGGTTATTGTTAGGGTTGGCTGTTAAAGCGGCCTCTAAATTACTAAACGCTTTTAACATTAACGGATGCTCTGCCCCACCCACCGAAAGATATAAATAAGTAGACGATTTAACTTTGTTATCTTGAGCACTTAAAAACGCTTCTAAATTATTAACTACGGTCATATCGTCATACCAAGCCGCTGGGCTAAAAGCAAAATAGCCATTAAACAATTCAGGCTTTGTATGCAGTGTATAAAGCACAAAGCTACCTCCTGCCGAAAAACCACTTAATACACGGTTATTACTAAGCTTATATTTTGCTGATAAATAAGGGAGTAACTCAGTTTCAATAAACGCTAAAAACTTGTCGGCTTCACCATTTGGTTCAATAAGTGTTTCATGCTCTGGACGCGCTTGTGTATTTACATCTTGGCGGGCATAAGGAGGTACTAAATCGCGATTACGTGTATCTGTAAAAAACAAATTAGGAATAGACACCAATATAGCCTTGTCCCCTTTTTCGCTCTTAGCTTGTTTTGTAAGTGCTTTATCCCATGTATCTAAATTAAAGTTACCATCGGTTTTAATAATTAACGGATACGCTTTTTTAGGATTGTAATTAGCGGGCAATCTTATAAACACTTTGCGCGACTCATTAAGCACGCTTGAGTTAATTGTTACATCTGTATAGGCCGATACATAATGGTTGTAATAGCGTATAGCTAAAATACCAATAGCAAAAATGACTACGGCTAAACTTAAATTAATAATATAGTGTTTTGTTATTTTTATTGCCATACGGCATTCCTTTCAATGTTTAGGAGTTATTTAATCGAGCTTAACCCATTGTTTTATTTCCAGCGCGGTCATAATAAGCTCAACCGAAAACGCGGCTAAAATCATGCCCATCACTCGCGTTAAAATAGACGCGCCGCCAGTACCAATTAGCTTAATAATTTTACCCGAAAGCAGCAACAGTATTAAGGTAATACCCAACACACCAAGTGTAACAAGCGCTGTGCCTATTTGAGTAGTAATTGGGTGTATGTGGTTATCGGTAAGTAGTATTACCGCCAAAATAGCGCCAGGAGTCGCCGTTGCAGGTATAGCAAGCGGAAACACGGCTATATCGTGATCGGGGTCTTGTTTGGCTTTGTTAGAATCGTTTCCAAAAATCATTTGCAGGCCAAATAAAAACAATATAATTCCGCCCCCTAACTGAAACGACACCAACCTAATTCCCATCGCATTAAGTATTAGTTGCCCTATTAAAATAGAACCCAATAATACGCCCCCGGCATAAAGCACCGTTTTAAATGCAGTTTTACGGCGTTGTTGATCAGTTAAATGAGAAGTAAGCGCAGCAAACAGCGCCATAGTGCCTATTGGGTCAATGGTCGCCCAAATTACAAGCGCATCTTGAGAGAGTTTTTCTAGCATATAAAATCCTTGTTAAGCGTAAATGTTTAATAAAACACGGGTAACAAATTCATTTGCTCACGCTTAACTATAATAGAAAGCCGCTATTTTTTGGATTTTATTTACTGAGCTTTAAGGATTGAGGATTGAGGATTGAAAAAAGGTAAGCACTTATAATTGCCGCCTTGAGTTAAAGTGATTTATGCCAAATAGAATTTTCTCTTAAACTAAAGCCCAGTTTCATAAGTAAATTATGACAACGTGCATTATGTGCGCTCACCTCAGCCGACAAATGTTTAAGCGGAATATGCTTAACTAGAGTTTCAATAAAACCGGTCACCACTTCAAACATTACGCCCTTATCCCAAAAGTCAGGATGCAGCTCAAATCCTATAAACGCACCACTTTTACACGGGGTTAAATTATAAAGCCCACAAGTACCCATTAACTTTCCAGATATATTATGTTCAATTGCAACTCGAATTACTTCACCTTCGTAATATGCACTAATATCATCTTGTATTAATTGTTTGATTTGCGTTTTGCTAAGTGGTGTTTCGTAGTCGTTAAATTCTGACACGTGCGGGTGATTTAAAATATTAAATAAACACGCTGCGTGTTTGTGGGTAACTAAACGCAGCGTAACGCGCTCAAGCTTTGTGGTGTTAAACATTTTATTTAAGTGGTTAGTTAAATTAGCTCTTTATGGGCACGCATTATTAACTTACCATACCCTATTAACAAGCATTATCTTTAAAGCAAAAAGAGTAAGAGAACGTAATGAGTGACGATTTTAAAGTAATACAACCCACTACCACAGTATATTGCCCAAAGCGCGGCGAAGGCTGGACCTTAACAGGCATTACTAATATTAACGAGTTTACCTCAGTAATGTTTGACGGCACACGCTATACGCTTCCAGCACGCGAAATAGTAGAAGAACTTCTTCCTAACCAATTAGCGCGTGAGCAAAATAGCTAACCAAACACATACACAGTAAAAAGGCTGCAATTTTGCAGCCTACTATCTAATTAACGAGTTAAAATGCATCGTCTTCGCTGTAAACATTAACGTTTAGCTCGTCATCATTTTCAAATACCACAAACGAAATAGGCTTACAGCATACTTGGCAGTCTTCTATGTATTGCTCATCAATATCTGCTGCATCAAGTAATACTTCTATACTTTCTCCACAATAAGGGCAGCTTATTGATGTTTCTGTTAACTGGTTCATTTATCACCTGCTAATTTATATCACGAATGTTGTCACTTTAATGAACACGTAAGCATAATTCAACACCCCATTAAATAACGCATACTTGGCTAACCCAATTAAACCGTGCTACTAACTTAAATAGTGATCTTGTTACTAGCCTTATCCCTATAAAACTTGTCAAAGCACAATATTTTTCACCATAGATAAGTTGGCCAGCCCTCTACAATGAAATTGTATTAGCACTTAGCGGGTCTAACTTTATAAGTATTTATAAACTCACAGTACAGATGGATAATTTTATGAAAAAATCACTTACGCTTGCATTAACATCTGCCGTTATTTTGTTTAGTACATTTTCCCATGCAGCTAAAACCGAAAAAGCCGTTCTAGCTGGAGGTTGTTTTTGGTGTATGGAAAGTGACTTTGAAAAGCTAGAAGGCGTAACCGATGTAATATCGGGCTTTACTGGCGGTAAACTTAAAAACCCAACATACAATGGTAATCATAAAGGCCATTACGAGGCGGTAGAAATTACTTACGATCCGGCCATAGTAAGCTATCAAGGTATACTTGATCATTACTGGGTAAATATTGATCCCTTTGATGCCAAAGGCCAATTTTGTGATAAAGGCCCTAGTTACTTAAGCGCTATATTTGTACAAAACGACGAACAACGTAAATTAGCCGAAAAAACAAAAGCTGCAGTAGTTGCCGAGTTCCCTAATCAAACTGTGGTTACACCTATACTAAACGCAAGCACCTTTTACCCTATAAAAGGGAGGGAAAGCTTTCATCAAGATTATTACAAAAACAATCCAATCCGATACAACACTTATCGTTGGCGTTGTGGTCGTGACAGCCGCCTAGAAGAAATTTGGGGCGACAGAGCAACCCATTAATCGCGTTTAATCAGGTAATCCACTGTAAAATATTAAAAGGCTGATTTAATTATCAGCTTTTTAATATTTTAGTTATTGCGAGATTCTTTAATAAATCGATATCTAAATTCAGATAAGTAACCAACAATGCTAACAAGCAAAGCTGAATTAAAATCACCTCTCACAAGCTGTGTCCAAACATTTCCCTCTCCATTAAAGCTAATGTAAATAACCATAATAAAAGCAACAAACGCTGAAACTTGATACATCCAAGAATATTCACCAAAAAATTTCTGCGTCACACTTTTTTCTTTTAATTTATCTTCCACAATTAATCTCCATTTTATATTGCTATTAAATCCTAACTATAACATAGGCAAAATAAGGAATTTATAATAAAGGTTTATTTATACACCGTCTATTTCATAAAGCCTTTGTTATTAAGCTAAATGCTTGAATAGCAAATAGGATACATGTCACTTCGCTTTAAGTGGACAGCACTGATTGACTAAAGATACTTAGTTTTAGGATTCATTATCAATAAATAGTATATTCTGTTTCCTAAAGCAGGCTGTTTATCTACTAAATCAAATGCAATAAATTGCACTCCTAAATTGATATAAACAAAATTCAACAACTGGAGTTACACAAAATGCTTGCCAACCAATTACAACTAGCGCGTGCTCTAGATTTACCATCACGAACAGCTATGTTAAACCGTGAGCACTCGGTACAGCAGTTTTGGTACAACAACGACGACCTAGTGGAAAGAATGGGAAGCAAGCGAAATTGACGCCTCTACTTTCACGTTAGACGATTCGTTACTCGATAAAAACATACGTGAAGCAGTAAAACAAGCATGGGAAGATCCATCAAAAGAGCTAGCCGTAAAAGCGTTATTACACGAAGTAGCGCCTGATGTGTTTCAATTTCAATTTTTTGATCCTGAGCGACTAGCAGTATTACGCGGATATTTAGAACAAGTATGGAATTCGCAAATCCCTATGCGCCCGCCATACGGCATAGTGTTAAATCGCCGTGGTGCCATGATTGATAGCCGATCAGAAGGTTATTTAGCCGCGCCAAGCTTTCAAGCATTTTATAACGAAATACTAAACACTTATATGCGCCCTATTTCACGTATGCTGTTCCCGGAAGTTATGGGGTTTGATACACAAACATTTGGCTTTTCAATTTATTATGAGCCAAATACAGATTCGTCAATTCGCCCACATACCGACGCATCAACTGTAACGCTTAACATTAACCTAAATTTACCAGGCGAAGAGTTTACAGGGTCACAAGTGGACTTTTATCACCCGTACACAGGTGACATTAAATCACTTACCTTTAAGCCTGGTACTGCCATGTTACATCGAGGCAATATTGCACACGCAGCCAAGCCTATTACCAGTGGCGAGCGAACTAACTTTGTATTGTGGTTGTATGGGGAGCGCGGTCGATTACCAGCACAAGGCGCACCACGCATTCCTGTTGATGCTAAACAGCGCTGGACTAACCCAAACAAACCAAATGATGGCTATGCACCATTTTAAATAATCGCTTTTAAAGTTTTAAATACAAATGGCTGCCTAATTTAAGCAGCCTTATAAAAATAAAGCTCATCCAGTAACCAACACGTTTTAAGTTTAGTAATATCAAAAAACCGCCCTATTCATAATCTATATTGTCGCCACTTATAACAATAGATAACACAAATTTTCCGCCTTGCTTTTCTTATGTCCCAGTACTTCGCTTAACAAAGTACAAAATTTAAGATGATGCCATGTTTTTTTGTATTTAATTGATAAGCCACTGTAATGCTTAAGTTGGTAATTTAATAAATTGTGCTATCTTTTTACTATCTACATTATAAAAATACGAGCTAACATGTTGTTCCGAGGTACAATTGCCATAGCAATATTGGCAATTTCTGCTGCTAATAAAACCTATGCAAACGACATAGATGTACAATTTAGTGGTTTTGCATCCTTAACACTCAGCTACACGGACGATTCAGATATTGGCTTTGCATCGAGTTATTCAAATGTCAACGAATCTGGTTTTTCAGCAACGCGAGATTCAATTTTAGGTGGGCAGGCTAATATATCACTCTCAAAAAATTGGGACTCTGTGTTTCAAGTAGTTATTCAAGATCATGCCTTTAAAAGCTTTGATAATTTTTTAGAGCTCGCCTTTGTGCGCTATCGCCCTACCCGTCATTGGGCTATTCGTGCAGGCAGGTTAAATAGCGACCTTTACTTACTATCGGAATACCCTTACGTAGGATATGCCTATTTATGGGTGCGCCCGCCTCATTCGTACTACTCGTTTGCAAACATTGCAGGAAATTTCGATGGTGTAGATGTGGAATACAGCAAAGCAATTAACGACGGTTTTTTACGTTTAAAACTTGCTTATGGTAGTACAACAGCCAAGCTACAAGCCTATAATGACGACTTTTTTATTGATTTTGATAACTTAACAACTTTTAGCGCAACCTACTCTTTAGATGCATGGACTATGCGTTTTTCATTATCAAAGTCAGACTTTGGGGATTATAAGTTAACCTCTTTAGATGAGTATTTAGCCGCACTCAACTCAATACCACAAAGTATATGGCCGCAAGCACAAAGTATATCTAACAAATTTAACACCAAAGGCAACAGCATAGAATACGCAGCCTTTGGCGTTACTTACGATAATAATAATTGGCTTATTCAATCTGAGTTAGGTATTTCAGAATCCGATTGGATAATAGCTCCATCTGTATTTAGCACTTATATTAGTGCGGGTTACAGAGTAGATGATGCAATATTTTACACAGGCTTTACGGCAGCTAAAAATCGCCATGATGTAGTTGAAGTAAACAGCCCTATTTTCCCACCAGGTACTCCTGAGCAGTTTTCAGTACCCATACAACAACTCGCGGTTGCCACTCAATCTTCAGTTCAAATTACAAATGTTCACCAGCACTCTATAAACGTAGGCGTAAAATGGCATTTTTCGGATCGTTTAGTATTTAAAGCGCAGTTAGACCGCTTTGATATAAAGCCTCAAGGTGCGGGGCTATGGAGCCTTAGTAATCCTGCTGATGCAAATAAAAGCAACAAAGTACATATACTCAGTTTAAATGCTAGTATGGTGTTTTAGTTATGATAAGCGCTCGTAATCTAGGTCTTAATGTAATGCTCCCCTTATGCCTGCTTTTTGTGAGCTTTTATGCTAAATCTACAGAGTTTGTTGTAGTGGTAAATAAAAGCAACGCAATTAACGCATTATCAAAACGGGAAATAATTGATATTTACATGGGTAGGTATTTAACTTTTCCTGATGGTGAAACGTCAAAGCCACTCGATTTGCCCGCCCAATCAGCATTAAAAAACGATTTTTACTTAAAACTGGTCAATAAAGACGAGCAAAAAATAAATGCGTATTGGGCAAGGCTTTTATTTTCAGGGCGCGCAAAGCCACCCACGCCTTCAACATCGGTAGAAGACGCAATAAACAAAATAGCAGCATCACAATTTGCAATTGGCTACATTCCGCTATCGCAAGTTACAGATGCAGTAAAAGTGGTATACACATTTGATTAAAATTATTAGCCAAAAACTCTACATACGCGTCGCTATATCAATTGCGTTAGTTGCTATTGTTGTGTCTTTAGTCTCGTCTATGCTCTCTTATTACTCAGGCTTTAAAGAGAAAAAAAACACAAATTACCTACTTGTTCAACAGTTAGCGCAAACAATGGAAAAAACAGCCGCTATTGCCGCTTACTTAAATGACAAAGAATTAAGCCAAGAAATTATTAACGGCCTACTCAGTAACGACTTAGTGCAAGGTGCAAGCCTAGAAGGAGAAGTAAACCCTAAAGGAGAGATGGATTTATTTATTACAAGTGGCTCCACTAACAAAAAAAATGAAGCTGTTTTAATTAAATTAGTTCACCCTTTTATAGAAGACACTTTTATAGGTGTACTCGCCATATACCCAGACGATAATTTTATTGAACAACAAGCACAGTCAGCGCTTATAAAAGAATTTATCTTAATGCTGATTCAATCCATTGTTATCGCATTTTTTGTATCGCTGGTAGTTCAGCGCTGGCTTACACAGCCAATTCAAAACCTAACCGACAGCTTTGCTAAAATAAATCCAAGCGAGCCAGAAACCCTTAAAATGCTAACCTTCAAGCAAGGCAAGCGGGACGAAATAAGCCGTTTAACCCAAGGTATAAATGCCTTAATGCACGAGCTACATTTAACTATTAGTAATGAGCAAACACTGCGTAAAAAAACTCAAGAGCTAGAAGCTAAATTTAGACTTATTTTTGAACAAGCCAGCGCAGGTATTTGTTTACTAGATGACAAAAATATTATCACCACCTTTAACCCTGCATTTAAGCATTACTTTACCGTACCCGGTGAAGAAGAATTACCAACCTTGCATTTTCCTGAGTTACTTAGCAATGTAGACGAATTACAAAGCCTACTGGCAGATATTCGCTCTGCTAAAAACCCACCACAAACCACCTTAGATGTAGAGTGTAAAGTTGGCTATAAAACGGTATGGTTTCATTGTTTATTTGTAAGGTTAACAGACCAAAGAGATACCAAACGAAACCCCAAACAAGAGCAGCTAGTAGAAGTAATTTTACACGATGTAACCGAGCGCGCAGAACGCGAACAGCAAACCCGCTTTGAAGCCGATCACGACCCACTTACTGGCTTATTAAACCGACGCGCCGGTGAAAAACGCCTTAAAAAAGCACTACGTGAATGTATTAAACATAATGAACATTTAGTGCTTATGATGATTGATTTAGATAAGTTTAAACCCATTAACGACACCTACGGACACGAAGCCGGCGACAAAGTGCTAATTGAAATAGCGCACAGATTTAAAACACTTTTTCACGAAAAAAACGACATGTGTATCCGCCTAGGCGGTGACGAATTTATTGTTGCGCAGCAAATTAAAACCTACGATAAAACGGCAACACAACAAAAAGCGAACGCCTTACTCAATGAGTTACAACAGCAGGTTAGTATTTCAAACACAAAAACATGCGCAGTAGGTGCAAGCATAGGAATTGCAATAGCCCCATATGATGGCAATGAACTACATCAATTAATGCACAACGGTGATAAAACTCTTTATCACGTAAAAGAAACAGGCCGAGGGAAAGTTGCCTTTTATGACGATATAAAAAATTAGATGGCGTGAATTAGTAACTACATAGTAAATGCTATAATGTTTTTATGGCTTTCAAATAGTCTTTATTATAAAAGTACGCTGCTAAACCAAAGTAAATAACAGGACCAAAATAAGCGATTGGGAAGTGAGCATAAATACTAAGATAGATAATCGATAAAATAAAAAACAGACTCATGCTAAAGCAAACCACTGCCAAAAGCCTGCCTAAGCAACATATAGATTGGGCTGCAATATTTAAAACAAACAAGCTAATAGCACCAAGTATTACATACACTAAAGTGTTTAAATCTTCCCCATGCGCTAAACCATCTTCGGTATAGTACATCATGTAATGAGCAAGCGGAGTCAGTGCTAATAAAGCCCAGAAACCATAACTGCTCCAAGTTGATGAGACAAAATAGTTACTACCAATGTCAGGCGCAGGAAACGATGCTTTATATCTATTTTGGTTCATGTGGATTCCAGTTAAGCCGTTTTATATAAGTTGATAGCTAGGCTTTTATTTAAAACACAAAAGGCCAATAGACAATAAAAACTGTCCGTATTATTGATTTTTATAAAAAAAATTACAACTTGATTGCTCTACTAACCACAAAACAGAATAACAATTGTACTATTAGTAATTAATCAAAGTAATAAAAAATCTAATTAAAAAGAATATTGAACAATAAACTTTTCAATTGATAGAATGCCCTACTTTTTCCCATAAAGAGATACAATGGCAAACTTCAATACTCATCTTAATACTGCCGTAATCATCACAGGCTTAGCCTCAGCCACCTTATTATCTGCAGGCCATATTGATTTAAAGGGCGCACTCTGGCTTTGGTTTTTAGGCTCAATTGGCGGCTTATTGCCCGACATAGATTCAGATAACTCAACATCACTCGATACTATTTTTAACTTATTCGCACTCAGCGCTGTATTACTGGTACTGCATTACATAACCACCGAACTCATTATTGAAATTAGCTTTATCGAGTTAATCGTAGTGCCGTTATTGGTTTACGGATTTATGAAATACATTATTAGACCCATTTTTGAATGGATCACAGTACACAGAGGTAGTTGCCACTCTTTACTATTTATACTGTTATGCGCGCTATTAACAACTCAAGTAACATGGAAACTGAATGACCAATCAACCACACAAGCAGCCGTCTTTGCCTGGTTAACGGGTGGGTTTATTTTACTCGGCGGATTAATTCATTTATTGCTGGATGAAATTTACAGTGTAGATTTGAGTAACGTCACCATTAAACGCTCTTTTGGCACCGCTTTAAAAATAGCCGACTTCGATAACAAACTAATTACGCTAGCATCAGTTATTGCCATTACAGGTTTAATCTATGTTGCGCCCCCTACAAAGCAAACTATTACAGCGTTAAGTGACTGGTCCCATTTTACGTTTTTATCTTAATGAAGGCGATTTAAGCCCTTTTATAGACTTGCCCTACTAAAGTAAGTGACTTTTGCAAAGTCGCTTATCCCCATTGCTAGAATGAATGCAAAATACCCTCTTAGTAATTTAAAAGTTTATGCACAAAGAGGGTAAGAGGCGCTGCGCTTTTAGAGGTTTATCAGCTTAAATCAATGCGACTTTGCTCGTTTAAGTTTAATTAAAAGCGCAAGTTTTAGCCTTTTTGTAATTAATTATTATTTTTATTGGTTTTAGTGAAATTTTTAAATCGCTTTGCCTGTCTTATAGTTTCAATATTTATATAAAAGTTTCAACGGTTTGATGTGTGCAAAACTACTGCATCTTTTAAAAGCGTTAAATATAAAATTATAAGAGGTCCATAATGGAATTTACACATAAACGCACCACCCTAATTACAGCATCGTTATTGTTGGCGTTGGCGATAACTCAGGCTATTTTTACTGCCCTTTACAGTGCTGAAATTAGCTTTTCAAGACAGTATGCATGGGGACTAGAAGCCGTGCTGTTTACTGTACTTGTGGCCTTTGCAAGTACCACTATGGTGCAAGCTAAAAACGCTCAACTAGGTTGGTCTGCTATCACATTTAGCGCAATATTAAACATAGTACAGGTAAGCATTGGCCTAACGTTGTTTTCAACATTTGGCAAAGTAGCGGGCGCAGTAGAAGGCGCACAACCTTTAATTGGTGGTGTGGTGTCTTTATCATTCATGATTTACTACGCAGCTAAATTATTATTAGGCTTAGCAGCCCTTGTATTTGGGCTGTCTTTTCTAGCTAAAGGCGGCAAAGCAATTGGCGGACTTACAGCCTTAGCTGGCGGAGTTGCAATGCTTGCCAATGGTATTTTAATTACCTTTGGCCGTGATGGATTCCTTCCATCAGCTGTTGCTGGTGCATCAGGCATGATTGCAACGTTACTTTTAGCAATATGTTTGATTAGTCTTTACCGTAAACAAGGCTAAGGCTTAATACCTTACAAGTAATGTGCTTATTTAAATGAGTTATAAACATCGGCGTATATTAGAGATCTAATTCGCCGATGTTTTACGTTTGAACTGACGCCCACTTTCAACTTAAAACGTTCGACTACAGCTTCCCAAGTTAATGCCCTCTTCGTAATCTCTAAAGACTAATTCACAAAGAGGATATGAGGCGCTGCGCTTTTAGAGGGTATAAATAGCTTGAATCAAAGCTATTTAACTCATTTAAGTTTTGATGTATGAAGTCAAGATTTGACTTCATTTATTCTCGTAAATTCATGTTACTTACGCTTTTTAATAAATCGAATTTCGTAATGATATAAACAGGTTCTTTTTTACATTCGACTTTATAAAGATATTGATTTTTAAGAAAATTAGTTTTTTCTTTTATTAAACTAATTTGCTCCCATGGTATTAAAAAACTCCTGGGAAATAGTAGAATCAACATCCGTTTTTGGCTTATAAATATACCTTGCTGAAATGATTTGATATTTAGCCAAGTCCGATATTCACTGTTTTTCTCACGAGAAATATCTGCCACATTCGTCAAGTACATACTGCTTGATTTTAAAAGTGAGGAATCAGAAATAATTAAATCCGTTTTATATTCTCTAGCTAGTTTAGGGTAATACCCAATAATGCTTTGGATATAATTGACTAAAATATAGAACAATAAAAATAAAATTAAGCATATAACAAAGTCCATTTTTTAATACTCCGAAAACTTGCTCTGCACTGCTGACTAAGCTGAAATTTAAAATGGGTGTCTTATTAATTTCCTAATTCAAGCAGCTTATCTTCAACCCACCCTCGTCGGTGCTTGTAAGATTGACCTGTAAAACGGTCTTCGCCACATAAAAATGCACGACGAACACAGCGTGAAATACAGTGATAGTATTTTGTATCAACCAAACTTATTTGACGCTTTCTTGCAATTGCCATAAGACACCCTGCTCTTTTTTTGAACTAATTAAAACCTAGTCCTTAATTTTTAAAAGAGCAAAATTTAGAATGGGTGTCACTGTTAATCTTTTAAATAATAAGAACACTTGGTTTTTGAATAAAAAGATCAAGAAAACACAGCTGCCTGCTTGACCGGAATTTTCTAATGAGTGACCCCTTTCGCTTTTTTCAATTATTCCTTACTTTCTCCAGCGTTCAACAACCTTATCAAAAGCTACATCCTTCCATGCCGAACTCCACTCAGTATATACACTTACACTTGCTGACTTTGGCTCTGGACTTGGTTTAGGGAGTTGAACTAAACTGGGCATTAGTACAGCATCTCCAACAATGAATGCTTCCCCTTGATTTAACGAAGGTAACAAATCAATAAGACCACTTGAACTGTCAGGCAACAGTGCTTTTATATAACTTTGATCTACTCTATTTGTGAGTCTTAACGCTAGAAAATTATTACATTGAGAGAAAATTGTATCAGATACTTCTGATGGTCTTTGACTAACCACCATTAGGCTAAGCCCGTATTTGCGTCCTTCTTTTGCAATTCTTTCGATAGATTTTTTTGAGGCTTTGTATTCTGCTCCCCCAATTCGCGGAATGTAATTATGGGCTTCCTCACAAACAATCATAAATGGAATATCGTTCGTTTCATCTAGATTATGCTTCAGTTTTGAATAATGAAATGCAAAATCAAAGATAAGCCGAGAAATCAAGCTAACAGTCAAACTCAAAACCTCAAAAGGGACTCCACTTAGGTCTACGACCGAGATATTTGATTTATCAATATATCCTAAGAATTGTCTCAATATTTCCTCAAAATCTTTAGTTTTGTATATCTCACTATTTTCAGTTAATGGATTAAGAAGAAAAGTGAGTCGTTTATCATTTAGCTTTGTCTCAAGCCTTGATATAAACCTATCAAATTCACCATTAAAACCTCCATCTTTGGATACTTTAGCATCTAACACTTTATGCTTGGCATTACCTGTGGATGCTTCAAAGTTTATAGTTTCCCACAACTTATCTTCATCAAACTCAATTTCAGCACTGAGTGTTGCAAATAACTTTTTTGAGTCCTTTTCATAAACGGTGAGCTCATTTTTGTTACAAATAAAACTGTAAACTTCTTTAATATCGAAATATACAGGAGAGTCATAAGTTATTTTATTTAGTGTAGGGTTATGCTTTTCTTTGTTAAGAATGACTGCGTGTTTAAACTGCGATAATTGATTGTGTGAGTTCTGTTCATTGCTTTCAATGAAAAGTGACTCTAACTCCTCAGAATTCATTAGCCAATACGGCAACTTTAAGTTATCGACGCTTAATTCATTCAAGCTAAATTTTTCTTCCTCATCAACTTTAAATGCCGACGAATACTCAGAGTGAATATCAAAAATAAGTACATGTGAATTTTTCTTATTTTCTTTATTTATATTTTTTGAATCTGAAATACCAACAGCATTCTGTATTAAGCTCGCAACAGCACATGATTTACCTGAACCAGTAGACCCAACTAATCCAATATGTTTACCAAAAAACTTATCACCATCAATACAGAATGGTACTTCTGTATTTCCAGAAAGATGACCAACATTAAAATTATAATCACCATCATTTGAAAAAATAATTGATAAGTCAGAATCATCGAAAATATGGACTATTTCTGTAGGAACAGGTAATACTTGTGTACCTCTGAAAAACTTCAACTGCCCGTTATCATTAATTAACGCACCGACGGGCGAGGAATCAATAATAAAATTCCAGAGTAATTCCCCTTCTTTTTCGACTTTTTGACCACTTATATTATTTATCGTAGCTACTGCAAAGTTATGATTTCCATCTTCAATTTTTAAAAATTTCCCAACTTGTAACTTAGTTTTATTTTTTTCTAAAATTTCTAAACCATCAATTTCAATTGTTACTTGCTCTGGAGAGCTTGATGTAACATACCCTATTTTACTCATGGCTATTCCTTAAACTTACTACATATTCAAGTTCGTTGAAGTTATTAGTACCAACCTGATAATAGTTAATATCAGTTGTTTCTATACATTCAGGAGTTGAGCTACAGACTAAATAAAGATCATCACCTTTCCTGTGATTTATAGCATGCTGCTCGGAACTAAGTGCTAACAATCTCAAGTCAAACTCTCGATTTTCAATTTTACTTTTTTGTATTATTTGAATTGGATCTTTATAGAAGTTATCTACTTCAAAAACATCTCCAACTAAGCCAGTATTTGCCTTAATTCCCTTTATAAATAAACGGTACTGAATATCTTTAATGGATGAAAAATCAATATTCATTGCAAAAATAGGTGTTTTTAAGTGACTTGGTTTTGAATGGTATTTGTTTAAGTAATTACCAATGAATACAACAATTCTTTCTTCAAATTCTTCAATTTCATGAATATCAAAATAAAAACATCGCTCTCTACTGTTTTGCGAAAAAGAGTTCGCGAGTTGTTTTTTTGTTTTATTTAGAATTTCTTTACGGTTTTTAAGAGATAAAGTCCACTTTGAAATAGCTGTGGTTGTAACACTTGAAAGGTACTTTCGAAGATCATTATTACTAATTTTCCTGTGGGCTTCAGATTTTAAACTAGATAACTTCGAAATTTTTGTGATTGCGTTTGGATATAGTAATGTGTCTATATCACTACCAGATAATTTATATTTTCCTAAAGACTTTTTAACTTCGACCTCTAACTCATCAATTGAAGTTCCAAACTCGATTTTTACATTTTTCAAAAATTCATCAGCATCAAAGTTATTTTCAATCCTTGCTACAATTTTAATCAGGGATTGATTATCTGTTGCCATAGCCTCATTAAGCATTTCTTTTTCAACATTCCTAACACCTATAACTTCATTGGGTACGTGAAGAAATATAGTGTACTTAATGTCCTTTTTTGAGTTCTTTGAGAAAGCTTCAGCCATTTGCAGCAGTGGTTTATATATCAGACTACCTGTAAATTTATCTTGGGATTCATGATATTTACATTGTATTGCGTTTAGGCTTCCATCAGCACTATAGATATCAACATCTTCAACAAGCCCTTCTACGGTTATTATTTCATCGTCATCTGCTTGAGTTACTTCTAGCAACGTTTTATTAAATTGATATAGAAAGCCTTTAATGGTGCTATCAGCTGTTCTTCCTGTCATTGATACAAACTCCCTTTACCACTTTGATTATTTAACAAAACCAGAAATTAGATTGGTACCTAGTGAGGCTATAAAATAACTTCAACAGACACAATTAATTTAAATATGAGTTCTTGAAATCATAGCCCCTTTTAAGCATTAAGTAATGAATTCGAAGCTGCTTTCCTTAAAAAAAATTCTACAGCATCAACGCCTTGTTAGGCTTTTACATTTGACTTCTATATTCTCTTTTAGCCTCTTTGTTAATTATGTTTAAACAGAACTCAGCATTTTCCCTTAATTCTGCTAGCTTTTTTGGGTCTTCCGAGCTTGTTTGCATACTGAATAGTTTATTATAAAATCGTAACAACGATTCATGTGAGGTGTTATCCATAAAAAGAACGCTTGAATATACTTGAGTTTGTAATTTCAGCATTGATTTATTAAACATTAGTTTGCGATTATTGAGCTCTTCTTCATCGTGCTTTACGCCGTCAAGTTTAATATCAATCACCATATCGGCATAATTAATAATCACACTAAGAGCTTCAGATAATCCAATATAACAAGCTAGCTTTTTATCCCACCATTTTTCTGATTTGAATTTTCTCAATGCAAGCTTTACAGCGATGATTGCAGTAGGTATTGACACCACAAACGGAACAATAAATTTCATCGCTAGATCTACAAAATTATCCATAATTACCTTTTAGAAATTGAAGGATGAGTTCTAACAACTCATTCAAACCACTTTTGAGGCTATAACACCCAAAAAACGACTTTTAATAATGTTATAGGGCAAATTGCAAATAACTGTATTTATACACAGCCATTAATTAATTCTTTTTTTTCACCCAAACCTTTAACTAAGCGATTTATCAAATTATCACCCATTTTAAAACCGTGAGTCCCTTTCGCAAGGATTACCATCACCGTCGCCATCCATTTTTGTATTCGGGCAGTTATTAATAAAAAATACTGCCTCGGCTCGTGAAGTCATTTGGCTACAGTGCTGCCTGCCATCGCAGGTAAAATTATTAGTGTTTTTTGGTATCACTATTTTTGGGTATTTTTCATCAAAGGTGGCTAAATCATCATTCGTAATAACGGGAGTTTGGCTACTTGAGTGGGTGTTGTATTTATTAAATGCATATAAACAAAGCACAGCGATAAGACCAATTGAGGCAACTTTACCTAAAAAGCTACTGGCAAAATTAGATTTGGCAATGCGATGCGGCTGGTTATTGTGTTTTTGGTAAGGTGCTTTAAGCTCTGCAACGCCTTCTATGCGGCAGTTAATTGCTTTGGTTTTACCGTCGGGCTGTGTTGCCACTTCAAAGTAAAGGGTGTCGCCCACTTTAGGCTTGCGGCTCATATGTTTGAGCGCTGAAATGTGTATAAAGGTGTCGTGCGCTAGGGTTTCTGATTTAATAAAACCAAAGCCCTTTTCGTCATTCCACGCTTTTAACAATCCTTTGTTCATGTATTTACCTGTGCTGATTAAGCTGCGATTACGCAAATTCCATTTAAGTTAAGAGTCGTTAGTATACGTTCCTAAATTGCTACCACGCAACCAAATATTCATATTAGGTTAATTTAAATATTCTAATAAGTTGGCAAAATACTTAACCGTATAGGGAAAATATCGAGCTTTAGCTTTAAAAACAAGGAAAAAATAGCGTGTTTTATTTTATAAATTACGGCCATTTGTCCTTTATTCTACGACTGCTGACTTTTGCGAAGCGATTAGCTTAACAGCTTGTTTACACTAGGTTTTGTTATAAGTTATTTCTATCTAAATGAAGCTCTTTTAGCATGATTTTTCATTCGTTATTTACTTAATTTATCTATACAATCCACACCTTATTTTTACGCACGTATTTTAAGTGATTATCTCATGTTACTAACCGTTGTTTATATTATTGGTATTACCGCAGAAGCCATGACTGGCGCACTTAGCGCAGGACGGATGAAAATGGATTGGTTTGGCGTAGTGCTAGTAGCCAGCGCCACGGCAATTGGCGGTGGTAGCGTGCGAGACATATTACTAGGCAATTACCCGCTTACGTGGGTACAACACCCTGAGTATTTATTAATTACCTGTATTGCCGGTATTGTTACTACGTGGCTTGCTAAATGGGTAGTTAAATTTAAAGGCATATTTATGCGCCTAGATGCACTGGGTTTAGCTGCTTTTAGTATTATTGGCTGCCAAGTGGGGCTAAATATGGGCCTGCATTATGGTATTTGTGTAGTGGCTGCCGTTGTTACTGGCGTATTTGGTGGATTACTGCGTGATTTAATATGTCGCCAAGCGCCGTTGGTATTACATAACGAGCTATACGCGAGTGTATCGTTACTTGTTGCCTGTTTATACTTAGCGCTACACCATTATAATATTGACGACAACATCAGCATTATTGCAAGCCTTGTTGCAGGCTACTTAATTCGTATGGCATCAATACGCTTTAAATGGCGCTTACCTACCTTTAGTTTATTAGAGCAGCACGCTAAATAAAAATAACCTTTAATACAAAATAAGGCAGGTAATATACCTGCCTTAGTTAATATAACTATTAGCGTATTAATTTAATGCACACTTACATCACTTAACGCAGTTTTTAAGCCGCTGTTATTTTGCTTAAGTACGCTAAAACTGCCATCGGTTTCTAGCACTACGGCAGCTACATCTTCTATGGCTAATATACCCGCACCACGAATAGCAGCGCGAATTTCTGATTTAGTTACGCGCTGTGATTTAAGGGCTGCCGTGCAATATTCACCATCACTCAGTAACAACGTGGGCTCTGCTTTTATGAGCGCTGCAAATTTTGACGAGCGCACACTAAGCCATGTAATAACATATTGCAGCCCTATTAATACGACAAAGGCAAGTATGCCCTCAGCTAACGGAACACTTTTTGAAATAATCACCGAGGCTAAAATAGAGCCCAGCGCAATGGTGACTATAAAGTCGAACACGTTCCATTTTGAAAGCGTACGTTTACCCGATACACGCAACCAAAACACCAGCGCGATATAACCCAGTACACCTATTGTAAGTACACGTAATAACCCCTGAATATCATCGTAAAACATAGTGGCTCCTTGCTATTAAAGGTGGCAATTAGCTTTTACTTATAACCCTACATGGCGCTAAGTTAAATAACGATGAATAAAGTGCCTGCATCTACTTTGTTAGTTGTTTTACAAACTTAATTTTACTTAGCTCTGTGCTTTGATTATCAACGTAGCCACAAACATGATAATCATTGGTGATTAGCATAGTCAGCATTTGAGGAAACCGGTTCATCGATTTTACGTGTATATCGGTAAAGCCTTGTTCATAAGCCCACTTTTCTTGTTGGACAAGTAATTTTTTAGCAATACCTAATCTACGATAGTTAAAATGCACTCCACCAAGCCAACTATAAAATTGTGTATTAGATAGCTCATAGCCAATTTTAAAACCAACTAATGTATCTTCTTTATGTGCTACTAATATCAATGTTTTTTTGTTTTCTAAACGGTTACGTAAAGTGTCACTATCAATGGCTGTTAGTAGTTCAGGGATATATTCACTCACTGCGGTTATATCATCAATGGTGCCTGTGGTTATAGTTATAGTTATAGCCATAAAATTCCTTGTTTTTATTATATGATTTGACCTAGACAGTTTAAATTTAAACTACGGTTGATTATGATGGTTTAAGCATTATATCTCTATTTTCGCTTTTTAATTATTAGAAAGGATCACCATGTCTAACTATAACGAATCTCCAGAACAAGTTGAACAGGCCACTCAGGGCTTTGTTATGCAACAAACTATGTTACGTATTAAAGATCCAAAGCCGTCGCTCGAATTTTACCAAAATGTATTAGGTATGAAGCTGTTAGGTAAGTATGATTTTCCTGGTATGAAGTTTACGCTTTACTTTTTAGGCTACGAACAAGAATTACCGCAAGGTGATGATAGAACTAAAGCAGAATGGGTGTTTCGTCGCCCTGCGCTAATTGAGTTAACCCATAACTGGGGCACTGAAAGCGACGACAGCTTTGAGGGCTACCACAGCGGTAACCAAGAGCCCAAAGGCTTTGGCCATATTGGTATTAGCGTACCGGATGTTTACGAAGCCTGTGAGCGCTTTGCAAAATACGATGTTGAGTTTGTTAAAAAACCAGATGATGGCTCAATGAAAGGCTTAGCATTTATTAAAGACCCTGACGGCTACTGGATTGAAATACTATCTGCCGAAGGTATTGCTGATATTATTCTTTCTCAGTAATAATAAGCTGCTATAAAAAGAGCTTAGTTGTAATCTCCACCAGCAACTAATTACCAATTTAGAACCACTGGTTTTGTTACCTTGCTTTTAAGTGAGGTAACCCATTTAAAACGTTTTAGGTAATTAGTTACCCGCCCCGCTGTATTTTAAGCATAAAAGGAGATTTAAATGCTCATTGGCATCATAGAAGATCATCAATTAGTAAGAGACAGCTTTAAAAAGCTTTTAGAGTTACAACCAGATTGGAAAGTAATTATTGAAGCGTGCAGCGTGACAGAAGCCAAGCTGGCTGTAGAGCTTGAACAACCTGATATATTTATTGTTGATATATCGCTTAACGGCACTGAAACCGGCCTTTCTTTTTTGTCGTACCTTGAAGAGTTTTTCCCGCATATTAAAAGTATTGTTGCCTCCATGCACGACCACGAACCTTATGTAAGCAATGCTTTGCGATTAGGTGCTTTGGGTTATGTGTCTAAGCGCTCTGCCTCTGATGAGCTAATAGATGCAGTTAAAGCGGTCGCTTTAGGTAAAAGGTACATTAGTGAAGACGTAAATTTTTCGATGAGTAGCGAAAATTTAGCATTAACTGTGCTTACTAACAGAGAGCTTGAAGCCCTTCCGTTATTTTCTAAGGGATTAAACGCTAAACAAGTTGCGCAAATACTCGAAATAATGCCTAAAACAGCACATGTACACAAAGCAAACATATACAGCAAACTTAATGTTACGACCTCGTTTGAACTGCTAAAAATTGCAATTGATGCGGGAGTAATACAGTTAGATGAACTTACCTAACGTTTCTTCTTTATCTAATGTTAGTTTTACTACCGCATACAAAGAGGTAGCTAAACAGTTATTGGTGGGGCTAATTTACTTTATTGCTTCACTCGCCGCTTTTTGGGTTAGCCAAAACCTTGAAACCGTACCCGAGAGCAGCGCTATATTTATTCCCGCAGGCGTAAAAATTGCGTTTTACTTACTCACTCCAACACGATACTGGCTCACCTTATGGATTGTGTCACGCGCTTTAGCTGCGCAGCTTGGTTTAACATACAGTGGGGTTTGGGAGTTTGATTTATTTCATGGCTTTTGGCAGGAGCTTTGTTTTATAGCGCTTGTTTATGTGTTTAAAAATAGCCGTTGGCCGCCAAGCATTAACGACAGCCTAGGTATACTTTCGTTAATACTGCTTTGTGTTGCGAGTACATCTATAAAGTGGTTTTTGTTTGCCAGTGCGTTTGAATTTACAAATGTATTGGTTGCTAAAGAGCTACTGCAGTATCAGTTAAACATGTGCTTGGGCGATATTACTGGCTCGTTGTTAATTGCCCCTTTTATTATGTTAATTTACGATTCTAAATACAGTTTTAACACAGTCAGGCTCACTAAGTTATTTGGCCTAGTAGCCACTTTAGTGTGTTTTATATTAATTGTATTTTTTGTCTATGCGGTTCGCCCAGACACCTACCCGCTATTAAGGCTTGCATCGTTATTACCGATAATTTGGTTTTCGTATAAGTATGGCCTGTTAGGGGCTGTAAGCAGTGCAGCGCTTATTAACGCGTTAATAATTGTTGAAGCAAGCATTACGCACGAGCCTAGCAATACCTACATTAGCCAGTTATTTATTTTAGCAAACGCAATTACCAGTATGGTTTTAGGCGCTGCAATTACTGAGCTTAAACGTAAAAACAACGAGTTAAAGCAAACCAATAAAGAGCTTAAAGAGCAGCTAACTCAAAACACGGCGCTGGCTGCCAAAATGGTGTCGGTGCAAGAAAACGAGCGAAAGCACCTTTCGCAAGAGTTGCATGACGAATTAGGGCAAAACCTAACGGCATTAAAAACAGATTTAGCTATTTTGTCGCACCTTAGTAACGAAGATACCCAATCGTTTGTGACTACATTAAAAAACAATGCTAATTCGATGTATGACTCTGTTTATCAATTAATGCATTATCTACGCCCGCGTGAGCTAGATGAACTCGGTTTAGAAAAGGCAATAACACAAGGGCGACTAAAAAGCTTACTGCACAAGGCAAATATTAGGTATCAGCCACAATTTAAGTTAGATAATAGCCTTTCAAAAGATCACGAAATAGCTATTTACCGAATTTGCCAAGAAGCAGTAACCAATTGTATGAAGCACAGCAATGCCAGCAAACTGATTATAAATATAATAAACAGCGACGAATTTATTGAGTTAACAATTAGCGATAACGGGACTTTAGTAACCCCAACAGATAACTCAGGTCACTACGGTTTAGCGTTTATAGAGGAGCGCACTACGGCATTAGGCGGCACTTTTAAGGTGTTTAAACAAAATGGCTTTACCATTAAAGTAAAGCTGCCTTTGAGTTTTGATAGCGCGATTAACTAGCAAACATGAACTTGTTTGGTATAAAATTTTTGCCTTAATTGGCCTTCGTCAAGGTGGTCGGGATTAACTTGGATCTCGGCTTGATTACCTAATAGCTGTAATAGCACTCCTTTTGATATTAGGTAGTTGCCTAAACTTGATTTTACAATGACTTCTTTGCCTATGGCTTCTTGTAAGCGTGGCGTAGGTAAGCTCGGATGGCTAATTGGTTTTAAGCCCTCAGCTGAGGTAAATAAGTTTATGCAATGCTCTTTAGCTGCAACAATACTTTCGTTTTTACTTTTAATTACATCTACATTATTTAAAAAATGAATTAGTGCTTGGTTAGCCCGATCAAACTCTGCTGATACGTCATCTATATTTCGGGCGGTTGCCCATTTTCGCACAACTATGTATTCGTTTTTTTTAACACGAATTAAGCTTATTGAGGCTCCGGTCATTCTGCTATTCCACTCAATGCGGTAGCAATCAGTTCCTAAGCTGTGAAGCAACACGCTCATGCTTCCAAAATCCTTTGTACTTTCATCAATCAAGCTCATTTTCGATCCCTCACTTGCAAGTTACAAGGAGTGTATAAACGATTACTTAAGTAATAAATCATCCATATTCTTAATCGCTCTAGGAAAATGGCTTATATAAATTTTGGATTTAGTGGCTTGCAAGTCAATAACTAATATTACATATAAAAAAGCGAGTGGTTTAGCTAACTGCTAATAATTAATTTGTAAGTGATTTATAGCTTATTTATAAGCCCAGGCATCGGTTATTATTACTTGGCAATTGTTATAACTGGCCGCTTGTTTTTGCGCAATACCTCTTACTCTAAAGTTTGTTGAGTCATTAGGAAGTATAATTAGGTCTTCGTCGGTTATTGATAACGTATCGACTAGCGTGTTTTGCTCGGTTAAAAAATCGACCTTAAACTTTATATTTTTAAAGGTGAAGTCCGACTCGTTTTTTACCTGCCCTATGCATGCAACATACAATGCATCGTTTTCATTTTTAGTATTAATTTGGCTTACATTAGCGATTAAGTTTTTTTGTGCTTGGTCTTTAAGCCCTGCTACATAAATATTTTGATAAAAAATAAACCCAAAAATACCAACAATACTAAGCGCTAATGCACCAATAATAATGGGATTGTTTTCTAAGTTAGAATATTTAGCTTGAAGTGAGGTGCATTGCGGGCATTTTTTAGCCCGTGAATCTATAGTGCTAAAGCACATAATGCATTCTTTAGTGTGTTGCACCTTTTCCACTACAATAACCGTCCTTGTTAAGTATTAAATGTTAAGTATTAAAACCAGCAGCATTGCTGACTTTAAGGTATCTTAGTTTACTCATGCTAAAGAACCCCGTAAACACATATAGGTTAAAAAAGTAACGATTTTATAATACAACACAATGCACTGTATATAAAAACAGTGCATTAGATTTTAGCATTTTAACGTAAACATAAAAAAGCCAGCGGTTAAGCTGGCTTAGAATATTTACTAACTTACATAGTTACTTGCGTAGTGCGTCGATTCGCGCATCAAGCGGCGGGTGGGATGAAAACAGCTCAGCAACACCTTTGCCACTTGCAATACCAAAGGCCATCATTGAGCCTTCTAATTGCGAAGGATGGTTTTGCTTTAATCGCTCAAGTGCGGAACGCATTTTATCAGCACCAACTAGTTTTGCTGCGCCGCTGTCGGCTGCAAACTCACGTTTACGGCTGTAACTTGCAACCACTATGCTTGCTAGCACGCCAAATAATACTTGGAATAAAATATCGAATAAGAAGTATGTCCAGCTACTACCGCCCTCTTCTTCATCGCTATTAATAAAATTATCTACAATGCCTGCCAGTACTTTTGCGGCAAATATTACAAAGGTGTTTACCACGCCTTGTATTAGCGTAAGCGTTACCATGTCGCCGTTAGCCACGTGCGATACTTCGTGGGCAAGTACGGCTTCGGCCTGATCTTTGGTCATGTTGTGCATTAAGCCTGTGCTTACTGCCACTAACGAGTTGTTTTTACTTGGGCCCGTTGCAAACGCGTTCATTTCTGGGCTGTCGTAAATAGCTACTTCTGGCATTTTAATACCTGCTTTTTGTGCTTGCGCAGATACCGTTTGTACAAGCCAATGTTCGGTTTCGTTTCGAGGCTGCGTAATTACGTGCGCGCCTGTTGATTTTTTAGCGATCCATTTCGACATAAATAACGAAATAAACGATCCACCAAAACCAAATACTGTTGCTATAAGTAAAATTCCGCCAAGGCTACGATGGCTTAAGCCCAGCGCACTCATTATTATTGAAAGCACTACACCTAATACCAACATAACCGCTAGGTTAGTTAATAAAAACAAAAATATACGTTTCATATTGTCCTCACAAAAATAGGTTTGATCACCGAACATAAAATTAAATTAGGTTAAAGCAACCACTGCGTTATGACACACTATGTCATAACGTTAGCGCTATTCTGTGACAAACTATGTCATAACACAAGTGTTATTTATGTGTTTATTGATAATTTTTTTAAGAAGGGTTTTACAGCAAATTTAAGACTAAAGTTTCTTTATAAGTCAGCTTATTACAAGCTGTTATTAAGCTCTGCCATATCAATCGGAAAACCACGCTCGTGTGCCAATATGCGTGCAACTTCGTCAATTTTGTCGCCGCTATTATGTTTAAGGTACGACCATTGGTGGGTACTTCGGTGATGATTTACAGCAGGATCGCTACTTATTATTCCTAATTTTATAAACTCACCCACTATTTGATCTGCCGCTATTAACGTTGACGATGCTTTTACATTTTCGGCCCGTGCGTAACTAATATGCGAATATAAACTTACATCGGCTACGCGCAAAGTGTCGTCATCCCCTGGGATTTGTTGCCCGCCATACAAGGCATTATTTTGTTTATTAGCAATTTTAAACGCAGGGACAAACTCGGCTACATAATCAATTGCTGTTTGGGTACGTGTTTGCAATGCTGCTTTGTCCCAGCCATCTTTAATATAATGCAGGTATTTATTGGGAAGTTTAGGTTGTGCGCTCATTGGCGTGGCATCAGCTAACCCATCATTAAACAATGTAATGTTGTTAGTCATGCCATGTATTTGAAAGTATCCGTTAGGGTAAGGGGTTAGCTGCGCCATACCTTCTGGCGTACCTCGGTTACCATAAATAATTATTTCGGGTATTTGCCCACCAGCACCTTGCCAATGAGTAATGTAAGAGGCTTTAAATTCGACCATGCGTTTTACATCTACCCCAACGAGGTCGTCAATAATACCGGTTTGAAAACCACACGCATTAATTAGGTAATCTACCTCAATGGTTTGTGAATCGGCTTGTGTATTGGTTGAAGTATCAGGTTGTTCATCAAGGCTTGGCTCTGATTGATATTCAATGCGCCACTTAAGTGTTTGCTTATCATTATTGGTATTTATAACTGGCGATACATTTTTAACACTGGTGCTTGTTAAAACGTGAGCGTGTTTGTACTGTGCAAGGGCGAGTTGTGCACTGGCCGATAAACGAAAAATATTCCAGCCATATTCTTGTGCAACGATAAGCGGAAACTTTAGCTTATCTAAATCTAAATGCTTAGCCACGGGTATCATCCACTCATCTAACGACGTGGGCTTGGCTACTTGTTTTTGCTTAGCAAGCTTTAGCATTTGCTCATAACTATATAACTGATAATAATGCTCTGGCTCGCCTAACACTTTATTAGCGCTATCTTGCTCTACAAGCTCGCTGTATGCTTTTACTAATTTATTTAAACGCGGAAATAAATCCTCCGGTGAGTCGTCATCGCGTTTAGGCACTGCAAATACTGTGGGGCGAACATCGATGGTGTAAGGATAAAGGCGCGCAATATCTATACATTGCTTGAGTAAATCTATGCAGTCTTCGTCGGGTATTTCACGATATAAGTTGCCACCCGCATGCAAATGGCACATTGGAGGGCCATCAATTAACGACTTTTTCTTTTCAAGCACATAAGTTTCTAGCCCTAACGCAGCAAGTCTAATGGCTATTGTGGCGCCAGCTGTGCCTCCACCTATTATACCTACGCGTTTTTTAGGTAAGCCATAGTTTAGTGCTTTTGGCTCAGCGCTTACGTGCGCATCTGGGGCGTAGTTTTCAATAAATGGGTGCGTCATATAGTCGTTATGTCCTTAGTAACATTGTCTTTAAGCAAGCTATGTATTTATAAACGTTTATATGTGTACTAAGGTTGACTATTTCAAGATTTACCTAAAAAAGTAAATCTTTTTAAACCACTTAAGTGTTTATAGATAACGCACTAAGCAAGCTTTTGTATATTTGTAACTTAGGCGTTTGCTCGCTGTATGGGCTTATAGCAAGTATTGGAAACGGTAAACGTGCTTTTAGTGAGTCAAGGTTTGCTTGGTACTCGTCCATATTTTTATCTACTTGGTTTGCAATCCAGCCAACGCAGTTTATTCCCATACTTTGCATATGCGCAGCGGTTAGTAATGCATGATTTAAACAACCTAGCTTCATGCCTACAACAAGTATTACTGGTAGCTGCTCAGCCTTTACCCAATCGTATAAATAGTCGGTATTATTAATTGGTAGTGCCCAACCACCAGCGCCTTCGGTAAGTATAATGTCAGCGCCCTGTTGTTTTACGTTTTTATAAGCATCACTTAGTTTATCAATAGTAATACTAACCCCAACTTTCTCAGCTGCTATGTGCGGCGCAATAGGCGGTGCAAACGCAAACGGATTTACTACGTCGTATTTAGCGCTCACTGTTGCGCTTTCCATTAGTATAAGGGCATCGGCGTTTACTAGTTGATCGAACGCCATTTCGCAGCCAGCAGCAAGAGGCTTAAAACCAATTGCTTGTTTTTTGTGTTGGGCAAGTAACTTTAATAGCAAACTGGTAACGTGGGTTTTTCCGGCATCGGTGTCGGTGCCTGTTATAAAAAATTCTTTCATGCGTTGCCTTATGATCTGAATCTAAGTTTGGTTTAATTTTAAGTTTTAACTTAAGCAATTAATCGCTTTTTTGTAATGGCTTTTTTCTAATGGCTTTTTTCTAATGATAACAGCACCACATGATAAGACACACATGCTTTATTATTTATAAGCGGATACGCACTGCATACTTTTTGTAGCGCCGATTTGGTAAGTAACCCTTGGCGCGTATTGGTATGATTTTGCGTTGTTGCACCAATAGCCTTAATTGAGGCAATAGCTTTTAAAGGTGTTGTGTATTCATCGGTGTAAATACGTTTTTTAGTGCTGTTAATAGTAAATCCTGCATTTTGGACTGATTGGTTTATATGCAACTCACTATTAAAGGTGTTTATATGGCTGTTAGAATCAAGCGCTGCAAAAGCTGTTTTTATTTCGTTTAGTGAACCCTCTACCACAGTGCTTATGTACGCCTGCCCGCCTGGTTTTAATATGCTGTAAAGTGATTGCATTAAAGCCGAAAAATTTGCAGACCACTGCACTGCAAAATTACTGTAAATAACATCAACACTATTTGCTTGCAGCGGTAAATTATCCATATCTGCACATATTTTAGGTGCGGTTAAATCACTACTTTGCAACATGTTTAAGCTTAAATCCATTGCCACAACGCTTGCAAATACGCTTTGTAAGGTATGTGTATTAACAAGTGGGCCTGCGCCTAAATCAACACAAAGCTTATTTTTATTAATACCTGGTTTTATGAGCGCAAATAGATCGCTCGCTGCGTGTTTTTGTACATTTGCATGGGTGTTATAACGCGCTGCCGCCTTTGAAAACTTACTTTGGGTGGACTTTTTAAGCTCCTTGTTTAGCTCTCGATTTGGCTCCTTATTTAATTCTTTATTTAAATCGCTACTTACTAGGCACTGTTTTACTAAGCGAGTTTGCACTAGGTTTGTTTTTAATACTGGCTGAGCAGTCATGCTATTGCACCTACTAAATGTTTAACTAAATGCGTTATGTCTTGCTCGGTATGTGCGGCGGTTAAAGTAATGCGTAAACGTGAGGTGTTATGTGCAACCGTCGGCGGTCTAATTGCAGTGAGCCAAATACCCTGTTGTTTTAGTTTATCTGCCGCTTGTAGCGTTTGCTCAGCGCAGCCTAATACAATGGGCTGTATGGCTGTGTTTGATTCCATTACAGCAATATTATGGGTTTTAGCGAGTTGCTTAAATAACGCAATATTGGCATTTAGCTTATCGCGTTTATCATCAGCTGTTTTTATGCTTTTAATACGCGCAAGTGTGTGGCTTGCCATAAGCGGCGAGATAGCAGTTGAATACGTGTAATCGCGATTAAATTGCAGCATGTAATCAATAAACTGTTTACTGCCTAATACACAGGCGCCACTACTAGCCACTGCTTTACCAAAGGTAATAACTAATATATCTGGCAGCGTTTGAGTAATAAACGCTTCGCAACTGCCCAAACCGGTTTTACCTAATGCACCAAAGCCGTGTGCGTCGTCAATCATTAGCCATGCGTTGTGCTGTTTTGCAAGTGCGAGTAATTCTTTAAGAGGCGCGGTATCGCCATCCATCGAAAACACACCTTCGCTTATAATTAGCTTGTTTTGCGCTTTTGATTTTTCGAGCCGTGAACGTAAGTGATTCATGTCGTTGTGATTAAAACGCACTAATGCCGCATTACAATGCAGAGCACCGTCAATCAAGCTTGCATGATTTAACTTATCTTGAAAAATATCGCTGTTTTGTGCAGCCGCTTTATCTTGAAACAGCGCTTTAATTACGCTGCTATTAGCGCTAAACCCTGAGTTAAATAGCATTCCTGCGCCATAACCAAATTGCTCACATAAGTATTGTTCAAGCGCTTTTTGCTGCGCCTGATAACCGGTAACCAATGCAGAGCTGTGACTGCCTAATGCGTAGGAGTCATTAAGGTTTACAGCCTCATCCCCAAAACCTAAGTAGTCGTTACTCGCAAAATTAAGATAGGTTTTATTATTAACCGTTATGGTGCGCGCTGTAGCGTGCTCTACTACATTGCGTTTACGAAGCAGCGCATCTTGCTGGCGAGCCTCAAGATGCGTATTTATAAAATCAAAAGGCATAGATATAAAAGCCTACGCTTCGTAAAACAATTCAGACGTTGCTTTGTCGGCTACTTGCGATGAAAGCGAGGCTTCTACTGCTTCGTCTGAATAGTCGTGACGTTTTTCTGGGTTCATGCCTAATTTTTTAATTAGGTTCATATCAGCATCAGCGTCTGGGTTTTCGGTGGTAAGTAGTTTATCACCATAAAATATTGAGTTAGCGCCTGCAAAAAAGCACATTGATTGCATTTGCTCGTTCATGGCATTACGCCCTGCCGATAAACGTACATAACTGTGTGGCATCATAATACGCGCTGTTGCTATGGTACGTATAAATTCAAAGTGATCTAAATCGTCTACGTTTTCAAGCGGTGTGCCTTTAACTTTAACCAGCATATTAATAGGCACACTTTCTGGCTGTTGTGGCAAATTAGCTAGTTGCATAAGTAGTCCAAAACGGTCGCTTGCTTGCTCACCCATACCGACTATTCCGCCCGAGCATACTTTCATACCGGCATCGCGTACGTGGTCAATGGTATTTAATCTATCTTGAAAAGTACGGGTTGAAATAATTTGCTCGTAATACTCAGGTGACGTGTCAAGGTTATGGTTGTAGTAATCAAGCCCTGCGTCTCTAAGCTCATGGGCTTTTTCGTTTGTGAGTTTACCTAGCGTCATACAGGTTTCTAACCCTAGCTCTTTTACTTCTTTAACCATTTGCGAAATGTATGGCATGTCTCTGTCTTTTGGATCTGACCATGCAGCCCCCATACAAAAACGGGTAGCGCCTTTTTGTTTTGCAAGGCGTGCTTGCTCTACTACTTTTTCTACTTCTATTAAGCGTTCGCGTTCTAAATCTGTTCGGTAATGCCCCGACTGCGGACAGTACTTACAGTCTTCTGGGCAAGCACCTGTTTTAATTGATAACAACGTAGAAATTTGCACTTCATTTGGGTTGAAGTTAGCACGGTGAACCGATGCGGCTTTAAAAAGTAAATCGTTAAATGGCATTTCAAATAATGCTTTAACTTCAGCGTGGGTCCAATCGTGACGAACAGGTGCAAGTTCCATAATACTCTCTTATTTTTTTTCATAACGGTGATATTGGCTTAGTCTACGAGTTGAAGTACCATTGTCAACGAAGCCCACCAAGTTAAAGTTTACATATGATTAAAAAGAATACGATTGACCTTGATTTTGATCGTGAGCACATTTGGCACCCATATACATCGATGACTAAGCCAATTCCGGTATACCCTGTTACACATGCTAATCACAATATTATTCACCTCGAAACTGGCGAGCAATTAATCGATGGCATGGCCTCGTGGTGGAGCGCAATACATGGCTATAACAACCCTGTTATAAATAACGCCATGATTGAGCAAATTAATAATATGAGCCACATTATGTTTGGCGGTATTACGCATAACAGCGCGGTAGAGCTGTGCAAAAAAATAGTAAATATAACGCCGCCTAGTTTAACTAAAGTGTTTTTAGCCGACAGCGGATCGGTAAGTGTTGAAGTAGCAATAAAAATGGCGCTGCAATATTGGTTAAGCCAAGGCATTACAACAAAACAAAAATTAATGACGCCTTACAAGGGCTACCATGGCGACACCTTTGCAGCCATGAGCGTATGCGACCCCGTTAACTCAATGCATAGTTTATATTCAGGCTTTTTACCTGAACACGTTTTTGTGCCTGCACCGGTTAGTCAATTTGGGTTCGAGTTTAACCAAACTGAAGCCCAAGAGCTTGAAGAATACTTTAAAGCAAACCACAGCCAAGTAGCCGCCTTTATCATTGAGCCTATTGTACAAAACGCAGGTGGTATGAACTTTTATCACCCTGATTATTTAGCCTGCGTGCGTAAATTATGCACCCAATATAACGTACTGCTAATTTGCGACGAAATTGCCACAGGCTTTGGCCGTACAGGTAAATTATTTGCTGTAGAGCACGCCAATATAGAGCCCGATATAATGTGTATTGGTAAAGCATTAACTGGCGGCTCAATGACGTTATCGGCCACTATAACTAGCGATAAAATAGCGATTGGCATCAGCGAAGGTGAAGCAGGTGTATTAATGCACGGCCCTACGTTTATGGGTAACCCGCTTGCCTGTGCAGCGGCCTGCGCAAGTATTGATTTATTACTTGAACAAAACTGGCAACAACGAATAAAGCAGCTAAACACCCAGCTACAACAACTTAATAAATGCAGTGAACTAGATGCGGTTGCCAATGTGCGTACCTTAGGAGCAATAGGCGTTGTTGAACTGAACGAGGCTGCGGGCAATGTTGATGTTGCTAAAATTCAGGCTTATTTTGTAGAGCAAGGTGTATGGATACGCCCATTCGGTAAACTAATTTACCTTATGCCACCGTATATAAGTGACGACACAAGTATAAAAACACTGTGTGATGCCATTTATAATGCCATTAAAGGCAAGCATTACGCTTAATAGTCGGTCTCAATAACTAATCCTAATACAGGTTATAGCGCTATTTGCTGCAACCTACCGCTACATTTAGTGTTTTTATCTATTAAGCGAGTTTGTAGTTATTGATCTCGTTAACCATTAGCTATATGATAATGTCTATCATTTACAATTACCTTTTTGGACTTCTTTGCTATGAAATTACTATTTAAACCAGCCAAAACTTTAGGTGCAAGCCTTTTACTAGCCTCGGCGTTTATGGCTCAACCAGTATTAGCTAACGGCCCTATTGGCGAGCATGTTAATCATCTTCAAGCTAACCTTAAAAGTTACGCAGAAGAAGTAGAATGGATGGTAGGCAAAGTTGATACCATGGTAAGCGACTACGATACTAAAGGCGCAAAATCTGTAAAAACTGATGATTTAATTGAATATTGGGAATCAGTTAAGTTTCACAGCGCAATAGAAACTAACTTTGTACCAGTATACGCTTCTATTTGGCAGGGTCTTTATGGCGTAAAAATGGCCATTGATAATAAAGAGCCTGCTAATGAAGTTCGTAAACAGCAAAAAGCGATGAACATAGCCTTGTGGCAAGGTCTTGGGGCTGTTAAGCTTGCTGCAAAATTCCAGCAAAAAGGCTTGTTAGACACTGTAAAAGCAACGGCTACAACTCAAATGACACAAAGTGCCACAATTGATGAAATTAAGCACAAATTAGACCGTGTAGTAGCTAAATTTGCTGAGCGTTTACGAGACGAAGCAACTGAAATTGTTCATGATACTTATCTGCACCTGTTTGAAGGCGTTGAAGGTACTCTTATTGAACAAGATGCAAAACTAGTTGAAGTGCTGGAAAAAGACTTTAACGTAACACTGCCACAAGCCATTAAAAACAGCAAAAGCGTAGACGAAGTACGCGATGTGATCAGTGACATGCAAACAAAATTAGACCGCGCTAAGGTTTTAATAGAAAAAGCCGAAAAAGCTCGTAAGGATGTATTTTAAGTGAAGCGTAGGACCTTTATTCAAGGCCTAGCTGCGTTAGGGGTGGTTGGCTCATTGCCACTGCCTCTTTCTCGTGCGCTAGCCGCTGATATAGCAAACCCTGTTTCTGTTGACGATTTACCAAAGCTTAAAGGCGAGTTAACGCTTTATTTAGGTCGAGGCGAAGGTGGTTTGTATGAAAACGTATTACAAGCAATCCAGAAAAAAAATCCAGACTTTAAACTCGGTATACGCCGAGGTCCTACTGCTGCTTTAGCAAATACCATTGTTGCAGAAGCTAAAGCTGGCGTTCGCCGCGCTGATTTATTTTGGGCAGTTGATTCAGGCGCAATTGGTTTAGTAACCGATGCAGGCCTTGCACAACCCATCCCTGGTGATTTATCTGCTCAGTTACAACCACAATTTAGATATAAAGAGTGGGCACCCGTAACTGGCCGTATTCGTACATTGCCATATAACACGTCGCGTTTGACTAAAGATCAAATTCCAACAAGTATTATGGAAATTGCCGACAGCGATTTAAGTATTGGCTGGGCACCCGCCTACGCTTCTTTTCAATCGTTTGTAACCGCAATGCGAATTTTAGAAGGCGATGACAAAACCGCTAAGTGGCTTAAAAAGATTCAAAAACGTGCTAAAACATACGCCGGCGAGCTAGGTGTTGTTATGGGCGTTGAACGCGGTGAAGTTGATATTGGTTTTGCAAATCACTATTACACTTTGCGTTTAAAATCAGGTAAGCCTGATGCCAAGCTAGATTTAGCATTTACACAAAATGATGCGGGCTGTTTAGTTAATGCATCGGGTGTATTAGCGCTTAACGACGATCCGCTTGCAACTAACTTTATGCGTTACTTACTAAGTAAAGAAGTACAGGGTTACTTAGCCAGTGAAGCGTACGAAATTCCGTTAGTAAATGGTATTACCCAACCTGAGGGTTTACCGTCACTTGCTAATATTTCTCCACCTAAAGTAGATTTAACACAGCTAGCTGATTTACGCCCTACTATAGATTTGATGCGAAGCAGCGGCGTATTGTAATGAAAATACCTGCCTCTTATCCAATGGCGCTGCTTGCAGCGCTTGTTGCGCTTACCCCTGTTTATGTATTAATTGTGCTTGCAAGCGATGCAAGCTCAGTGTTTGACACCCACAATCTTCAAATTTTAGGTAACACGTTATCGTTAATGGGTTTAACGGTACTCGGATCTATTTTAATTGGTGTGCCACTGGCGTTTATTAGCGCGTATGTGCATTTACCATTTAAAAAGCTCTGGCTGGTTGTATTTGCAGCCCCACTGGCAATTCCCAGTTATATTGGCGCATTTACACTTTATGCTGCTTTTGGCCCCGGTGGCGAAATAAATACCTTAACAGGAATAGAAACACCATCAATGTATGGCCTAACAGGTGCCGCCATTGTAATGACGCTTTATACCTTCCCGTTTGTAATGATGACAACTCGCTCATCCCTACTGAGCCTTGACGCAAGCATGGTTAATGCCGCGCGAACGCTGGGCATGTCGATGACGCAAAGTATATTTAAAGTTATATTACCGCGCGTAGTTAACGGTATTGCAGCAGGCTCTTTGTTAGTCGCGCTTTATACGTTATCAGACTTTGGTACGCCCGCAATGATGCGCCTAGATACCTTTACCCGCGTAATTTATGTTGAATACAACGCCTTTGCGTTAGGGCGCGCTGCAATGCTTTCACTTCAGCTGATGGTTATTGTCGGTTTTTTACTTTTAGTTGAATCACAAATAAAAACAGCACCTGAGCGCCATGGTCGTCCGTTAATTTTATTTCCAAGTAAATTACAGTTAAGTGCCATGTTTGTTACGTTTGCACCTGTTTTACTGCTTGCTATTGGCTTGCCTTTGGCTATATTTTCGCTTTGGTTAGCTCGCGATGGTTTTAGCTCATTTGATTTTAATATTGCGTGGAACTCTACGTATGCATCGGGTATTGCGGCAATTGTAGCCGTTATCGTTGCGATCCCCGTTGCACATGCTGCACTGAGTGGAAAAGCGGGTCGTATAATGGAGCGTGTTACTTACTTTGGTTTTGGTATTCCGGGTATAGTAATGGGCACAGCGCTTGTTTACGGTGGTTTGCAGTTGCCGTTTTTATATCAAACACTGGGATTGCTTATTATTGCTTATATGCTGCGATTTTTACCACTTGCTGTAGGCTCTGTTAGAACAAGCACCGAACACTTAGATCCAAGCTTAGTAAAGTCTGCGCGCGTATTAGGGGCAAGCCCACGTGAAGTATTTACTCGCATAACACTACCTTTAACTATGCGCGGTATTATTGCCGGTGCAGCACTGGTGTTTTTAGAGTCAATGCGCGAACTAGAAGCCACGCTACTACTTGGCCCAACAGGGTTTGAAACCCTCTCTACATATTTATGGCGTGTATACGAAGCGGGCTATTTTGGTCGCGCCGCGATTCCAGGGTTATTGTTAGTAGTGATATCTGCCTGCGGGTTAGCTATTATGATGTCTGGCGAAAAACGCAACCAGTTTGAACATTAAGGATTTAAGAAACAATGCTATCTGTAAGTCAGTTGTCTATAGATTATGGCAGTAACCGCGTAGTAAGCGATTTAAACTTTTCGCTGGGTGAAAACGAAATCCTTATGCTTGTAGGGCCAACAGGTTGTGGTAAAAGTACAATTTTACAAGCCCTTGCTGGCCTTATACCTATTAGCGAAGGCGAAATAAACACAGGTAAATGGCGCGCTACACCCAAATTAACAATACCTCCTGAAAAACGCAGTGTAGGCATGGTATTTCAAGATTTTGCGTTATTTCCGCACTTAACCGTACAGCAAAACATTTGCTTTAGATTAAAAGATACAGCCCCTGCTGAGTATTGGATAAACCTACTTGGGTTGAGCGATTTTAGAGACAAAAAACCAGCAACGCTTTCTGGCGGACAAAAGCAGCGCGTTGCACTTGCGCGTACCCTTGCCCACCAACCTGACTTTGTATTACTTGATGAGCCGCTTTCAAACTTAGATGCCGCTCTTAAAGACATGCTTCGTTGGGATATTAGAAACGCACTTAAAGCCGCTGGCGTACCGGCGATTTGGGTAACACATGACCAAGAAGAAGCACTCTCAGTTGGCGATCGTGTTGGTGTGCTTAAAGGCGGTAAAATTCAGCAAATCGATACACCCGAGCGCTGCTTTAGTACCCCAAAAAATCGCTTTGTAGCACGTTTTTTAGGTGAAGCCAGCTTTATTAGCGGCCAATTTAGCCAAGGACAAGCCACTACCTCAATTGGTAATGCGCCAGCTCATGGCGTTGACTGTGAAAGTGGCGACGTTGATGTACTACTACGCCCTGACGATGTATTGCTTGTACAAAGCAGTGTTGGTAATAACGGCGAAGTGATTTGGGTACGCTTTGAAGGTGGCAGCCGCTTGTGCGCTGTAAAACTTGCGTGTTCTACGGTGGTAACTAGCCGAGTAAGCCATGAAGTTGTGGTAAACCCAGGCGACGAAGTGCATGTATCACTAAGCACATCGCACCCACTAGCCGTTTATAAATCTATAGATTAATATCTATACCTAACTCAAAGTTAAGAGGAAACCCCATGAACGGACCAAACCCCAATAATCCTTCACCAATGGAAGGTTTTCCTCAAGTAGGTTTTTTAAAAAACTATATTACTTCTATCAATATTGAAGTAGGCGATTATACATATTATGACGATCCTGATGGCCCTGAGAATTTTGAAAAAAATGTGCTTTACCATTTCGATTTTATTGGGGATCGTCTGATCATAGGTAAGTTTTGTGCGATAGCTAAAGACGTTACTTTTATAATGAATGGCGCTAACCATCAAACTTCTGGATTTTCTACTTATCCATTTTTTATATTTGGTAATGGCTGGGAAAAATTTGTACCAAAATCAAATGATTTACCCTTTAAAGGCAATACAGAAATTGGTCATGATGTTTGGATTGGTTATAACGCTACAATTATGCCCGGGGTAAAAATTGGCAGCGGCGCTATTATTGCCAGTAAATCAGTTGTTACCTGCGATGTACCTGCTTATAGCGTTGTAGGTGGAAATCCCGCTAAAGTGATAAAAACCAGATTTGACGATAAAACAATAAATACGCTGCTAGATATAGCTTGGTGGGATTGGAGCAATGAAAAAATCACTGCTCATTTAGATGCCATTACACAATGCGATATAAAAGCCTTATCTAATCTCTAAGTGATTACCACTCAAACATGTAGGCCATTTTACTTATTGTTTTTAGCGGCACATTATGTGAGTTTCGTTTAGCGTATAGGTGCTGCATAGCTTTGTCTTTTACTTCACCCACTATCACTTCTTTTACTTGATAACCTAAAGCAACGGCAGCTTGAGAGTAAGCTATAAATTCCCATTTTTTAATATTGGTGTTATCTACAATCACCAATGGAATGCCTTGAGCAAGTGCATTTATAAAGCGCGCCAAATTTAAATTATGAAATTGTGGTAACTTAAATTTATCGAAATGATATTCGCCCTGCTCATTATTAAAGTAATCATCAGTTGAGCAAATTAGATACTGACTTTCGTCGGCTCCACCTAATTCGTCAGCAAGGCTTTGCGCGTAGTAAGACTTACCACTTCCTGGTAGTCCTCGTAAAATAAAAACTTGTTTCATAGCATCGATTTTTTAAGGGTGAATAAATATTAATTTAGTTTGGATGTTAATAATGCCACAAAATCATTAAATTTCAGAGCAACAAATCATAATAGTGGCAATTAAACTCTAAAAACTGTTTAAAAATAAACCGCATGCATAAAAACTTTTAAAGAGTTGCCCACAATAGTTTTTTTATTTAACTTTACTAGGTAAGATACAGGGTTCAAGTGCAGCGCCGTTTATGTGCAATTTATGCCCGCGTGTTGCGCACAGTTAAAATAAAATAGTTAGGCAACTTATATCATTGGAGTGAAGATGAGCCATTTAGCGATTTCAGAGCTATTAAAAGGCAATGTTGCGGTAGACAGCCAAGTAACAATTAAAGGCTGGATCCGTACTCGCCGCGATTCAAAAGCAGGAATTTCATTTTTAGCCGTTCATGACGGTTCGTGTTTTGATCCTATTCAAGCGGTAGTTCCTAATTCACTGAATAATTATGATGAAGTTACTAGCTTAACAGCCGGTTGTTCTGTGTCGGTTACTGGTGTTTTAGTTCAATCTGCTGGCCAAGGTCAATCTTACGAAATTCAAGCTAACTCAGTGACTGTATTAGGTTGGGTAGAGAACCCAGATTCATACCCAATGTCGGCAAAGCGCCACAGCATTGAGTACTTACGTGAGCACGCTCACCTTCGCCCTCGTACAAATATGATTGGCGCGGTAACTCGTGTACGTAACTGTTTAGCACAAGCTATTCACCGTTTTTACCACGAGCAAGGCTTTTACTGGATCAGCACGCCAATCATTACGGCAAGTGACTGTGAAGGCGCGGGTGAGATGTTCCGTGTATCAACGCTTGATATGCAAAACTTACCACTTACAGACAAAGGCGATGTTGATTACAGCGAAGATTTCTTCGGCAAAGAAGCATTCCTTACTGTATCTGGTCAGTTAAATGGCGAAACTTACGCGTCTGCAATGTCAAAAATTTATACATTTGGCCCTACATTCCGCGCAGAGAATTCAAATACATCTCGCCACCTTGCAGAATTTTGGATGGTAGAGCCTGAAGTAGCGTTTGCAGATTTAGAAGACATAGCAAAACTTGCTGAAAACATGCTTAAGTATGTGTTTAAAGCCGTACTTGAAGAGCGCCGTGATGACATGGAATTTTTTGCACAACGTGTAGAAAAAACCGCAATTACGCGTTTAGAAGAATTTGTAGATAAAGACTTTGCACAAGTTGACTACACAGACGCTGTAGAAATCCTTAAAAACTGTGGCAAAAAGTTTGAGTACGCTGTTGAATGGGGCGTAGATTTACAGTCTGAGCACGAGCGTTACTTAGCTGAAGAGCACTTTAAAGCACCGGTAGTTATTAAAAACTACCCACGTGATATTAAAGCATTCTACATGCGCCAAAACGAAGACGGTAAAACCGTTGCCGCAATGGACGTTGTAGCACCTGGTATTGGTGAGATCATTGGCGGTTCACAACGTGAAGAACGCCTTGATGTACTTGATGCACGCTTAGAAGAAATGGGCTTAAACAAAGAAGATTACAGCTGGTACCGCGATTTACGTAAATACGGTAGCGTGCCGCACTCAGGCTTTGGTTTAGGCTTTGAACGCTTAGTTGCTTATGTAACAGGTATGGGCAACGTACGTGACGTTATTGCCTTCCCTCGTACTAAAGGCAGCGCAACTTACTAATACTAAGTTAGCCGTTTATAAATACTAAAAACCAGCCAATTGGCTGGTTTTTTTGTGTCTTTAATTTACCGAATAAAAAAGCCGCAGCACTCAAAGAGCACCACGGCTTTCAACCAGAATAAGTTTGTTTATTTAAAGGCTATAAAGCACTCTCTAACTGTGGCAGTACTTCAAACAAATCAGCCACTAAACCGTAATCTGCAACTTGAAAAATAGGTGCGTCAGGGTCTTTATTAATCGCGACGATTACTTTTGAGTCTTTCATGCCGGCTAAATGCTGAATAGCACCGCTGATACCTACTGCAATATATAAGTTAGGTGCTACAATTTTACCTGTTTGCCCTACTTGCATGTCGTTAGGTACAAAGCCTGCATCAACTGCTGCACGCGATGCACCAATAGCTGCACCTAGTTTATCGGCAATACCATTAAGTAATGCAAAGTTTTCGCCGTTTTGCATACCGCGACCACCCGATATGACCACACTAGCAGCTGTAAGCTCAGGGCGTTCTGATTCTGTTTGCTCAACACTTACAAAGCTGCTTAATTGCGAATCTGATACTGTATCAATGCTTGTTATAGCAACAGCTGATTGCTCACCTTGTAAATCAAAGCTACTGGCACGTACGGTAATTACTTTTTTACTGTCGAGTGATTTAACCGTGGCGATTGCATTACCTGCATAAATAGGTCGTTTAAATGTATCGGCGTCCACTACTGCGATAATTTCAGAAATTTGCGCAACATCTAATAGCGCGGCAACACGTGGCATAAAGTTTTTGCCCGTTGTAGTAGCACTTGCAACAATGTGGCTGTAGGTGTCGCTAAGTGATAAAACTAAATCGCTCATGTTCTCAGCTAACTGATGTTCATAAACGCTATTATCGGCAACTAAAACATTAGCTATGCCATCAATGCTTGCAACTTGTGAGCTCATTGCGCTTAAGTTGTTACCTGCTATTAGTACATCAATAGGAAAGCCCATTTTTACTGCAGCGTTAATAGTTTTTGAGGTTTCTGGTTTTAAGGCACCGTTGTCGTGCTCTGCAATTACGAGTGTTTTCATTTAAATCACCTTTGCCTCTGTTTTTAATTTTTCTACAAGCTGTGCAACGTCTTCTACAATAATTCCTGCGGTGCGTTTAGCTGGCTCTTCAACACTTATTAATTGCATACGCGGTGTTAAATCAACACCAAGCGAATCTGCTGCTATTACTTCAAGCGGCTTACGTTTGGCTTTCATAATATTTGGCAGTGATGCATAGCGAGGCTCATTTAAGCGTAAATCAGTTGTAACAACCGCCGGTAAATTAAGTGCTACCGTTTGCAGCCCGCCATCAACTTCGCGAGTTACGTTTACTTTGCCATTTTCAATAACAACTTTTGATGCAAATGTACCCTGCCCGCGATTAGTTAATGCAGCAAGCATTTGACCTGTTTGATTATTATCTGAGTCAATTGACTGCTTACCTAAAATGACAAGTTCAGGCGTTTCTTGCTCTACAATTTTAGCGAGTAGTTTTGCAATATGAAGTGACTCGAGCTTTTCATCGGTTTCGATGTGAATGGCTTTGTCAGCGCCCAATGCTAATGCTGTGCGTAATTGTTCTTGTGATGCTTTTGGACCAATAGTTACGGCAACCACTTCAGTGGCGGTACCGGCTTCTTTAAGGCGAATTGCTTCTTCTATAGCAATCTCACAAAACGGGTTCATTGCCATTTTAACGTTGGTTAAATCAACGTCGCTGTTATCACTTTTAACGCGTGCTTTTACGTTGTAATCAATCACTCTTTTTATTGGTACGAGAACTTTCATAGGAACTCCATAATTATTTAAACCTACAAGGTAACGTGCACGTCAACCTATTTATTTTATGAAATTAGACTACTTCCTGTTGACGTAAACGTCAACCTAAAATAACCTTTAACTATTCACAGTCTGTAACGTTTAATTTGCAAAGTTATAAATAGGCTGTACACCTTATTTAAATGCGTAGTAAACATTCAAATAAGTCCGTCATAGATAAAGAGGTTATTATGGTCGAACGTGAAACCATGGAATTTGATGTAGTAATTGTTGGTGCAGGCCCTGCTGGGCTTTCAAGTGCAATTAAACTCGCGCAATTAGCACAAGAAAAACAACAAGAGTGCATGATTTGCGTAGTCGAAAAAGGTTCTGAAGTAGGTGCACATGTACTCTCTGGTGCTGTTTTTGAAACCAGAGCTTTGGATGAACTACTACCTAATTGGCAAGAGCTTGGCGCACCGGTTACAACCAAAGTAACTAATGATGAAATTTATTGGTTTAATAACGAGCAAAAAGCGACATCAATCCCCCACTTTGCTACACCAAAAACATTTCATAATGATGGTAACTTCATTGTATCTATGGGCAATGTATGTCGATGGCTTGCAGAGCAAGCTGAAAGCTTAGGCGTAGAGATATTTCCAGGATTTAGCGCACACTCTTTAATAATTGAAGATGAAGCAGTAAAAGGCATTATTACTGGCGATATGGGTGTAGACAAAGATGGTAATGAAAAAGACGGTTACATGCCAGGCATGGAGCTTCGTGCAAAATACACTATTTTTGCCGAAGGTTGCCGAGGTCATTTAGGTAAACAACTAATCAATGAGTTTGCACTTGATGCAGATTCATCGCCGCAGCATTACGGTTTAGGCTTTAAAGAAATCTGGCAAATAGATGAAAGTAAACATGAGCTTGGCAAGGTAGTTCATGGTACAGGTTGGCCACTTAGCGGCGATACTAATGGTGGTCCATTTATGTATCACAGTGAAAACAATCAAGTTGTTGTTGGTTTAATTGTTGATTTAAATTACTCAAACCCACATTTGAGCCCGTTTGATGAGTTTCAGCGAATGAAGCACCATCCAGTATTTAAAAACGTACTTGAAGGCGCTGAACGTATTGCTTACGGTGCGCGTGCTATTGCTAAAGGTGGCTTGCATTCATTACCAAAAATGCATTTTGCTGGTGGTTTACTTGTAGGGTGTGATGCAGGCACTCTTAATTTTGCAAAAATTAAAGGTAATCACACTGCAATGAAATCGGGAATGATTGCCGCTGAGGTTATTTTTGAAGCATTGCAAAATGAGTTAGCAAATACCGATTTAACTCATTATCAAACTGCGTTTGAGCAATCGTGGGCATATAAAGAGCTATATCAATCTCGTAACTTTGGCCCTGCTATGCACAAGCTCGGTAAATTTTTAGGTGGTGCGTACAATACGCTTGATCAAAACATTTTTAATGGCGGTTTACCCTTTACGTTTAAAGATAATACGCCCGATCACTCTACCCTTGTTGATGCTAACGCCGCTGACAAAATTGCATATCCAAAACCAGATGGACACCTTAGCTTTGATAAACTCTCAAGTGTGTTTTTATCAAATACTAACCACGAAGAATCACAGCCGTGTCATTTAAAGCTTAAAAATACGTCAATTCCTATTAACGTAAATTTAGTTAAATTTGATGAACCCGCACAACGTTATTGCCCAGCAGGCGTTTACGAAGTACAAGAAATTGCAGGCAATAAAGAGTTTGTTATTAATGCCCAAAACTGTGTGCACTGTAAAACTTGCGATATTAAAGACCCAAGCCAAAACATTACATGGGTAACACCTGAAGGTGCGGGTGGGCCAAATTATCCTAATATGTAACTAAATTATGCGCTGTATAGCTATATAACTACGTTTTTTACATATAAATTATAAACATATCCTAAATTGCAGGGGCTTCGGCCCCTTTTTTACGTTATGCTAATAGTAGTTTTAATAATAAGAGTGTTATTTATGCCGTCGTCAAAAGTTATTTTTCGTTTTTTAGCAGAGCCTACTGATGTTAATTTTGGTGGTAAAGTTCATGGTGGGGCCGTCATGAAGTGGATTGACCAAGCAGGTTATGCGTGCGCTGCAGGTTGGAGCGGTCATTACTGCGTAACTGTTTCGGTTGCGGGTGTTAAATTTAGACGCCCTATTTTAGTGGGTCAAATAGTCGAAGTAGAAGCTAAAATTGCCCATACGGGTAGAAGTAGCATGCAAATATTTATTCAAGTTAGGTGTGGCGATCCAAAAACGCAAAATATGGTTGAAACAAACCATTGTGTTATCAGCTTTATTGCAATGGATGAAACGGGCTACCCAATAGAAGTGCCTTCGTTTAAAGCAGTGACCGATGAAGACATTAAATTAGAAAATTACGCTATAAAAATGAAAGAAATAGCAATTGAAACAGAAAACTTGCTTCATAAAGTCTAATTAGTAATTTAAATAGAGTAAGGCTATGTAAAAAACTCATTATACTTTGTAAAACATACAACCTATTTTAGAGTACACGATTACACAAAAGTTCACTTTGATTATAAAACACGCTAAACAATGTAAAAACCAATACAAAAGAACCAATTATGGCGTGTTTTTAATCCATTTTAATATTGGCACGCTCGCTGCAAGTAGATAATTGAAGTTTGATTAATGAAATCAAGCATTTGATTATTTTTTGTAAAGGAGCTATTCAATGATTAAAACACTTTCTCTTTCAGCTATTGCACTAGCAACACTGGGTTTTAACTCTGCAGCACACGCTGACATTTCTGATTTCGATTCTCCACGTATTTATACTGGTATCGGTTACGGTCAATATTCTTTTGAATTTGAAGACAGTGACAACGACACTGACTTTGACGACGATGCACAAATGCTTAAAGGCTATATTGGTACTCAGTTTAACGAATACCTAAGCTTAGAACTTGCTTATCAAAACTTTGATGAAGTAAGTGATATAGACAGCAAAGCTGAAATTGATGGCGTATCGCTTGCCGCACGTTTGGGCTACCCAATAACAGAGAGCTTTTCTGTATATGCAAAAGGCGGTTGGCTTGAGTGGGATGCAGATTACACACAAGATTTACCAGTAGGTGGTGTAACAGCTTCTACAGATGGTGGTGATGCATTTTACGGTGCGGGTATTGAATACGCACTTACAACAAATGTACAGTTTCGTTTAGAGTACGAACGCTACAAACTTGATGACGATATTGATCCAGACATGGATGTAGCATCTGTATCAGTTCAATACATGTTTTAATTAATCTTTAACATGTTTGAAAAGGGTAAGCTTATAAGCTTGCCCTTTTTTGTTTTAGGTCCTTTTTAAATATATTAATACAAAATATAAACCACTCAGTCTAATAATTGATTTCAAACCGATTGGTCTATAAGCAATAAACTTACTTACACTAATGCCATAAATACTAAATGCAGGTAGAATAGCGCTCTATTTTATTTGTACCCGAGTACTATGAGCGATTATACCATTTCGGCTATTGGCCACATTGAATCTCCTTATAAACAAAAGTTTGCTATACCTAGGCAGCCTCGTTTAGTGCCACAAGCCAAGGCAAAACTTATTTTTGCACCTGATTTTAATCGCGAAGAGTTCGTACGTGGTTTAGATGAATTTACTCATATTTGGTTGTTATTTCGTTTTCATGAAACGGCCGATAAAGGTTATTCTGCGATGGTGCGCCCACCACGTTTAGGTGGGAATGAGCGAAAAGGTGTATTTGCTACCCGCGCTACATTTAGACCAAACGCGATTGGTATGAGCGCAGTAAAACTTGATGGTATTGAATATAAAAACGGACAACTTAGTTTATTACTCGCTGGCATTGATTTACTTGATGGCACCCCCATTATCGATATTAAACCGTACTTACCCTATTCAGATGCAATGCTTGACGCCAGTGCTGGCTTTGCAGATACACGCCCAGAAACACAAATGACGGTTGAATTTAGCCCTCAGGCAATTGAGTTTGTTAATGCGCAAACACAATACCCAGATTTACATGATTTTATAGCTAATGTTTTAAAACAAGATCCCCGCCCTGCCTATAAAAAACAAAAAGACGGCGAGCAAAGCTATGGTATGACTTTGTACAATTATAATATTCGCTGGCAAGTCAATGGCGAGCATAACGTAGTAACAAACATAGAAAAAACTAAATAACTCACTTAGCGCTTTAGTGTAAAAGCTTCCGCTGTTAAACTTAAGCTCTATTAAAAGAACATAATTACTCTATTTCGGAAAAAACATGCGTACAAGCCAATATATACTCGCAACACTTAAAGAAACGCCATCAGATGCTGAAATCGTATCGCATCAGTTAATGCTTAGAGCCGGTATGATCCGTCGCGTCGCTTCGGGTTTATACACTTGGTTACCCTCTGGTTTACGTGTGCTACGTAAAGTAGAAAACATTGTACGTGAAGAGATGGATAAAGCAGGTGCTATTGAAATGCTAATGCCTGTAATTCAACCCGCTGATTTGTGGGAAGAGTCTGGCCGTTGGAATGAATTTGGTCCTGAGCTTATGCGCTTCACAGACCGTCATAACCGTACGTTTGCACTTGGTCCAACACACGAAGAAGTAATAACTGATTTCGTACGTAAAGAAATAAGCAGCTACAAGCAGTTACCAGTTACTTTATATCAAGTACAAACTAAAGTACGCGACGAACGCCGCCCTCGCTTTGGTGTGATGCGAGCTCGTGAATTTACAATGAAAGATGCCTACTCTTTTCACTTAAGTGAAGAATGTTTAGATGCGACTTATCAAGCGATGCATAAAGCATACTGTAACATTTTTGAGCGTTTAGGCCTTGATTACCGCCCTGTACTTGCTGATACTGGGTCTATTGGTGGTAGCCTATCGCACGAGTTTCATGTACTTGCTGAGTCGGGCGAAGATGCCATTGCATTTAGTGATGGCAGTGATTACGCAGCTAATATTGAAAAAGCAGAAGCACTAGCGCCAAACGATCCACGCCCAGAAGCAAGTAAAGAGTTAAAAGCATTCCCTACTCCTGACGCTAAAACAATTAATGAGCTTAAAAAGCATTACGGTGTAAAACCTCATCGTGGTGTTAAAACCTTAATTGTTTACGGTGCACCTGATGAAAACGATGTACGTGGTTTAGTGGCGCTTGTACTTCGTGGCGATCATGATTTAAATGAATTAAAAGCTGAAAAGCACCCATTAGTAGACTCTCCGCTTGAAATGGCAACAGAGGCAGATATTGTTGCTGCTATTGGTGCAAAACCTGGTTCATTAGGCCCTGTGGGCTTATCTATGCCTATTATTGTTGATAGAGCCGCTAATATCCTTGCTGATTTTGTTGCCGGTGCTAATAAAGACGACGAGCATTACAGTGGTATTAACTGGGATCGTGACGTAACTGATTACGAAGTTGCTGATATTCGTAATATTGTTGAAGGCGATATGAGCCCATGTGGCCAAGGCGTTTTACAAATAAAACGCGGTATTGAAGTAGGTCATATATTCCAACTTGGCACTAAATACTCAGAAGCAATGAAAGCGGGAGTATTAAACGAAGGTGGTAAAAACCAAACCATGACCATGGGTTGTTACGGTATTGGTGTTTCACGTATTGTTGCAGCTGCTATTGAACAAAACAACGATCAATACGGGATCATTTGGCCAAAATCAATCGCGCCATTCGATTTAGCGATTGTTCCAATGAACATGCACAAATCGCATCGTATTCCTGATATTGCAAATAACCTTTACCAGGGTTTAAAAGATGCAGGTCTTGATGTGTTATTTGATGACCGTAAAGAACGCCCTGGTGTTATGTTTAATGACATGGAGCTAATTGGTGTACCTTACACGCTTGTAATTGGTGAGCGTAACCTTGACGAGAATAAAGTTGAGCTTAAAAACCGCCGCACCGGTGAAAAGCTAATGATTGATATTGATACAGCAATTGATGCAATTAAAGCGGCTGTTAAAGGTTAATAACACGCACGCTCAAAATAGACTAAAAGGCCGCATTTAAAATGCGGCCTTTTTTATGCGCGATTAATAGCAATACGTAATAATAGCTGCTCAATGACTCACCTTTCCTAGCTTTGTAGAAATCATTTAATTACGTGCCTTGGTATAAATTGTCATGGAGGCTTCGCTAAAGTGTCTCATAAGTGTCATTAGGTTTATCTACAGTGTTTAATTATTACACTATGGATGACGGGCATGACAAACAATCAACTGCGTAAAAAACAACATTATCCAGCCATTTGGATATCTGATGTTCATTTAGGTTACAAAGATTGTAAAGCTGATTACTTACTTGATTTTTTAAACTCGGTAGAATCCGACACACTTTATTTAGTGGGTGATATTATTGACTTATGGTCAATGAAGCGACAGTTTTATTGGCACCCTTCTCATTATGAAGTATTAAACTGCATACAAACAAAAGCAGCTAGCGGTACACGTGTTATTTATATTCCCGGTAATCATGATGAAGCGTTTAGAAACTATATAAATCAAACATTATTTGGTGTTGAAATCCACCAGCAGTTTATTCACACCACTAAAGCTAATAAACGGTTTTTACTTATACACGGCGACGACTTTGATTCAGCGACTCGTTATAACAAACTTGTTAGTATTGCGGGGGATGCAGGATACGACTTTTTATTATTTTTAAATCGCTGGACCAATCGTATACGTAAAATATTTGGTGGTAACTACTACTCGCTTGCATCGTGGATAAAAGCTCGGGTACACAAAGCTCGAGAAGCGATTAGTGCCTTTGAAGATGCCGCAGTTCATGAAGCTAAAAAACAAAACGTAGACGGTATTATTTGTGGACACATTCACCATCCCAAAATTAAAGTGGATGACGGTATTATGTACTGTAACGATGGTGATTGGATTGAGAGCTGTACTGCGCTTGTAGAGCAGGAAGATGGAAAGATAGAATTACTACATTGGTCAGATACACAATTTATACTCGATAGCGCAGACATAGCTATTCTTAACACGCCTTTAAATACGTCAACAAATACCAAACCAAAAAAATCAGCTGCTTAGCAGCTGATTTTCAAAACGATTAACTTAACCAAGTAATTAGCTTGTCTTTTAAAGTTTGTGGTTTAATTGGTTTAGTAATGTAGTCGTTCATTCCAGCAGCTAAACAACGCTCTCTATCACCTTCCATCGCACTCGCTGTCATAGCGATAATCGGTATGTGAATATAATCTACCCCGGCCTTACTATTTCTGATTTCACTTGTTGTATCATAGCCATTTAAATTGGGCATTTGGCAATCCATTAAAATAACATCAAAAGCTTGCTCTTCGTTTTCTCTCAGTGCTTCTAAGGCTTCTATACCGTCTGACGCACAAGTGATTTTTACTTTAGTACGTTTTAATATTGCCTTAGCTACTTCAATGTTTATCATATTATCGTCAACTAATAATACATGATACGCAGATAGGTCAGGCTCTACTTGTTCCTCTTCCAAGCCTTTTGGTGGCGCTATAATGCAATCATTACTGGCACCAAATAAGCTGGCTAACTTATAGCTAAATTGATCTTGGGTAAGCGGTTTATTTAGAATGTGGCTACCCTCAGGTAATATCATTTTAGTCGGTTTATCGGTCACCATGTCGCGTAAAATTAAGACGTACTTTTTATTAAACTGTTTACAATAATCAATAAGGGCATCAATTTGAGGATGCTCATCGTCAATCAATAATAAATCAGCCTCAAACTCTTTATGCTCACTAAAGTAGTCGAGTCTTACAATGTTTTCTGCATTTACTTTACAGGTTAGTAGCAATAAATCGCACACGTTTTTATAAACGTTATCGCGCGCTATTAATGCCGCTACGTTAATACTTGTAGCAAGTTCAATACCTGTGTTTAGTTTTTTCTCTTGTGCTACATGTAGCTCAACCGTTGCGGTAAAGGTACTACCAGCACCCTTTTCACTTATAACCGTAATATTACCACCCATTAACTGAGCAAGTTTTTTACATATAGATAAGCCTAAGCCTGTACCACCAAAATGACGGGTTGTACTTGAATCTTCTTGTGTAAACACTTCAAATAGTTTGTCTATGTTCTCTGGCTCTATACCAATTCCGGTATCTTTTATTGTATAGCTCATTAATAACTTTGAGTCGGTAATGTACTTGGAGCCGACAGTTAAACTTACTTCACCTCGGTGGGTAAATTTAAAAGCATTATTAACTAAGTTAATTAAAATTTGTTTAAGGCGATGGCTGTCGCCAATAACCATTCTGTCTACTACATCTTTAGTATCTAAAAATACTTCAAGACCTTTGCGCTGGCCCTGTAACGCTAAAGAGCTAATCATATCGCTACATACTGTCACAACATCAAATGTATGATTATCAATATCAAGCTTACCCGCTTCTATTTTCGAAAAATCGAGAATATCGTTAATCAAGTTCATCAGTGAGTTAGCACTGCTATTTGCTAGTTTTAAATAATGGTATTGTTGATCGGTTAATCCATCTTCTTTGAGCATTTCAAGCATCCCTAGTACGCCATTCATTGGTGTGCGTATTTCGTGAGAGATATTTGCTACAAAGTCACTTTTTGCTTGGCTTGCTGCTAATGCTTGGTCAATTGCACGTTCTAGTTCAATGGTCCTTTGTGAAACCTTTAGCTCCAGAGTACTGTTTAACGCTTCGAGCTCTGATTGCGTATTTTTTAATGAGCTAATATTTCTTAAAATAGCCGCTACCTGATAACGGTTATTATATACGTCAAAAATACTGCTGAGCGTAATTGAAAAGTATTGTTTATTGCCATAACCATCTGTGTAGATAGCTTCAAACGGCATTTTTGACCCGTTTGAAATAGTCTCTTCTATACAGTTGTTATCGACTTCATTTAAGTTAAATAAAGAGACAAAGTCAGGACTAGCACCTGTAATTGAAGTACCAAAAACCTCTTTAGCCGTGCTGTTAAAGTGAACAATTTCGCCAGTTTGCTCAATTGTAAAAATAGCATCCAGTGAGTTTTCAATTACTTTATTATTTTGCTCTTTTAACGAATTAATTAACAATTTACGGTTTATAAAGCGTTGGTATAAAAAAGCAATAACTAAAAATATGCTAAAAAATACCACTAACATTGCAATAAAGTTTTGACGTCTCTCATTCACCTTTGCAAACAATGTTTTTGTATCAACACTTACACCAAGCTCTAAAGGTAGCATGGCTATATCACCCTCAAACGAAATTCGTTTTTTTAAAGTGTAAGCCACTGGATAATTACTTATTGGTAAAGTGCCTTGCTCTGTCATGGTAGTTGCAGTGGAGAATTCTTCAGACCATGTTTTAGTTTTATTAAATTCAAAACTGAATCGAAGTTGTGGGTTTGGATGATATAAAAATTCACCTTCATTATTCATAAGGTAAACCTGCGTCCCTTGTGGAGATTCAACTGTTAAATCTTCAAGTAATTTATCCGCAAAGTAATTAGTAACTAATATTGCAAATATTTTATTATTTTCATCAAAAACAGGCTTAGCAACACGAAAAGTGCTTATATAAGGTTCTTGTATCTGTCCATTTTCACGGTTGTAGTTAATTGGAGAAATATAAACACTTTTCTTATCAAGCATGCTTGCTTTGATTATGTAATCGCGTTGACCTTTTTTTTGTAATTGCAGACCTTGCAGTCGATTAATCTCTCCAAGTTGATTTCGGTCAACTCTAACAATCTCTTGCCCACCATCTTCGAGCATAATATAGCGAGCTTGCAAAATACTGTCATCGGTCTGCATAAAACCAGTAAAAATGCTTGCTAAGCGCTCTTGCCAAACATCTATTGGCGTACCAAGAACAGGATCAATTAGTTTATTTTCTTTAGCGCGGGTAATGCCTTGTATTGGTGGTGTAGCATCTAAAAAGCGAATGGCGGTAACACTGTCTTTAAGATGTTTTTTTAATGAAAGGCTTTTTGTTTCAAGTTCACGCTTTAATTCTATTTGAGCTGAATTATAAACATCACTTCTTACTTTTTGATCGAACAAATACAGAGATGGTAAAGCTATAAGAACAAATATTATTGTTGCAACGAGCATTAATTTATTATTTTTTGTTACATTCAACAAAATATTTCTTTTTAGCATTTACCTTCACCATAAATTTTTATTGTTATTAGTATAGAGCATTAACGAAAGAATTGGACCATCTAACTAATCAGTTATCGCTATAATTTTTATAATAAAAAGACTAAATCATTAGTTTTATTTAGAGCACAACCCTTATGTGAATTTTAAATGAATGGGTGAAAAAATATTGGCTTACAAAATTAATAAATGGGCTATTTTAACTATTAATCGCTTCAAAGTATAAAAGGTAGCAATTGCTACCTTTTATATATTCTTAAAACCTTTATGTACATTATCTAAATAGCACATCTTCTCTGTTAAACCACTTAACACAAAATGCCAATAGCCCAGCAGCAATGATTGCAGTGGCTAAAAATATTAAGCCTACAAATGTGTAATCAACAGTCCCTTTTACTATTTCTTTAATTGCTAATGCTACGTTTGTAACAGGAATGAATGCTGTTTTAGCAGTTAGTTCCATATTTGGCATTATTGAAATAATAATCGGGAAAAATACGCCCATACTAAGTGGTGCCATATAATTCTGCGCTTCTTTAAACGTGCGAGCATAGATAGATATAGCCAGAGCTAAGGCCGAAAATATAGCTGCAACAGGTAATAATAGTACAAATATCATTAGTAAATCGGTAACTGCTAATGTACTAAACGCGGCTTTAATAAAATCAAGATCGGCAAATGCGAGCGCCAATGCTATCCAACAGCCCATACTTAAGACGGTTATGGTTGTGGAGGCAATGGATGTAGTTAACAAGGTTATAAATTTACCAAGCACCAGCTCTGTACGCGTAATAGGTGTAAGTAGGAGTGTTTCTAGTGTGCCGCGTTCTTTTTCGCCAGCGCCTAAATCAATAGCGGGATAAGTTGCCCCCATCAATACTAATGGAATAAGTAGGTAAGGTAAAAAACCGCCAATTTTTTCGCCAAGGTTTTCACGTTTATCGGCGGTATCTACTTTTATGACTTCAATTGGATTAAGAATAGATTTTTGAACAGACTCTTCAATACCAAAACTGATTAGCTTTTGAGTTTGCAGCACGTCACTGTATTCTTTTGCGAGCTCTTTAACGCGTTCGAATAAAAAGTTGATAGATTTTGAATCGTTAAAAACAACCTGCCACTGGCTTTGTTTTCCATCGTCCAATGTTTGCACAGCATGACTTGGTAAATAAATACCCATATCAATATCGCCAGCGATTACACCTGCTTTAAGCTCATCTATATTGTTAAAGGTTTTATCCCCTTTATAAAGCTCAAAACTTTTGTGATAAAACACTTTATCTGTAAACTCTTGTGCGTAGTCACCGTTGATTATCGCGTAAGTGTTTACTTTTTGCTCAGCGTCCATTGCAGCTTGCGAGCTTATAAATGCCATTACGGCAAACAATAACGGAAATATAGCAACAGGGAGCGCGACTACAAATAATAGCGTTTTTTTATCGCGTAATAACTCTCTTAATTCCTTTTTAAATACCTCAAACATCATGTTTCTCCGTTAATATATTCATAAACGCTTGATTAAGCTCATCACTATTACCTGCTTGTTTAAACTCTTCTACTGTCCCGTCAAAACAGCTAATACCTTCGTTAATTACAGCGACACGGTCACATAAAAGAGCTACTTCATCTAGATGATGGGTTGAGAAAATAACAGGCGTCCCTTGCGCCTTTAAACCTTTGATAAATTTAATAACGGTTTGTGTTGTCATTATATCAAGACCCGTTGTTGGCTCATCAAGTACCACAACTGCTGGGCGATGAACAACTGCACGCGCTATATTTGCTTTTTGCTTCATACCTGTTGAAAGGTTTTCTGCCCGTTTATCTACAAATTTGTGCATGTCTAGCAATGTAAATAGCTCATCACAACGCGATGCAATATCGCTTTTGTTCATGCCATGAAGCTTTGCAAAATACTCTATGTTTTCTTTTACAGTTAAGCGGCCATACAAACCCGTAGAGCCTGATAAAAATCCAATAGACTTACGCCCTAGTAGGGGTTTTTTTACAATATCGTTTCCGGCAATCGTTATTGAGCCTTCATCGGGCTTTAACGCGGTTGAAATCATTCTCAGTGTCGTCGTTTTACCCGCACCATTTGGGCCGAGCAATCCAAGTACCTCACCTTTAGCGCAACTAAAACTAACGTCTCGTACTGAGTGAAAGTAGTCTTTATCTTCACGAGGATCGATGTCGTCTATTTTATTTTTTTTGTGATCTTTAGTTAGCTTAAATTTCTTTTTAAGCCCAGCAACTTCTATCATGTTCGCATCCTTCGTTTCGCTCTAAAATAATCTGTATTGTTGTAAAAAGAGTCATCTTTGTTTTCGTCATGCCAGCCTGGCACACCTAATAAAGGCAGCGGTGAAAGCTTTTTGTTATCGGCTAAGCAGTTATCTGTATTAATCATCTCATAAAGGGCTTGGTCAAGGTACTGGTATTGAGTTACTAAATCTTTACAAAATATTTCATTCGGTACACAAACAAATAACGCTTTACCCGTTAAACCTATATAAGGCTTTGTTAGCATTTCATAATTAGCATGACCAAACATAAAAGGTTTTATTGTTTTACCCCACTCATGTTTGTGTTCAACGAATGCAGTTTTCCATTGGTGATCGCAAAGCCACTGCTGCCATTTACTCTCACTTATAGCTAATACAACACCACACTCATCAAAAAGCGTTAGTGCATTACGATGCTTAGTACGCTGTTGCAGTCCATGCTCAGCTATATCTTGCACATGTCTATGGTTTATTAACGCTTTGGTTTTTGGAAATAAACACCATATAAACCCACCAAATAAGTCATGCCAATTTTCACTTCGTGTAGGTACAACACCCGTTTCAAAAATTACTTGCTCGTAATACCGCTCGCCAAAGTCTACCTTTGCATCATCTTCAAAAGTAATAGGAATATTATTCTCATTAATAGCAGTTAAAAATGGAGAAAACCACTGCGGCGCCGGCCAATCTGTTAGTTCGTTAACTTTAAATAGCTCACGTAAATGCGCAAATGCACCTGTTTCTAAACTACTGATTTGCCACTGCTCGGGGGGAGTAAAACGCTTCATTTAAACCTTTAACAATTTATGCCTATAATTTACGAGAAGTTTACCGCAAAAACTGGTTCTACTTAATAGAAGTTAATATACTAATCACAACTTAAAACAAAAAAAGAGCTGACATGAAACATTATTTCTCTCTCACACTCCTCGCTACTGCTGTTTTAGCAGGTTGCGCAACAACAAGTATTACACCTACTGATGTAACAAATGGTTATAACAGTATTCAAGCTGATGAATTGGCTAAACATGTAAAAGTACTCGCATCGGATGAGTTTGGTGGCCGTGCTCCTTCATCACCTGGCGAAAAGCTAACGCTTGATTATTTAACTGCGCAGTTTAAAGCCCTAGGTTTAGAGCCAGGTAATGGCGACAGCTACTTACAAGAAGTTCCACTTGTGTCGCTTGAGGCTGATGCAAACATGGTATTAAGTATTGGTGGTAAAGACTATCAATATAAAAAAGATATGGTTATGGGTAGCAGCCGCATTAGCGCACAAGAAGGCATAGAAAATTCTGAACTTGTTTTTGTGGGCTACGGCGTTAATGCACCTGAATACAATTGGAATGACTACGAAGGGTTAGACGTTAAGGGCAAAACGGTTGTAATGCTGGTTAACGATCCGGGCTTTGCAACAAAAGACCCTGCTTTATTTACTGGCGACGCAATGACTTATTACGGTCGTTGGACATACAAATATGAAGAAGCAAGTCGACAAGGTGCAGCTGGCGCAATTATTATTCATGAAACAGCACCTGCGTCATACCCATGGTCAGTAGTTGAAAACTCGTGGAGCGGCGAGCAGTTTGGTTTTCAAAAAGAAAACAACAACATGGACCGCGTAGCCGTTGAAGGCTGGGTTACAACTGACGTAGCAAAAGAGCTTTTTACTAAAGCAGGTTTAGATTTTGATACCGTTAAAACAAATGCTGCTAAAAGTGCTTACCATGTTGATATGGGCGATTTAACTGCTTCTGTTAATGTTAAAAATACGATTAAAAAATCAGTGTCGTATAACTTTATTGCCACTTTACCTGGTAGTGAGAAACCAGATGAGCATGTTATTTACTCGGCTCATTGGGATCACTTAGGTACAGATAAAACACGTAAAGGCGATCAAATTTACAACGGTGCTCACGACAACGCAACGGGTACTGCTGGGCTAATTGAAGTAGCTGAAGCCTTTACTAAATTACCAAAGCACCCTAGCCGCTCAATGACATTTTTAGCAGTAACTGCTGAAGAGCAAGGCTTACTAGGTTCTAAATACTATGCAGCTAATCCAGTGATTGCAGCTAATAAAACAGTCGCTAACATAAACATGGATAGCTTAAATTTATTAGGCAAAGTAAAAGACATGAATGTGGTTGGTATTGGCAAGTCACAAATGGATGAGTTTTTAGCAACTGCAGCTAAAGAGCAAGGCAGAACAATATCAGGCGATCCTAAACCATCATCTGGTGGCTATTACCGCTCTGATCACTTTGCATTTGCTAATATGGGGATTCCAGCCATGTACGCAGGTGGCGGCACAGTCGCAGCTGACGAAGAGACAGCTAATTACCGTAAACGCATGAGTTTAGTACTTCGCGGTTGTTATCATCAACCGTGTGATCGTTACCGTGACGAATGGGATTTATCGGGTGCTGTTCAAGACTTACAATTGTTTTATAAAGTAGGTTTTGATATTTCGGAGCAAGAGCAATGGCCAACGTGGAATGCAAGCTCAGAATTTCAACGTAAGTAGCATTGGTTTAACATCGAAAAACTCAAAGAGAGTAATCGATTTAAATAGATGTAAATGATATTGATTATCATTTAATTAAAATATACAGTGTTACTAAGTTTATTTAATTGGTAACACTGTATGATTTTACTCTCTCAAATAGGATTTATTACGCCCGCTTCTAAACGCTTTGTTAGCCAAAATAAACGTTTATTATTACCACTTTTTTTACTGGTATGCTTAGCTGTGCCATCACTTCGTGAAATTACAATAACAGCACTAAGTGATGCTTTTTTTCAAGTTAGCGTATTTGTTGCTGCTACATTATTAATTTATTACTACGCCATAGAGCATTTACCTCAATTAGAGCTTAGTTATTTAAGTGCTAAATCGCCGGTATTAGAAATATTTTTTGCTGCCGTTTTAGGTGCCCTTCCTGGATGTGGTGGTGCAATAATAGTGGTTACCCAGTTTACAAAAGGCCAAGCAAGTTTTGGGGCTATTGTTGCTGTTTTAACAGCTACAATGGGAGATGCCGCATTTTTACTCCTTGCCACTCGCCCTACTGAAGGTTTAACCATAATGGCCATTGGCTTAGTAGTAGGCACGCTTTGTGGTGTTATAGTAAACGCCCTTCATGCAAAAGACTTTTTACGCCCAACAAAGCAAGAACAAAAACACCAAGTTAAAGTATTGCCAACTCGTATAATTAAAATAAGCAAACCCGTTTGGATGTTCGCTATTATTCCAAGCCTCATTATTGCTTTTTTAATTGCATTTAATGTCGACTTTGATCAATTTGGAAAATACACAGGCACAAGTATTAGTATTTTTGGTGCTGCAATGGCGTTATTTACTGTAACTATATGGGCGTATTCTTCTAAAGGTGAAAGCTATAAAGAAGTAACCTCAGAAGACGATGAATGTAATCCACCTTCTAAAATTATTAAAGTACTTCAAGACACACACTTTGTGACCGCATGGGTAGTGGCATCGTTTATGTTGTTTGAGATTTTAGTAAATATTGCAGGGCTTGATTTAAAAAACTGGTTTGCACATTATGCTTATTTAGCGCCACTTATTGCTGTGGTGATTGGTTTTTTACCCGGTTGTGGTCCGCAAATAATTGTTACTACGTTATATATTCAGGGGATCATTCCATTTAGTGCATTAACTGCTAATGCAATATCTAACGATGGTGATGCGTTATTTCCTGCAATTGCAATGGCACCTAAAGCGGCTGTAATTGCGACTGTGTATACATCTATTCCTGCTTTGGCCGTTGGCTATGGCCTTTACTTTTTAAGTTAAAATTGCCATAAACAAAAAAGCTCAGCTATTGCTGAGCTTTTAGGATGTTAACTTATTTTATTTATACGGCTGCTGGCTCTGCAGCTAGTTCTTTTGGATTTGGGCCATAATCGTTCTCACCTTCATGTGAGTTTTGTGCAAGAAAAACAATTAAAACAATCCAACCAATTACTGGCACTAACCAAAGTAACTGCCACCAGCCTGAACGACCAGTATCATGAAGGCGACGTGCACCAGCACTTAAGCCAGGAATTAATAGCGCTAAGCTATAAATAGTGCCAATGAACATTGTACCTAGTACACCATCAATCGCATTACAAACTACCGAAAAAATGAAGTTAAATAATACAAACATCCAATATGCTTTACGACGATTACGGCCTGAAAAATCCGCGTAGCTGCGAAGCGCGTTCATATAATGTTCCATGAAATTTCCTTAGTGTTATTTTTTTATATTCCCTAACGGGGTTAACTTTATTACTTTTTAGTAACACATGTATCTTAAATAAAAACAGACTCATTTAAAACAAAAAACCAGCAAATTGCTGGTTTTTTTATTAGGGCGTGTTGACCTTTGCGGATTGTAATTTGTTCAATCTAGGGACGATTTAATCGCGGCGCGAGGTTTGTAACCTAGTGGGCTAAGTAAAAACCGAGCAACAAAGAGTTTATCGCCCCTAGGCAGAACCCGAAGAGCAGCGCATGTTTGGCATTTATGCTGCGTTATCGCCTACTTATGGGGAGTAACCACACTTCATAGGCTCTGCCTTGCCTAAAAACCAAACATACTGCTGCAAATTCAATCATCAAAGATCAACACGCCCTAGGTTTAAACAATTATATTATTAACTCATAGCCATCATCATTGCCGATGGGTTTTCTAAGTACGATTTCCATAGGTTATTAAAGCGTGCAATAGTGCCGCCATCAATAACGCGATGATCGCCAGACCAACTCACTTGCATAATAGCTTTACTCACAACTTGGCCACTTTCATCAAAACGCGGTAAGTGCTGCAGTTTACCCAATGCAACAATAGCCACTTCTGGTTTATTAATGATGGGGGTTGCGATAGTGCCGCCAATTGCACCAATATTAGAGATGCTAATCGTCCCTCCTTTTAAATCATCCGGTGCAACACGCCCTTCTCGCGCAGAATGAGTTAAGCGGGTTAAATCATTAGCCACATCAACAACACTCTTACTCTGGCACGACTTAATATTAGGCACTAACAAGCCAATTTTTGAATCAACCGCTATACCAATATTATGATCGTTATAATAGGTAAGCTCTGAGCAATCATCATTCACTTTTGAATTCAGTACAGGGTACTCTTTCATTGCTAGCGAGAGTGCTTTTACAAAAAATGGCATCATGGTGAGCTTAACGCCTTGTGATTTGTACTGCTCTTTTAAGGAGCTTCGCAAAGCTATAAGCTGTGTTAAATCGATTTCATCACTAAAAGTAAAGTGCGGAATAGTTGAAACCGAAGCCACCATTTGCTTGGCCATGGCCGCTTTAATGCCTTTAATTTGCTCTACTCGTACGCCACCGCTTTGATTCTGTGTTTGGTTTTGTACTGCACTTTGAGAAGCATCGCTATTAAGCGGTGAAGTATCAATAGTATTTGGCACTTCGCCTTTTACAAACTCTTCAATATCTTGCTTGTAAATACGTCCATTTTTTCCACTACCTGGTACGCACGTTAAATCAACATCTAGCTCACGTGCTTTACGACGAACTGCAGGCGACGCCACCGCTTTTTGATTGATAACCTTTGCAGCTTGCTGCGTTTTAACAGAGGCAACTTTTTCAGCGACGGCATTAGTTTGAGCCTTTACGACCGCTTGGTTTATATCAACATTTGGCTTTACTGCACTGCCTGCAATTGTCATTTGAAACAACGGGCTATGTACTTTTGCTATTTCACCTTTTTGGTAATATAGTTTTTTTACTGTGCCTGTATATTTTGCCGGAATTTGTACTAATGCTTTGTCGGTCATTACGTCACAAACCGCTTGGTCTTCTTCTATTTCATCGCCTTCTGCGACTAACCAATCAACAATCTCACATTCGACAATACCTTCACCAATATCAGGGAGTATAAAGTCTTCAACTACATCAGATGCATTGTTATTAGTTTGATTTTCAGCTTGAACTGGCTCTTCTACTACTTCATTACTCGTACTATCACCAGTTACATCCATAGCAAATAAAGGAGCATGTACTTTAGCAATTTCACCTTTTTGATAATATAGCTTTGAAATAATGCCATCATGCACTGCTGGAATTTGTACTAATGCTTTGTCTGTCATCACATCACAAATTGGCTGGTCCTCAGATACGGTATCGCCTTCTTGAACTAGCCACTCAACAACTTCGCATTCAACAATGCCTTCACCAATATCGGGTAATATAAAATCTTTCGCCATGGTAACCCCTAAAAATCCATTGATTGTTTAATTGCAGCCAACACTTTTAGTGCGTCCGGTACGTATTCTTTTTCAAGTGCCAACGGGTATGGTGTATCTAGACCACATACACGTAAAATTGGCGACTCTAAATGCAAGAAACACTCTTGTTGTATTGTTGCTGCTATCTCGGCACCAAAGCCATTAGTTATAGGCGCTTCATGGCTCACGATTAAACGGCCGGTTTTAATAACCGATTTAGCAATCGTTTCAACATCCCATGGTAAAATACTACGAAGATCTATTACTTCACAGCTTATACCTTGCTCGCTTGCTTGCTGTGCTGCCTCTTCAATAATCTCCATTTGAGCACCCCACGCTAAAAGCGTAATATCGGTACCCTCTTGTACTACTTCAGCCGTGCCTAATTCAATACTATAATCTTCTTCTGGCACTTCGCCTGTTGATGCACGATATAAACGCTTAGGCTCAAAAAATATGACAGGGTTATCATCTTTAATAGAGGCACGTAATAAACCCTTAGCTTGATAAGGGTTACGCGGTACAACCACTTTTAAGCCCGGTGTATGTGCAAAATAAGCTTCGGGTGATTGCGAGTGATATAAGCCACCAGCAATACCACCGCCATAAGGCGTACGAATAGTTAAGTTACCTACATTAAATTCATTACCACTGCGATAACGAAATTTAGCGGCTTCATTTACTATTTGATCAAACGCTGGGAAAATATAATCAGCAAATTGAATTTCTGCCAATGCAGGCGCACCAAATGCCGCTAAACCATTAGCAAAGCCTAAAATACCTTGTTCGGTTAAAGGCGTATTAAAAACGCGATGCTTACCGTACTTTTCTTGCAAACCTGATGTTGCTCTAAATACACCACCGAAGTAACCAACATCTTCGCCAAAAATACAGGCTTGAGGGTGTTCGTTCATCGTAATATCGAGGGCAGAGTTAATTGCGTGGAGCATGTTCATTTTAGCCATTACTTAATTCTCCCTGCAGTTACTGGGTAAGCATCTGGATGCTGTTTTATATGTTCTTTTAATTGCTCGTACTGACGTTGCAATAATGGAATTGGTGTATCGTAAACGTCAGATACCAATTCTTCTAAAGCGGGCTTGTCAACAACTTCAGCACGCTTAAGCGCTGCTAAAATTTCTTCACGAATCGACTCTTTTGCTTTTATATCGTCTTCTTCGTTTAACCAATCTTGCTTGACCAACCATTTTCTAAATTTATCAATAGGACAGATTTGATTATTTGCCTCTTCATCTTTAGAGCGATAACCACTGGGATCGTCTGAGGTAGAATGCGCGCCTAATCTATAAGCAATCGATTCAATAAGTACAGGCTCACCTTGTGTTGAGGCTATTTCGCGTGCTTTTTTGGTCGCTGCATACACAGCAAGTGCATCTGTGCCATCAACACGAATTGTTTTAATACCATAACCTACACCACGCGACGCAATACCATCGCCTTTAAACTGTTCATCAGCAGGGGTAGATATGGCATAGCCGTTATTACGTGCAAAAAATATAACCGGCGCTTTGTGAACAGCCGCCATATTTAAGCCCGCATGAAAGTCACCTTCTGATGCAGCACCTTCACCAAAGTAACAAATAGTCACGTTATCAATTGTGCTTGCAAGCTCACCTGTTTTAGCGTCGATATGCTTTATTTTTTGACCATATGCATAACCTGTGGCCTGTGGTATTTGCGTACCCAGTGGCGATGAAATCGTCATGTAGTTTAGCGCTTTAGAACCATAATGGATTGGCATTTGGCGACCTTTACCTAAATCCAATTCATTTGAGAACATTTGGTTCATAAATTGATCAAGCGTAAAGCCACGATAATGCAGTGCTGCTTGTTCACGATATTGCGCCATGATCATATCATCTTGATCAAGTGCAGCAGCAGAGGCTGTAACTGCGGCTTCTTCGCCTAGGCATTGCATATAAAAACTAACACGACCTTGGCGCTGCGCGCCTTGCATACGTTCATCTAACAAACGTATAAAACGCATTGTTTCATATAACTTAATAGCGGTATGTTTTGAAATATCAGGTGCGGTTGCACTAGGATGAATGTCGCCGTCCTCAGTTAAAATACTAAGGGTTGGAATATTAAGTGCTTGGCCATCAATAAATTCAAGCTCGTGGTTAATATTCAGCGATACGTTATTTGGATTACTCATAACCTACCTTCTTTTGTTGTCGGTAAAACAGTGCCCCTTTAAATTATTATTGTGGGTGATTGTTGCTGGTTAAACTTTGCAACATCTGCACTATCTTTAATTAAAGCTGCCAACACTTTACGTTAACGTAAAGTGTTATTCAACACATCTGGGACGAAACAAAAGCAAATACAGGTTAAATAAGTGGCAAGTTAACGATACGGTTACTTTAATCAATAGTAATCATATAGTTAACTTGAAGCTACCAGTGGTCTGATGAGTTTAATTAGACGAAATTGCTATCAATATCCATTGGAATAACGGTAAGCAGTGCTCTTTGGCCTAATGCTACGCTCGCATTTGGAAATATAATAGCCTCACCTTCAACGTCAGCGTAAATCGCTGTATCACCGTCGGTTGCAAGTAGTTCACCTTTCGCAAAGCCAGTAAAGTTCTCAGCATCATCAGAAAAAGGGAAACTAAAATCATCCTGCGTTCTATTAATTGTGCGGTGCACTGCAAATAACTCAAACTCACTTGCATTAAAATCAGGGTATTTAACTTCATTTTGGCTAATTAATGCAGTTAATGTTTGCTTTGTTTTTTCAAAGCGTGCCATATCATTTTGGCCAAATGGCTTAACCTGACCCAGCTCTACCGTAAACGAGTCTGCACCATGAACAAACGACGAATAATAGCTAAACGTTGTTGCGGGTGATTTCATCATAAGTACGGTATTTACACCACAGCTCAATAAAAATTGTAACTGTGACTTTTTCCATGGCTTACCATGTAAAAATGGATACACAGCAAATTTTTCGTTTTTAGAGCCTCTAATTGCAGTGTGTAAGTCGTAATGACATCGGCTACTGCCTTGCTGGCCACGGGCATAAAAGTCACTTACGTATTGCTCAAGCTTTGCAGCGCGGTTTCGTTCATTATTCATTGGTACACCTTCAACTGTATGGTGACCATTAAATAATCTATTTAAGTTTTCTTCTACAAAACGCAGGCCAATATTAATTGATTGTGGATTACCATAAATAAATAAAACACGCTGCTTAAGGACTAGCTCACCTTTTATAATTTGTTTAATGAGCGCATCACAAATTTCAATTGGCGCAGTTTCGTTACCGTGTACAGCGCTTGAATAAATTACATCTTTGCTTGTTTTAACAGCAGGTTGAAACTCAATTACGCCGGTATCGTGTATATTTACACAAGTTCCATTATCTAAAACAAATTCACCTACATCTAAATGCCATTCGTTATTACGGCTAAGCGTTAAAAAATCGCCCGTTTGTTTTAATTCATTTAAGTAAGATGGATTGGCTGACATGTAATAAGCCCTTTAAAAATAATGTGAGAGTAAACTCTTATGCATATATATGCACAAGGTAGAGGTATAGAAACAAAAACGGCTGAATAAATCAGCCGTTTTAAAATAGTTTAAGCAGTGTTAGCTGATCACAGAATCGACTAACTTTTTAGCTTCTTTTTCAAGTAACGCTAAATGCTCTTCACCTTTAAATGATTCAAGGTATATTTTATAAATATCTTCAGTACCTGATGGACGCGCTGCAAACCAGCCATTTTCAGTGACCACTTTTAAACCACCAATTGCCGCATCGTTACCTGGTGCATGAGTCAGTTTTTGCAAAATAGGTTCGCCAGCAAGTGTATCTGCTTTAACATCAGAAGCACTCAATGCTTTTAAACGTGACTTTTGGCCGCTTGAGGCCGGTGCATCAAGGCGTTTATAAATTGGAGAACCAAACTCTTGTTCTAGTTCTTTATAAAGCGCTGATGGAGTTTTACCTGTTACTGCAAGTATTTCTGCAGCGAGTAGTCCCATAATAAAGCCGTCTTTATCTGTACACCATACAGAGCCATCAAAACGTAAGAATGCAGCACCTGCGCTTTCTTCGCCACCAAAAGCAAGCTTGCCTTTGCTTAAGCCTTCAACAAACCATTTAAAGCCTACGGGTACTTCTTTTACTTTACGATTATTGCGCGCTGCTACTTTATCGATCATAGAGCTAGAAACCAGTGTTTTACCAATCTCTACTGTTTCATTCCAATCACGGTGTTTAAGTAAGTAATCAATTGCCACTGCTAAAAAGTGGTTTGGATTCATTAAACCATCTGGCGTTACAATACCGTGACGATCGTAGTCAGGGTCGTTACCAATAGACACATCAAAATCATCTTTTAATGCAATAAGGTTCGCCATTGAATAAGGTGATGAACAATCCATACGAATTTTGCCATCTTTATCAAGTGGCATAAAAGCAAAACGTGGATCAACAACATCATTAACGACGGTTAAATCTAAATTATATTTTTTAGCAATAACAGGCCAAAAATTAATACCTGAACCACCTAGTGGATCAATACCAATTTTGATACCTGCATCGCTAATGGCTTTTAAATTAACGATATTTGCTAAATCATCAATATAAGGAGTCATTAAATCTTCGTAGCGAATAAAGCCTGAACGTGAAGCTTTAGCGAATGGGAATAACTCAACTTCAACCAAGTCTTCTAATAAAAGTTGATTTGCTCTGTCTTCAATCCATTTAGTAACGTCGGTATCAGCAGGTCCGCCATTAGGTGGGTTGTATTTAAAGCCACCATCTTCAGGAGGGTTATGCGAAGGCGTAACAACAATACCGTCTGCAAGCTCATTTGGGTGTAGCTTGTTATGGCTAACTATGGCGTGGCTGATAACTGGCGTTGGTGTAAAGTCACCGTTTTCTTGCGTTATCACTTGCACTTCGTTAGCAACTAAAACTTCAATAGCTGAATTAAATGCAGCCTCACTCAGTGCGTGTGTGTCTTTACCTAAAAATAACGGACCAAAAATATCATTTTGTTTTCTATAATCACAAATAGCCTGAGTAATTGCTAAAATGTGTGACTCATTAAATTTAACATCGTAAGAACAACCACGGTGGCCTGATGTACCAAAAGCAACACAATGCTCTGGATTTTGTTCAAGATCAGGTTCGTTTAAGTAATACGCAGATACTAATTTAGGTACGTTAACCAGTGCTGATTGTGGAGCAGTTTTGCCTGCGCCTGAGTGAATAGCCATTATATTTCCTTACAGGTAATCGCGAATTTTTTCAGCTTGCTCTGCACTATATCCAAGGCAAAGAGCAACTTCATGAAGCATCATTTTTTTACGCGTTGTATTAGAATTTGTCATAACCCAATATTCACTATCAGTTATGTTTTTAGGGTTCATACTACTACCGCTATTTACTAAGGCTTCTTTACTAGTAGCAAAGTAAACACGGTCACGCCCTTTAATATCTAGTACAGCCGAAAAATCAGTTTTATGTGTGCGGTAAAATGCACTTAAAATAAACAAAAAGCGCCCAACAACACCCTTCTGCATTGCCAGCTCTTCTTTATTTAATACATTAAAAACATTATCGCTTTTTTGCTTCACGGGTGCGTGAGCTACAGGCGTTTGTTTTTTTGCAGTCTCAGCAGCAGGTAGCTCTGAGCTTTTTAATGTGGCGGTAGACGTAGTCGCAGTTTGATTATTTTGAGTTAGTTCTACGTTTGCGGTTTGAATTTTTTCGCCGCTCAGATTTAATAAACGACGTAAAATAGTGGATGCACTTTCACCAATACTTTGCGTATTGCTTGCAATATACTGATATAACTCGTCGTCTATGTCGATTTGTTTCATGTTCTTCCTGTCATTACGGGTCACATTTTTTTCTCCCGTGTGATTATACCCAAACCAATCAGAAATGCGAGTTACAACAAGCACTCCCGTAAACATATTAATATTTACTAGATTGTTGTTGATTTAACAAACAAAAGCCCAATTTAATAAATAGTCGCTGTATTTTTTGCTTTTTAGAGCAATGCTCGGCAAACTATGGCGAAATTTTCAGGAGGCGTGTATGCAGTTAAATTACAAGCAACAAGGGCAAGGCCCTAATGTTATTTTGATCCACGGACTTTTTGGATCATTAGAAAACCTAAATGTAATCGCAAAACCATTAAGTGAACACTTTAATGTTATTAACGTTGATTTACGCAACCACGGGCTTTCTCCTCATAGTGATGAAATGAACTACCCTGCAATGGCTCAAGATATTGTCGAGTTATTAGCACATTTAAACATAGATAAAGCTCATTTAGTTGGTCACTCTATGGGTGGGAAAGTCGCAATGGAATTAGCACTAACACACCCTGAACTGGTAAATAAATTGGTTGTACTTGATATCGCACCTGTTAGTTACCCTGCTCGCCACACAAAAATATTACAAGCATTAAAAGCAGTTTCAACGCAGTCAATAGACGATAGAAAGCAAGCTGATGCAATTATGCAGCCTTATATTGAAGAGCTGGGGGTTCGACAGTTTTTACTTAAAAGCCTCGCTAAAAATGAAGAAGGTCATTTTGCATGGCGATTTAACCTAAATGTGCTTGACGAAAAATATTCGACAATCACGTCCAATGTTAATGAAAACAATTCTTGTTTATGCGATACTCTTTTCATCAAAGGTAATGATTCTGACTATATATTGCCCGAGCATCGTACTGCAATTACAGCACGCTTTAAAAACACCAAGGCTAAAATTATTCATGGCGCAGGTCATTGGCTTCATGCTCAAAAGCCTCTTGCTGTTAATAAAGCGATAAATGACTTTTTAACTGCGGTTTAAAGCAATTTTAATCGCGTGTTTTTAATTCAGCGCACTAAATATATGAATATTTATATGCTATAGTACGCGCCGTTTAATTTAAAGGTTATACGTTGATGGTCAGTCAGTTAATTAACGAATTTGATACCCTAGGGTTGTATTTTGGCTTAGCCGGTATTTTCATATTCATCGGCATGGCAATTAAAGACGTACTAAAAAGTGGCAATGTACCAAAGTTCGGACAATACATTGTTTGGGGCGTGCTCTTTTTAGGTTGTTCAGGCTTTATTGCTAAAGGGCTTATTCAAGTATTTTGGCAAGGCGCAGGTGTAGGTTAAGCATGGCGAAGTCAGAAACAGATAGAACTACACTCGATTTATTTGAATACGAAAAACGCCCAGGCAGACCTAAAACCAATCCCCTTTCTCGGGATATGCAGTTAAAGGTAAATAAACGTAATCAAATAAAAAGAGATAAAGCACGTGGTTTAAAGCGTGTTGAATTTAAAGTTTCATCGCAGTTATATCAAGCATTGAGTGATATGGCAGATGCACAAAATATTAGCCGTAGTGCGCTGATTGAAACGATTTTACAAGAAAGATTGGCTATTGATACATAAAAGGTTTTAAATCCATGGCAAGTGTAGGCATTTTTTTCGGAAGTGACACAGGTAACACAGAACACGTAGCAAAAATGATCCAAAAAGAATTGGGTAAAAAGCTAGTGGCTGTTCATGATATTGCAAAAAGCTCTAAAGAAGAGATTGCTGAATTTGATTTAATCTTATTCGGTATCCCTACTTGGTACTACGGTGAAGCTCAATGTGACTGGGATGACTTTTTTCCAGAACTTGAGGAAGTAGACTTTGAAGGTAAACTTGTTGCTATTTTTGGTTGTGGTGACCAAGAAGATTACGCTGAGTACTTTTTAGATGCAATGGGCATGATCAACGATATTGTTACTGAACGTGGCGCTATTGTTGTGGGCCATTGGCCAAGTGAAAGCTATGACTTTGAAGCATCTAAAGGAATGGCTGATGATAAGCACTTTGTAGGTTTGGGTATCGACGAAGACCGTCAACCAGAGCTTACAGAACAACGTGTTAAAGCATGGTCTGCTCAAGTGTATGAAGAAATGTGTTTAAGTGAATTAGCTGACTAATTTACTGCATATATCGCTAGCTGTTTAAATAATTATCAAACAGTTAGCGTTTTAAGCTTTAGTGGCAATATATATCAATTGTTCTTTGCACTTAACGCTTAGGCACGTTATCCTGTTTGTTGCTAATGTGTCGTGTACATCTTTGCAAGATGTCTAGTATAACCAAATAAAATTGAGACAGATTTAATGACTGATCATAACTTGGAACTTAAAAAAGCCGGTTTAAAAGTAACTTTACCGCGTATTAAAATATTAGAGATTTTACAATCTCCAGATAACCAACACATCAGTGCTGAAGATGTTTACAAAATTCTTTTGGATCTAGGTGAAGAAATTGGTCTTGCAACTGTATACCGCGTACTTAACCAATTTGATGATGCGGGTATTGTAAGCCGTCATCACTTTGAAGGCGGAAAATCAGTATTTGAACTTTCTGGAAGCACTCACCACGATCATTTAGTATGTTTGAAATGTGGCAAAGTGGTAGAGTTTGAAGATGACATGATTGAGCGTCGTCAACTAGAAATTGCTGAAGAAAATGGTATTACTCTTACAAACCATTCTTTGTATTTATACGGTGAGTGTAATGATAAAGCAGCGTGTAAAGAATTTAGCGACGCTAACAGCTAATATCGCTTTTAAAAGCAATAAAAAAACCTGCTAAGTGCAGGTTTTTTTTGTGCCTAAAAGACAATAGTAATAAATATACCCAGTAAATCCTGGGTATATTTTAAGTATTATACCAATCCGCAATAATACTTAATCATTTCGCGGGGCTAAACGTGTCGCTACCTGCGTTAAAAAATGCTCATTTAGAACAACTAAATAGCGAATTTTTTGCCTAGCTATCAACACGTTTTTCCAGCCTCAAAATAGATCACTTAATTAAGCGAATTGGTATTACTTATTGAGTTTTAGACCATGAATCGCGAAGACCCACTGTTTGATTAAATACAACGTTCTCTGATTTAGAATCACGAGAGAAATAACCTGTACGCTCAAACTGAAAGCCCTGCTCTGCTTGTGAATTAGCAAGCGATGGTTCTAATTTAGCGTTAGGTAAAACAACCAATGACTCCGGGTTAAGCGTAGTTTCAAATTCCTCTGCAGCTGCTGGATTTGGTACGCTAAACAAACGGTCGTATAAACGAACTTCTGCAGTAATAGACTCTGGTGCTGAAACCCAATGAATAACACCTTTTACCTTACGACCATCACTTGGGTTTTTACCAAGTGTTTCGCTGTCGTATGTACAGAAGATAGTTGTGATTTCGCCATTTCCGTCTTTTTCAACACGCTGCGCTTTAATAACATAAGCACCACGTAAGCGTACTTCTTTATCAAGTACTAAACGTTTGAATTTGTTATTCGCTTCTTCTTTAAAGTCTTCTCGTTCAATATAGATTTCACGAGTAAATGGAACATCACGACGCCCCATTTCTTCTTTATTTGGGTGATTAGCCACTGATAAAGTTTCAACTTTATCTGCATCGTAGTTTTCAATAACGATTTTAACAGGATCGAGTACAGCCATTGCACGTGGTGCATTTTCGTTTAAGTCTTCACGGATACAGGCTTCAAGCATGCCCATTTCAACCATATTCTCTTGTTTTGTTACACCAATACGCAAACAAAATTCACGAATTGAACCTGGTGTATAACCACGACGACGTAAACCTGCAATAGTAGGCATACGAGGGTCATCCCACCCTTCTACATAGTTATTTACTACTAAATCATTTAGCTTACGCTTTGACATAATAGTGTATTCAAGATTTAAGCGCGAAAACTCAATTTGTTGCGGGTGACACTCTAAACTAATGTTATCAAGTACCCAGTCGTATAAACGACGGTTATCTTGGAACTCTAATGTACATAATGAATGTGTAATACCTTCAAGCGCATCAGAAATACAGTGAGTGAAGTCATACATTGGGTAAATGCACCACTTGTCAGCTGTTTGGTGATGATGAGCAAATCGAACACGGTAAATAATTGGATCGCGAAGCACCATAAATGAGCTTGCCATATCAATTTTAGCCCGCAGTACACATTCACCTTCTTTGAATTCGCCAGCGCGCATTTTCTCAAATAACGCTAGGTTTTCTTCAACTGAAGTATCTCTATAAGGACTGTTTTTACCTGGCTCTTTTAATGTACCACGGTACTGTCGTGCTTCGTCTGCAGTTAAAAAACAAACGTACGCTAAGCCTTTTTCAATAAGCTCTACTGCGTAACCATATAAAGTATCAAAATAGTTAGAAGAATACTTTATGTCGCCATCCCAATTAAAGCCTAACCACTGTACATCCTCTTTAATAGAGTTAACGTAGTTAATGTCTTCTTTTTCAGGGTTTGTATCGTCAAAACGTAGGTTACATAAACCGTTGTAGTCTTTTGCGATACCAAAATTCAAACAAATTGATTTGGCATGGCCAATATGTAAAAAACCATTTGGTTCAGGTGGAAAACGTGTATGCGTTGTCGCATGTTTGCCACTTGCTAAGTCTTCATCAATTCGGGTTCTAATAAAGTTACTTGGGCGATTCTCAATTTCCGCCATAGGAGTGTGATCCTCTAAATATTACGTAATAACAAAACTAATGCATTATTACAAAAACATACACTAACATACAGCAATAGATTAAGGTTTATTTTAGATATTGATTAACTTTAATCCACTTGTTCAATTGTTTATGAATAAAATTTGTTTTAACGCAACATTTAGGTCATCAAAGCCAATTATAGTAGCTAAATAACCTACTTTATAAGGATTCTAAGATGGCGACACTTAATCAACACCGTGTATATATTCCAACTAATGCACGCGCTAACCACTATTTATTGGCTGAAATAATACCTAATGAAGCATTTTATAATAGCTTTAGTACTATAAACTGTTGCTACGAGCGTATTGCGCGTCAATTATTTGCATGTTGTGATGAATATGAACTGCATAATGTACATTTATTAGCAAACGATAAACTACCGGTTGTACGCTTTCATGATGAGTCATATCAACTAGAAACCGACAAGCAGATGTTGTTTTTTTATAATCCTCGTTATCACGAAGCACATAAAATTTATTACTCATCAGATATAAAAAGTAAGAAAATACGTTTCTTGTTTTTAGCCACGGGTGAAGACTTACGTGCAAACTCAGCTTTGTTTCACAATAGAGTGCAAAAAGTATTAAACTTACTCCAAGAACAGTTATTTATAAATCAGCCCCAATTTAAACTTCGCGATCACCAACATCTAACTTACGATTTATTTGCTAAAGATAAGGGAAATAAAGAGAGTTATGGATATAAACTCAGAAGCCTCTACCCTCGTTATCAATCAAGGCAATGTAATATTCCTAGTGACTATGCTGAAATGACTTACGCAACATTTACCATTGCGGTTTCTCGGGCCATCAAAACACAGTTTCAAACAATGGTGAACAATAACGATGTGGAAAAGTTTTATGATTACTTTGCAGATAGTTTTAAACGCGCATGTGAACAAAACAAACTAACACACGGTGCAATGGTAGCTAATGGCGCAATACCCATTGTCCGAAACAGTAAAATAGATAAAAATGAAGGTAATGCAGAGTTACAAAAGTTGAGCTTTGATGTTGAATCAAATGAAAATCAAATTAAGTATTTTTATGAAGCAACAAAATTAGTAGAAACACTACATTTTGTTATTGTCGCAACGCAGCAGGATAAACATGAAATTGGTTATGGCCGCTTTATGAACCAAGTAGAGAAAACAATTCATGCATTATGTAACGAGCTGGCCATAAATAAGCAACGACAAGATTTGTCTGTACGCTTTTTTCAGCATATTAGTTATCCGTTCTAAATTTACCTCAATAACAAAAAGGCCCGCATAAGCGGGCCTTTTCAGAGGAAACAAGCAATTACCAGCCTGTTTTCTCTTTAAGTGCTTTACCGATTTCAGCAAGTGAACGTACAGTTTTTACGCCCGCAGCTTCTAATGCAGCAAATTTCTCATCAGCAGTACCTTTACCGCCTGCGATGATTGCGCCAGCGTGACCCATACGCTTACCTTCTGGTGCAGTAACACCAGCAATGTAAGATACTACAGGTTTAGTTACATTAGCTTTGATGTACTCTGCAGCTTCTTCTTCTGCAGTACCACCAATTTCACCAATCATTACGATTGCTTCAGTTTGTGGATCTTTTTCGAACATTTCTAGAACGTCGATAAAGTTAGTACCTGGGATTGGATCACCACCAATACCAACACACGTAGACTGACCAAAACCAGCATCAGTAGTTTGCTTAACCGCTTCGTACGTTAAAGTACCAGAGCGAGAAACAATACCTACTTTACCAGGTTTGTGGATGTGACCAGGCATGATACCAATCTTAGTCTCACCAGGAGTAATAACACCTGGACAGTTAGGACCGATCATACGAGTACCTGTTTGATCTAGTTTAACTTTAACGTCAACCATATCAAGCGTAGGGATACCTTCAGTGATACAAACAATCAGCTCGATGCCAGCATCGATAGCTTCTAAGATTGCATCTTTACAGAAAGGAGCTGGTACGTAGATAACTGAAGCAGTTGCGCCAGTTTCTTGAACAGCATCACGAACTGTGTTGAATACAGGAAGACCAAGGTGCGTTTGACCGCCTTTACCTGGGCTTACACCACCAACCATTTGTGTACCGTACTCAAGCGCTTGCTCTGAGTGGAAAGTACCTTGGCCACCAGTGAAACCTTGACAGATAACTTTTGTATCTTTATTGATTAATACAGACATTATTTGCCCTCCGCAGCAGCAACAACTTTCTCAGCAGCGTCTGTTAGTGATTCAGCAGCAATGATATCTAGACCTGAGTTCTTAAGAACTTCACGGCCTAATTCAGCATTAGTACCTTCTAAACGTACAACTACAGGTACATTTACGCCAACTTCTTTAACTGCGCCAATGATACCTTCAGCAATCATGTCACAACGTACAATACCGCCAAAGATGTTTACTAAAACAGCTTTAACATTATCGTCAGAAAGGATGATTTTGAATGCTTCAGAAACACGTTCTTTAGTCGCGCCGCCACCAACATCTAGGAAGTTAGCCGGTTTGCCGCCGTGTAGGTTTACGATGTCCATAGTACCCATTGCTAGGCCTGCACCGTTAACCATACAACCAACATTGCCATCTAGAGCAACGTAGTTAAGCTCGAAGCTTGCTGCGTGTGCTTCACGTGCATCTTCTTGAGATGGATCGTGGAACTCACGGATTTTAGGTTGACGGTAAAGTGCATTACCATCAATACCGATTTTTCCGTCAAGACAGTGAAGGTTACCTTCGTCTGTAATTACTAACGGGTTGATCTCAAGTAGTGCGAAATCAAAATCAGTAAACATGTTACCAAGACCCATAAAGATCTTAACAAACTGCTTCATTTGTACTGGGTTAAGACCCAATTTAAAGCCTAGCTCACGTGCTTGGTAAGCTTGAGGACCCACTAATGGATCAATTTCAGCTTTGTGGATAAGCTCTGGTGTTTCTTCTGCAACAGTTTCAATTTCAACGCCGCCTTCAGTAGACGCCATGAAAACTACTTTGCGAGATGCACGGTCAACTACTGCACCTAGGTACAATTCGTTAGCAATGTCAGTACAGCTTTCAACTAAAATTTTAGCTACTGGCTGACCTTTCTCGTCTGTTTGGTAAGTAACTAGGTTTTTACCCAACCAGTTAGCTGCAAACGCTTTTACTTCGTCGATAGTTTTTACTAGCTTAACACCGCCAGCTTTACCACGTCCACCTGCGTGAACCTGAGTTTTAACAACCCACATATCACCGCCGATTTTTTCAGCAGCTGCTGCAGCTTCTTCAGGTGTATCGCAAGCGAAACCCTGAGAAACTGGTAAACCATATTCGGCAAAAAGTTGTTTTGCCTGATACTCATGCAAATTCATGATGCTTTATCCAATTTTTTATACTAAAAGAGCTGAATATTTTTTCAAATAAACAACTATCCCAAATTGCGCACCTAGTATAGATCCCAAGGCTTAACATGAAAACCCCAGTAAGACCAAAGGCGCAAAAAAAAAGCTGTGAATGTTCATTCACAGCTTACATTTCATACAACTAGATTAAACATCTAGCAATAAGCGAGTTGGATCTTCAAGTAACTCTTTAATAGTCACTAAGAAACCAACTGATTCTTTACCATCAATGATACGGTGGTCATAAGAAAGAGCTAAATACATCATAGGAAGTATTTCTACTTTACCATTTACAGCCATCGGACGGTCTTGGATTTTATGCATACCCAAAATTGAAGACTGTGGCAAGTTAATGATAGGTGTAGATAGTAATGAACCAAATACGCCGCCATTAGTAATAGTGAAATTACCACCGGTCATATCTGCAAGCGTTAGCTTACCATCACGACCTTTAAGTGCTAATTCACGAATACCCTTTTCGATTTCAGCAACAGATAGTTTGTCACAATCTTTAAGTACTGGAGTAACTAGACCACGTGGAGTAGATACTGCAATGCTGATATCAAAATAGTTATGGTAAACAATATCGTCACCATCAATTGATGCATTAACATCTGGGAAGCGTTTAAGTGCTTCAGTTACCGCTTTCACGTAGAAAGACATGAAACCTAAACGAATGCCATGACGCTTTTCAAATACTTCTTGGTACTGCTTACGAAGGCTCATGATTGGTTCCATGTTCACTTCGTTGAATGTTGTTAACATTGCAGTTGAATTTTTAGCTTCAAGAAGACGTGTAGCAATCGTTTTACGCAGGCGAGTCATAGGAACACGTTTTTGAGTACGATCGCCCATCGGTGCTGCAGGAGCAGAAGCTTCTGCTTTTTTAGCCGCTGGGGCTGGTGCTTTTAAGAACGTATCAACGTCTTCTTTAGTTACGCGGCCATTTTTACCCGTGCCGTTAATTTTAGAAGCGTCTAAGCCTTTCTCAGCAATTAAACGACGAACTGATGGTGTTAACACATCTGAACTTTCGCTAGAATCTGCTGCTGGCGTTTCGTCTGCTTTTGCAGCTGGAGCCGCTGGTGCACCGCCTGCTTTAACCGAACCAATTACTTGCTCGCCTAGTACAGTATCGCCTTCGTTGTGAATGATATCACCCATGATGCCATCTTCTTGAGCTACTACTTCAAGAACAACTTTATCTGTTTCAATATCTACCAAGTTTTGGTCGCGTGTTACTGCGTCACCTGGTTGTACATGCCATGTAGCAATTGTTGCGTCTGCAACTGATTCTGGAAGTACAGGTACTTTAATGTCCACTTCTTTACCTTCTGATGCTGGTGCTGATTGCGCCGCTGGCGCGTCTTCTGATTTAGCTGGTGCTGATTCTTCTTTAGATGAACCTTCACTTGCTGGCGCTGCATCAGCATCACCAAGTAAACCCATAACTTGATCGCCAAGTACGGTTGCACCTTCTTCTTGTGATATTTCTGTAATTACACCGTCATGCTGTGCAACAACTTCTAAAACCACTTTATCTGTTTCAATGTCTACTAAGTTTTGATCGCGAGTTACTTTGTCGCCAACACTTACATGCCATGTAGCAACGGTAGCATCTGCAACCGACTCAGGAAGAACAGGAACTTTAATTTCTGTGCTCATTGCTTATCCTTTATTTTCTATAGTAAGCGCGTCGGCAACGAGCGCTTGTTGTTCTTTAGTATGTACTGACATGTAACCACACGCTGGTGATGCAGACGCTTTACGTCCTGCATATTTTAATTTAGCACCTTGTGGGATTGCATCAATAAAGTGATGTTGTGAACAGTACCATGCACCTTGGTTTTGTGGCTCTTCTTGACACCATACAAAATCAGTTACGTGTTGGTAACGCTCCATAATTGTTTGCATTTCGTCATGTGGGAACGGATATAACTGCTCAACACGAACAATAGCAATATTATCTTGCTCTAGCTTACGACGCTCTTGTAATAGTTCGTAATAAACTTTACCACTACAAAATACAACGCGTTCAACTTTCTCAGGGTTAATATCATCAACTTCGTCGATCATATTATGGAAAACACCATGCGATAGCTCTTCAAGCGATGAAGTTGCAAGAGGATGACGAAGCAACGACTTAGGCGTCATAACAATCAACGGACGACGTAGTGGTCGAACTGATTGACGACGAAGCATAGCGTAAACTTGTGCAGGAGTAGATGGAACACATACTTGCATGTTGTGATCAGCACATAGTTGTAGGAAACGCTCTAAGCGAGCTGAACTATGCTCTGGACCTTGTCCTTCATAGCCATGTGGTAACAAAATTGTAAGACCACATAAACGGCCCCATTTTTGCTCACCAGAACTTAGGAATTGGTCAAATACAACTTGTGCACCGTTGGCGAAATCACCAAACTGTGCTTCCCAAAGTACTAATGAAGTAGGCTCTGCAGTTGCATAACCGTATTCAAAAGCAACAACAGCTTCTTCAGATAAAACAGAGTCAAATACTTCAAAAGTACCTTGATCTTCGCTTAAGTGCTGTAGAGGTGTATAAGTAGCGCCGTCTGATTGACTGTGAACAACAGCATGACGATGGAAGAATGTACCACGCCCTGAATCCTGACCAGTTAAACGAATGTCAGTGCCTTCAGTTGCAATTGTTGCATAAGCAAGTGTTTCTGCCATACCCCAATCTAGAGGTTTCTCACCATAAGCCATTAATTTACGATCATCGTAAATCTTTTTAACGCGTGACTGTGCTTTATATTGCTCTGGGTAAGAAGCGATTTTCTCACCGAGTGCTTTGAGCTCTTCAACAGGTACGCTGGCATCGTAATCAACATCCCATTCATGGCCAACATACTTTGCCCAATCTGAAGAATGCGATGTCTCTGGTTGTATTTCTGAAACAACACAATTGCCTTCGTCTAATGCATTACGGTACTCATCAGCAAGTGCTTTTATTTCTTGTTCAGAAAAAGAGCCTTCAGCTATAAGTTGATCTGCGTAAATTAAACGTGGAACTGGGTGCTTTTTAATTTTTTGGTACATAACAGGCTGAGTTGCATTAGGCTCATCAGCTTCATTGTGACCATGGCGACGGTAACATACTAAATCGATTACTACGTCACGTTTAAACTGGTTTCTGAAATCAAGTGCAATTTGAGTAACAAATGCAACTGCTTCAGGGTCATCAGAGTTAACATGGAAGATAGGTGACTGAACCATTTTAGCAATGTCAGTACAGTAATCTGTAGAGCGTACATCGTCTTGTTTTGATGTAGTAAAACCAACTTGGTTATTTACAACAATACGAATACTACCACCACAACTAAACGCGTTAGTTTGTGATAAGTTAAACGTTTCTTGTACAACACCTTGGCCTGTAACCGCAGAATCACCATGAATTGTAATTGGTAAAGCTTTAATACCAGAACTGTCACCTAAGCGATCAAGACGAGCACGTACTGAGCCCATAACAACTGGATTTACAATTTCAAGATGAGACGGGTTAAACGCAAGCGCCATATGAACATTGCCACCTTTAGTAGCAAAGTCAGATGAATAACCCATGTGGTATTTAACATCGCCAGAACTTAATGTTTCTTTATGTTTACCAGCAAACTCATCAAATAATTCTGATGGATTTTTACCAAGTACATTTACAAGAACATTTAAACGACCACGGTGAGCCATACCAATAACAGCTTCTTGTTGGCCGCTTTCACCTGCGCGGTGAATAAGCTCTTTTAACATTGGAACTAGCGCATCGCCACCTTCAAGTGAAAAACGCTTAGCACCTGGGAACTTAGCCCCTAAATATTTTTCAAGTCCGTCAGCAGCAGTTAATCCTTTTAGGATACGCAGCTTTTCGTCTTTTTCGAATTTTGGCCTAGACTGGACAGATTCTAAACGCTGTTGTAACCAACGCTTTTCCTCTGTTGATGTGATGTGCATATACTCAGCGCCAATTGAACCACAATATGTAGTTTTTAGTGCTTGGTATAGTTCACCTAAAGGCATAGTATCGCGGCCTACGGCAAACGATCCTACGTTAAACTCGCGGTCAAAATCACTTGAAGATAAGTCGTGGTACTCTAGCTCTAAATCTCGTACACGCTCTCGTTGCCAAATACCTAATGGATCTAGGTTTGCATTTTGGTGTCCACGAAAACGGAAAGCATTAATAAGTTGTAGAACTTTAACCTGTTTAAGGTCACCGCCACTACCCTCTGCTACCACTACTTCTCTATGCTTGTTTTTTGCAAGCTGTGCAAACTGCGTTCGAACTTCTGAATGTTTTACTTCAACATCCACACCATCAACTTTAGGTAATTGTTCGAACACTTCTCGCCATTCATCTGGCACAGAAGTCGCATCGTCTAAATACGCTTCATAAAGCTCTTCTACATAAGCAACGTTGCCGCCGTTTAAATGTGAAGATTCTAGCCATGCCTTCATCACACCTTCGTGCATTTATAAGCCCTTTTCTTTAGCGCAGAAATTAATAGTTATCATAACAAGATGGCTAATAATCTGTATTAGCCATCTTACGTTTACTAAGTAATCAAACCGCTCGGTTTAATAACATAGATTTGATTTGCCCAATTGCTTTAGTCGGGTTAAGACCCTTAGGACAAACGCTAACACAGTTCATGATACTGTGGCAACGGAACACACTGAACGCATCGTCTAAATCCGCTAAACGTTCTTCAGTTGCTGTATCTCGGCTATCAGCTAAGAAACGGTAAGCGTGAAGAAGGCCTGCTGGACCAATGAACTTGTCTGGATTCCACCAGAACGAAGGACACGATGTCGAACAACATGCACACAAAATACACTCATATAGCCCATCTAATTTATCACGTTCTTCAATAGATTGAAGACGCTCGCCTGCTGCAGGCTGATCATTAATTAAATAAGGTTTAACTTTTTCGTACTGAGTGTAGAACTGACTCATGTCAATAACAAGGTCACGAACCACAGGTAAGCCTGGTAACGGACGTACTACAATTTTACCTTTGCCATTTTTTTGTAGCGTAGATAAAGGAGTAATACATGCTAAACCATTTTTACCATTCATGTTAACACCATCAGATCCACACACACCTTCACGGCATGAACGACGAAAAGATAGTGTAGGATCTTGTTCTTTTAAAAGAATAAGTGCATCTAACACCATCATGTCGTGACCTTCCTCTGTTTGCAAGGTGTATTCTTGCATACGAGGAGCGTTGTCAACATCTGGATTATAACGATAAACTGAAAATTGTACTTGTGCCATCGTCTATCTCCTAGTAAACACGTGCTTTAGGTGGGAAAGCTTCACGCGTTTTAGGCGCATAGTTTACATCACGCTTACTCATTTCATCCGTTACAGGATTGAATACTGAGTGACATAACCAGTTTTCGTCATCACGATCTGGGTAGTCAAAGCGAGAATGTGCACCACGGCTTTCTGTACGGAAGTTTGCAGCTACTGCAGTTGAGTAAGCTGTTTCCATTAAGTTGTCTAGTTCAAGACATTCGATACGCTGCGTATTGAAGTCTGATGATTTATCATCAAGACGAGCATGTTGCAGACGTTCACGAATTTCTTTAAGTTCTTGAAGACCTGAAGCCATTGAATCGCCTTCACGGAATACCGAGAAGTTAAGCTGCATACATTGCTGTAGGTCTTTTTTGATTTGAACTGGATCTTCACCTTGGCCAGCCGTTGAATTTTCCCAACGGTTGTAACGTGCAAGAGACGCTTCTAAATCTGACTCTGAAGCCGCTTTTGATACTTCAACATCTTTAAGGTATTTACCTAAGAAGTTACCAGCAGCACGGCCAAATACAACTAAATCTAGTAATGAGTTACCACCTAGGCGGTTTGCACCGTGTACAGATACACATGCAATCTCACCAACAGCAAATAAACCTTCAACTACTTTTTCGTTGCCTTGAGCATCGATTTGTAGTGCTTGTCCATTTACGTTAGTAGGAACACCACCCATCATATAATGACAAGTAGGAATTACTGGAATTGGCTCTTTAGCTGGGTCAACGTGAGCGAAAGTTTTAGCTAGGTCACATACGCCAGGAAGACGTAGGTTAAGCGTTTCTTCACCTAAATGGTCAAGTTTCAGCTTGATATGAGGACCCCAAGGACCATCACAACCACGACCTTCACGGATTTCAGTCATCATTGAACGCGCAACAACATCGCGAGACGCTAAGTCTTTTGCATTTGGTGCGTAACGTTCCATGAAGCGCTCGCCATCTTTATTTAAAAGATAACCGCCTTCACCACGACAACCTTCAGTTACTAGCGTACCAGCACCTGCAATACCCGTTGGGTGGAACTGCCACATTTCCATGTCTTGCATAGAAATACCAGCGCGTGTTGCCATACCAACACCGTCACCGGTGTTAATGTGAGCATTTGTTGTTGATGCGAATATACGACCTGCACCACCAGTGGCTAATACAACTGCTTTAGATTTGAAGAAAGTGATTTCACCTGTTTCAATCTCAATTGCTGTACACCCTACTACATCGCCATTGTCGTTTTTAACTAAGTCAAGTGCATACCACTCAGAGAATACATTTGTTTTGTTTTTAACGTTTTGTTGATATAGAAGATGAAGTAAAGCATGACCAGTACGGTCAGCAGCAGCCGCAGTACGTGCGGCTTGTTCACCACCAAAGTTTTTCGATTGACCACCGAAAGGACGTTGGTAAACACGGCCATTTTCAAAACGAGAAAATGGTAGTCCCATGTTTTCTAATTCAGTAATAGCTTCTGGGCCAGTTTGACACATGTATTCAATAGCGTCTTGGTCACCGATAAAATCGGAACCCTTAACGGTATCGTACATATGCCATTCCCAGTTGTCTTCGTGTGAATTACCAAGCGCTACTGTAATACCACCTTGAGCAGATACAGTGTGTGAGCGCGTTGGAAATACTTTAGATATTAATGCACACGTTTTGCCAGATTCTGTAATTGCTAAAGCAGCGCGCATACCAGCACCACCTGCACCAATTACTACGGCGTCAAATTCACGAACAGAATATTTCACTTAAACACCCCATAATACGATTAGACCAATAGCTACGTAAGCAACGGCCATTAGGTTTAAAACAAAACCTAAAACAGCACGCAACTTCGAACACTTAACATAGTCTGTAAGAACTTGCCAAAGGCCAATGCGGGTATGAACCATAATGCAAATAAGGGTAATTAAAGTAAACCCTTTCATTGCTAGGTTAGAGAAGAGGCCTGTCCAGGCTTCGAAAGTGACTTCTGGCGTCGCTAAAAAATAGCCGATAATAAAAATCGCGTACGCGCTGATTATTAATGCCGTGGTACGTAAAGATACGAAATCTTGTACACCATCACGTTTTAGAGTTGCTTGATTTAAAACCATATCCACACCCCTGCCAATACGGCAAACACAACACCAAGAGCCATTGATACTTTAGCGCTGAGGTTACCTGATTCAAGTTCTTCCCAATGTCCCATATCCATAATCATATGACGGATGCCACCAATAAGGTGATAACCTAATACAGAAACAGTGCCCCAAGCTATAAATTTGGCAATGAATCCGTTAAACAGACCCTTGACGAATTCAAAACCTTCAGCTGAAGAGAGAGACTCAGACCAAGCCCAAATGACAAACGTTAAAGCAAAAAACAATGCAACACCGGTGACGCGGTGAAAAATTGAAGCTTTAGCCGTTGCCGGCATAGATATAGTTGTTAGATCTAGATTTACAGGTCTTTGCTTTTTCACAGTTACTTGCCCATCTTTGCTCACAGTGGAGCTCATCTACTTGTTTTTCTAAAAACCCACCAAATATTACTGATGGAACTATCAGAATAAACGTATCAAAATAGTTAAAGTTCACAAAACAGTAAATTTTAAGCTGTTAAGAATATGTTTACCCAAATACAATACGGTTTAAAACCACTGTTAGTATATATACCCACAGGACTTTTTACAATTCTTGTTTATTTAGAGATGTTTGCGAATTAGCCAATAGTATTATATTTAATTAATACCGAATATTTATTATACATATATGCATAATGTTTATAAAAATTGACTTTAACCCCCTCTTTCACGTTAAAATGCGAAGATGTGCTTAAAACAGATTTCAGAACTTTAAAATCTAAAAATCAGAATAGATATCTTAATAGGAGATACATAGCGATGGCAGATAAAAAAGCCACAGTCCATATTGATGGACTAGATCCAATCGAACTTCCAATTTATCAAGGCACTGCTGGCCAAGATGTAATCGACGTACGTACGTTAGGTTCACATGGTCACTTTACTTATGACCCAGGTTTCATGTCGACTGGTTCTTGTGAATCTGCAATCACCTATATTGATGGTGGTAAAGGTGTACTACTTCACCGTGGTTACCCAATTGAGCAATTAGCTGAAGATTCTAACTATATTGAGCTTTGCTACTTACTTTTAAATGGTGAGTTACCTTCTAAAGAACAATATGAAGTTTTTAAGAATGAAATCACTACAAGCACTATGCTTGACGAGAAGATTGCTAACTTTTTCCAAGGTTTCCGCTTTGACGCTCACCCAATGGCAATGCTTTGTGGCGTAGTGGGTGCATTATCATCTTTTTATCATGAAGACCTTGATATTACTGATGCAGAACAACGTAAAACAAGTGCAGTTAAGCTAGTTGCTAAGTTACCAACTATTGCTGCAATGGCCTATAAAACAAACATCGGCCAACCGTTTGTATACCCACGTAACGATTTAAGCTACGCAGAAAACTTCTTACACATGATGTTCTCTGTGCCTGCTGAAGAATATAAAGTTAACCCTGTAACTGCTAAAGCTATGGATAAAATCTTTATGCTTCATGCAGATCATGAGCAAAATGCATCGACTTCAACAGTTCGTCTTGCTGGTTCATCAGGTGCTAACCCGTATGCATGTATTGCAGCTGGTATTGCTTCTTTATGGGGACCTGCTCACGGCGGCGCTAACGAAGCATGTTTAAACATGTTAGAAGAGATTGGCTCTGTGGACCGTATTGATGAATACGTTGCTAAAGCTAAAGACAAAGCTGACCCATTCCGCCTTATGGGCTTTGGTCACCGCGTTTACAAAAACTTCGACCCACGTGCTACAGTAATGCGTCAAACGTGTCATGAAGTTTTAGCTGAGCTAAATATCCAAGATCCACTTCTTGATATTGCTATGAAGCTTGAGCAAATTGCCCTTGAAGACCCGTACTTTGTAGAGAAGAAACTATACCCTAACGTAGATTTCTACTCTGGTATTATCTTAAAAGCGATTGGTATTCCAACAAGCATGTTCACTGTAATTTTTGCAATGGCACGTACTGTTGGTTGGATCACTCACTGGGATGAGATGCTATCTCAACCTGGTCATAAGATCAGCCGTCCTCGCCAAATGTATACTGGTTACACTCAACGTGACTACGTATCAACTGACAAGCGTTAATTAGCGCTGGTTAGTTTAAAAGGCCGCATTTTGCGGCCTTTTTTATTAACAGCACTTGAGAATTATCATAAACCGATTACAATCCCTGCCTTAAAAACACTATGTAGATGAGCTATGCCTACTTTAAAGTTTGATATAAATAAAATTAGAAAAGACTTCCCGACATTAAATCAAACAATAAACGGCTGCCCGCTTGTTTATTTAGACTCAGCAGCAACCTCACAAAAGCCTCAATCAGTTATAGATACAATTACTGAGTTTTATGCGTTTCAAAATGCAAATGTACACCGTGGACGCCATACACTTAGCGAGCAAGCCACTTATTCATACGAACAAGTACGGGATAAAACTGCACAGTATTTTAATGTGTTTAGTAAAGAGATTGTATGGACTAAAGGTGCTACAGAAGCCATAAATTTGGTCGCTAACGGCTTAAAAAAGCGTTTAGATGAAAGTCATACCATAATAATATCTCCGCTTGAGCATCACGCAAACATAGTGCCTTGGCAACTAGTAAGCCAACAGACGGGAGCTAAATTAGTCTCTCTGCCGCTTAATAATAACGGCACGCTAAACATACAACAATGCTGTGAATTTATAAAAGAAACAAAACCTGCCTTATTAGCTATTACACAAGCATCGAACACACTGGGTAATATCACTGATTTAAAGCCACTAATTGTAGCTGCAAAAGAGGTGAATTCGCTTGTTTTAGTGGACGGAGCCCAAGGTGCACTGCATTTAAAACCCGATTTACGTGAATTAAACTGTGACTTTTATGTTTGCTCAAGCCATAAAATGCTCGGTCCAACAGGCTTAGGTGTACTTTATGGCCAATATGAAGAGCTAAATACGCTAGATATTTACCAATCCGGCGGTGAAATGATCGATAAAGTTTACTTAACTCATAGCACTTATCGCCCTGCGCCTGCAAAATTTGAAACTGGCACACCAAATATCTCTGGAGTTTTAGGCTTTGGTGCCGCATTAGACTATTTAAATGAATTAGATCACGTGCAAATACAGCAATATGAACAAGAATTGTTTAGTTACGCGGCACAAAAATTGGTAAAGGTGGATGGCATTACCATATTCAGCAACCTATCTGACAATATTGGTACACTCTGTTTTAATTTTAAAGATGAACATCCTTATGATTTGGCAACTTTACTTGACGGATATGGGGTTGCAGTCAGAAGTGGACACCATTGTACGCAACCATTAATGACACATTTAGGGCTTAATGGAACGTTAAGAGCGAGTTTTTCTTTTTATAATACCTACAAAGATGTAGATATATTCATTGATTCACTTAAAAAATGTATCGCTTTATTAGATTGAACGCCAGTTTAATAGAATTAATTAGGATAACTCATGACAAATACGTTTAACAAAGTCACAGAATCTATAAAAAATGCACCTGCTTGGCAGCAAAAATATCGTGAAATAATGCTTTTAGGAAAAACATTACCGGCTTTAGCTGATGTTTTAAAAACTGATGACGCACTTGTACCAGGCTGTGAAAGCAAAGTATGGATGTTCGTTGAATTTGACTTAACCGAAAATACACTTGTTGTAATAGGTGACTCTGATACTCGTATAGTAAAAGGATTATTAGCTATTATTTTAGCGCTTTATAACGGGCTAACACCAGAACAGGTAGTGAATAAAAATGCGTATGAAGAATTTGAAAAGCTCGGCCTTATAAGCCACTTAAGCGCATCACGTGGTAATGGTATTAAAGCCATGGTTGATAAGATACAAACCATGGCACAACACAAGCTTAGTTAACGAAAACTAAGCTTGTGAGCGGTGTTTTTTATCTAGATATTTACGCACCGCTTTTGCAGCAACAAAAAAACCAAAGCTTCCTGTGATCATAGTCACAGAGCCAAAACCATTATTACAGTCCATATTCATCGTGCCATCAGCACTTTGCTTAGCATGACATACGCTGCCATCGCTTCCTGGGTAAACCAATTGCTCTGTTGAGTAAACACAATCAATATTAAACTTACGTTTAGGATTATTACTAAAATTATATTGCTTGCGCAAAATATAGCGCACCTTTGCAAGTAATGGGTCTTGCGTAGTTTTAGCTACATCACCAAAGGTTATTTGGCTAGGATCTGTTTGCCCGCCAGCACCACCAGTTGTAATTATAGGTAGTTTATTACGTTTACAGTGAGCAATTAATGCTGCTTTTTCTTTAACTGCATCAATACAATCAATTACATAATCAAAACCTTGAATATGCTCTTGAATATTATCAAGCGTAATAAAGTCATCTATTACATGAACTTGGCACTGTGGATTAATGAGCTCGCAGCGCGCTTTCATTGCATCGACTTTAGCTTGACCAATAGTGCCCGTTAACGCGTGAATTTGTCTATTGACGTTAGTCGCACAAATATCATCCAAATCTATAAGTGTTATTTTACCAACACCAGTACGTGCAAGTGCTTCTGCTGTCCAGCTTCCTACACCACCAATCCCTACTACACAAAAATGTGCTTCTTGAAGCCAATCAAACTGTTGATGACCATATAAACGTTTAATACCACCAAAACGTATATCTGTAACTTTTTCGCTCATTTACCAATCCAGTTGCCATGGCAATTGCCATGCTTGAAAATCTTGATGTTTAAGTAACGCCAAATACTCATCACCATTATCGGGTAATAAAGTTAGCTGTATTTGTTCACTTTGCCATAAAAAGCTCAATGCATATGCATGTAAATAGGTACGATTTGATGGCGTGCCTGAATACATTGCATCGCCTAAAATAGCTGCGCCCACACTTTTTAGTGCCACTCTTAGTTGATGTGTTTTGCCAGAGTAAGGTTTTAAAATATACCCTCTAAACCCTGGCTTATAACTCAGAGAGTAGAATCGGGTGATTGCAGGGTTAAGTGTACTCGTTAGTAACTTAAACGAGCCACGGCGAGACTTAGCCATATCGCCTTTTATCCACCCCTGCTTCTTTTTTGGTTTAGCATCACTAATCGCTAAATAAAATTTAGCAATCGCACGCTCAGTAAACATAACAGTAAAGGCGGCTGCAGCGGATTTGTTTCGCGCTAAAATAATCAGCCCTGATGTCACTTTATCTAAACGATGAACGGCATAAAGCTTTTGCGATAATTGTTGTTCAGCTAAAACAACAAAGCCGGGCCCCTCTTCAGAATGAAAATTAAGACCCGCTGGCTTTTCTAAAATATAAAAATCGTTATGTGTATAAACAACTTTTAATATCTTACTTACTTGCTCACTCACACGTTTTTACTTTTAATATGCGCTATCACTTTAGCTAAGTCATCAGGCGTATCTACACCTGCATGAGGGGCTATTTGAGCTTGTTCTATTTTAATTTTATAACCGTGATACAAAACACGTAACTGCTCAAGTGATTCGAGTAATTCTAGTGGTGATACACTAAGCTCTATGTATTGTTTAATAAAACCCGCTCTGTACGCATAAATACCTACATGACGTTGAAATGGTGCTAAATTAAGGGCAGTGCTATCATCCATCATCGTATTTCTATCAAACGGTATACTTGCACGAGAGAAATACAGGGCATTTTTATTTATATCGCTAACCACTTTAACGGCATTAGGATTAAATACTTCATCACGTTCTTCAATAGCAACACTTAACGTTGCCATTGGTGCTGTTGAATCACTTAATAGTGCAGCAACTTGAGATACGTTTTCTGGTGCAAGTAGTGGCTCATCGCCTTGTACATTAACCACAATTGTATTGCTATCAAGTTTAAGAAAATCAACCACTTCAGCTAATCGTTCAGTACCCGACTGGTGATCTTCACGCGTCATTACTACATCATTAGTAAACATACTTACTGCATCAAATACTTTTTGATGATCGGTTGCTATAACTACTTTACTAGCACCTGATAAACATGCTTTTTCGTAAACGTGTTGAACCATCGGCTTGCCACAAATATCAGCAAGCGGTTTACCTGGTAGTCGGGTCGATGCAAAACGAGCAGGAATTACAACTACGAATTCCACTTTTCAACCTCTTCTAAAGATAACTCACGTGCTTCATTTTCAAGTAATACTGGAATATCATCTTGAACAGGATAAGCAAGCTTAGCTGCTGTGCTAATTAGTTCGTTGTTGTCTCTATCAAAGCGTAATTTTCCCTTACAAACAGGGCACGCAATTATCTCGAGTAATTTTGTATCAAAGGCCATTGAGTATTCCTTTTTCTTTTAATATTGAATTTAATTTGTTTATTACGCTATCGGTAGGTTGTGCATCTACTGGTAAATAATACCAATTAGGCTTTGCAAAGGACTTACATTTAACGGCATCTTTTTCGGTCATTATAATGCAATCATCACCAAATTGTGCAAAATCATCTACTGTATAAGCATAATGATCTCTAAAATGATGAGTCGATAATAACGTAATATCTTGTGCTTCTAATGAGTTTTCAAACCGTTTAGGGTTCCCAATTGCACTTATTGCATGTGCTTCACTTACGTTACTTTTTGCATAATCGCTTGAATTAACCAAGCGAAGATTACTTACTTGTAATGTGTAGCTATTATTAGCCTCACCACCATTTTCAATTACTATATCGACACTTTGCAAACGTTTAGTTGTTTCACGAAGTGGCCCTGCTGGTATAACAAAGCCATTACCAAAACGACGCTCACTATCAACAATACAACACTCAATGCTACGAGGCATTTTATAATGCTGCATTCCATCATCAGAAATAATAACATCGAGTGTATAATTATTTTCTAATAAATCGATATTGTGTTGTCTATTAGGCCCAACCGCTATTGGGCACTTTAAACGATGGTATAAAAGTACGGGCTCATCTCCAGCCTGCTGAGCATCTACAAGCTCAGTAACTAACAGCGGGTAATTTTCTGATTGCCCACCATATCCTCTACTAATAATTCCCACTGATAAACCTTGCTGTGTTAAATGACCATACAGCCACAAAACAAAAGGCGTTTTACCATTACCGCCAACACTTATATTGCCAACTACAATTACAGGCGTTTTGCACTCAAAAGGTTTAAGTATTTTAGCGCTGTATAAGTATTTTCGAAATGACGATACAACCCAAAACAAAGCACTTAATGGTAATAACAGTAAAGTAATTAGACCAAATGGTTTATACCAGCTTTGTTCTATTTTACTCACGCCTGATCACCAAACTGCATTTTGCAAAGGGCTGAATAAGTACCGTCATTTGCTAATAAACTATTGTGATCGCCACTTTCTATTACACGACCATTATCAATAACATAGATTCGGTCACTGTTTTCGATAGTAGATAAGCGATGCGCAATAACAATTGAGGTTTTATCTTTCATTAGCGTTTCTAATGCTTGCTGAATAAGCTTTTCAGATTCGGTATCAAGTGCTGATGTAGCCTCGTCTAAAATCAAAATAGGTGCGTCTTTTAATATTGCACGTGCTATCGCTATACGCTGGCGTTGACCGCCGGAGAGCATTACACCATTTTCACCTACCATGGTGTTTAATTGCTCTGGCAGGTCTTTAACAAACTCCCAAACATGCGCTTGTTTAGCAACTTGCTCTAATTCTTCCTCAGACACATCATGCTTTATGCCATAACAAATATTGTTAGCAATCGTATCGTTAAATAACACGACCTGCTGAGACACTAAAGCAAATTGGCGACGCAAATCTGTTAATTTATAATCCTGCAGGGCTATACCATCAAGTAATATTTCACTCGGTAACTCTAAGTCATAGTAGCGTGGTAATAAATTAGAAATTGTTGATTTACCCGAGCCTGAGCGCCCAACTAAGGCAATACTTTCACCCGCTTTAATCGTTAGCGACAAATCGTTTAATACGGCTTCATCTTTTGTTGGGTACTTAAAGGTTACATTTTTAACTTCAATTACCCCTTTAACTTTATCGACTGAAACGGTGCCAGTATCTTTTTCCATTTCTTCATCTAAAACTAAAAATATACTTTGAGCTGCAGAGATACCACGCTGCATATCGCTATTAACATTGGCGAGTTGTTTTAGCGGTCGCAATAGCATCATCATTGAGGCAATCAATGCCATGAAGTCACCTGAGGTAATCGTATCAATCATTGATGGAAGAGATACAGCCCATAAAATAACAGCCATAGCACTTGCTGCTAATATTTGAATAATTGATACACTTAAAGCTTTTGTCGCATCCATTTTAATGCGCTGCTGGCGGTTATGATTATTAATCTTTGAGAAATGGTTTATTTCTTGGTCTTGTCCGCCAAATCCATGAATAACTTTATGTCCGCTAAGCATCTGTTCAGAGCTACGTGTAACCTGCCCCATAGCTGATTGGATACTTTTAGAAATATGGCGAAAACGTTTCGATACAACCGCTACAATAATGGCAACGAGAGGGATGATGACTAAAAATATAAGTGAGAGCTTCCAACTGGTATAAAACATTACACCAAGTAAAAAGACAACAAAGGCTCCTTCACGTACAACAATAAGTAACGCTTTAGTAATTGCTTGTTGAACTTGCTCTGTGTCAAAAGTGATTTTTGAAATTAAATCGCCTGTTGAGTTTTTGTCATGAAAAGAAACGGGTAAATGCAATATGTGCTCAAATAACTCTTGGCGTAAAGAGCGTACAACTTGAGAGCCCACATAACTTAAACAGTACGAAGACATAAAGTTAAAAACACCACGCCCTAGTACTAACGCGATAACAACAAAAGGAGCGTACTTTAAAACTTCTGTATTTCGCTGGTTTAAACCTTGATCAATAAACGGCTTCATTAATTGAATGAATAAAGCATCCATTGCTGAATAGCCTATCATCCCAACAATTGCGATAAAAGCGACGCTTTTGTATGCGCCAACATACGAAACAAGACGTTTATAAATTTGTGCAGTACTTTGATCCATAACACTCTCTAAATACAGTAACTCCCTGTATTGTATCCTTCGATGAGATAAAACTAAACGTCAATCTTTGATAAACCAATAACTTTCCTGCCCTCTTGCTGTTTCTATGACCAAATTGTTTGAGTAGAATTTAATACTAATTTGTCCTTCAACGCCTGTTGTAAATTGCTCGGCGCTTATTGCTTTGTAACGCTCGACAACAACTGGCTTGGGAAATTCCCACTGTCCTTTATAAGCACTTGAATGAATCACAACTTTAGGAGCTACATCACTAATAAAATTAACACTTGAGGATGTATCACTGCCATGATGTGGGCTTAACATGACTGTACTTTTCAACGATGTATTATTCGCTAATAAAGAGGCTTCTCGGGATTTTGATATATCACCTGTAAATAACACACTATAAGTATTACTCGATACTCTAACAACGCATGAATCGTCGTTTTCATTCCCATACCCTCTAGTGCTAAAGCTTTCTACTCTTAAACCGACAAAATCAACACTTTGGACTTCACACACATTAAGTGTATTTTCAGGGTGAAATTGCTTTAATGTTTCCCCAAATCCAGCTTCAATAAAATGCTGTATTCCTCCAGCGTGATCGCTGTCTTCATGACTTAGAATCGCTGTTTTTACTGTGAAATTATTTGCTTTTATATAAGGCAATAAGATACTTCGCGTACGACTAAAACGATTAAAATAACTTGGACCAAAATCATAGATAAGCACTTGGTTATCTTTTTCAATTAATGCCATGAGACCATGCCCAACATCAAACACATGAAGCTGCCAGTTAGGCTTTTCTTTTAGAAGGTTATTCAATAAAAGTACTGTTAAAGGAATGAAAGAAAGCAACTTATAGGGGAGTAAGTAAATCATCAACATAGTAATATAGGTAAAAATGACGAATATTAACTCGATTCGTCCTGTTGTCAGCCATCTTAACGGCTCGGGTATTTCATAAAGTAATTTAAATAACGCATATAACCCTGTATCAAACAAATGTATTAAATTACCTATATCTATAAAAGTACTCAGTAATGTAAAAACAATCAAAAATGGCAAAATAATGATGGAAAGAAACGGTATCGCAATTAAGTTAATCACTAGTCCTGCAATACTTACGCCATTAAAAAAATAAAGTGAAAGTGGTAATAAACCGATAAACAATGCTACTTGAATAACAAATAACGCAATAATTTTGTTTTTTATTCGTGTTTTTAATATTGGTAATTTATTAATAACAGTAAAAATTATAGCGACAGCTAAAAATGAAAAATACAGACCTGGATTAAGTAAATTAAATGGGTTAACAGCAAGCACTATTACCAAGGCAAATAAAATACTACGCCATCGCAGCGGCTGCTTAGCAAGAAAATAAACTAACAAATAACAACTCAGCATAATTAGCGCTCGCGTTGCTGATACTAAAAAGTCACTTAAATATACGTAAACTAATGCAGCTATAAAACCGAACGAACTGTAGTAAAGTGTAAGGTTAAATGATTGACCAATTGAAAAGTTTATTTTCGTACAGATAAATCGAATGAATAAATAACCAAAGCTAAAAATCAAACCAATATGTAAACCCGATATAGCCAGTAAGTGACTTAACCCAAGTGATTGCATTAATTGTTTATCTGTATAGCTCATCAACGATTTATCACCACTGAGTAATGCATAATAGAGCCACTGCAATCTTGTATTTGTATAGGTATTTTTAATGAAGTTTTGATAATCTAGTACGATGCTTTGTTTATCGCTGTGTATTATATTAAGCTCTTTATTGAGAACTTTGCCTTTAAATAATATCCTATTTATAAATGCATAACGTTCATTATCAAACACATTAAAATTTTTATTACTGCGAAAATATTTTAAATGGATTAATGCAGAGAATTCATCCCCGACTGTAAAGGGCTGTGCAGAATTAACACTGAGCATTGCTTTGGGTGCTCTAAAACTCGAAAAACTACTCCCGTCTAATGCCACTATTTTGGCTTTGATATACTGAGGTTTTTTATCAGAAATAACCTCTTCAACAACTAATGTAGAATCAAGTGCATACTTTTCGTTCGATTTTGGTATTTCAAAACTATAAAAAAGGTAAAAATGCATACCAACAAAGCAAATTGCACAAATAAAGCCTAACAATACGTTTAAAAACGGCTTAAAATAAGCGCTCACTATTACAATGAAAATTGTGAAGACTGTAAATTCGAGAGTTTGATAATAAAACACGGTTGCTACACAGCCAATTACAAACCCAAGACTTATCCACACTGATGTAAATGGTTGCTTTAAATGGCTAAAAAAACGATCCAAAGATTTTTACCTGATCCAAATAAAATTAGACATCATAAATCACTAAAAATATTTGGACGACTTTTGCAAGACGCAAATCTTTGGCATTTAAATAGACGTTCAGCTCGAGGGGCCTTCGCGGTTGGGTTATTTTTTGCTTTCATCCCTGTTCCTTTTCAAATGGTTTTAGCCGCAGCAGGTGCTATATTATTTAGGGTTAATTTACCCATATCAGTTGCTTTAGTATGGCTTACGAATCCATTAACCATGCCACCTATCTTTTATGGCTCATACTTAGTGGGTACGTTAATACTTAATCAGCCAGAACAACACTTTGTATTTGAAGCAAGTTGGTCTTGGTTTTTAGAAAGTATAGAAACAATTGGTCCTGCATTTTTATTAGGTTCATTAGTATGTGCTTCTATTGCATCAATTATAGGATATTTTGGTATCGATATTATTTGGCGCCGCTCTGTGAAAAAAGCATGGTTATCACGAAATAATTAGTGGCGTTAAAGCTAAATAATCGCTGCAATCCTAATCTAATAAAATATTATAGACGAAAAAAAACCAACTTTATCAAGTTGGTTTTTTTATAATCAATAAACTTTAAAAGCGAAATACACGCCTTAAGCCAACCAGTGGTAATAACAATAATGTATACCAAGGGAAGCTAGCAGAGTTACGCTCATAAACTTCAGCTTCTACTGGAGCACAGCTTTCTACTTCACCATTTGCAATTGGCGTTAGTTTAACTGCTATTGCAATACTCTCATATTCAATTTCACCATTAATATCAGTTACTACACCGCCTAATGAATCTAGCTTTTCAACTGTTTTAGTCGCAGTACCAAATATTTCATTATTTTCGTTGATAGCAGTCGCTTCAACCATAGTATAAGCGTAATCAGTTTCACCGTCGGTGTCATAACAAGGCAGTAAATCGTTTAGATTAGTGATTTTGTCTTCACCAATTTTGTAAATAAAGGCCTCTTTGAGTCGCGAGCTATCGGAAACACCCACTTCCCCTTCACCTACAATATAACCTTGGTTGTTTATATCGTTACCGTAAGAACTTGAGCTTGAAAAGTAATCAGTAGGGAAAACCGTACTACCCGTTGCTATATCATGGTAAAAGAATTTATTACGAAGAGTGCCTTCAATACGCTTAGTTGCATAACCTGTAATTACATCGTTATCATTAATAGCAATTGATTTACCAGACTGCCAGTCATCTTCTTGATTAATAAAATCAACAACCGCACCGTCTTTAAAATAAACTGGCATTGTAAGAATTGTATCGTCATTTTTGTAATAACGTGTATTCGATGAACCTACAATTGTACCGTTGTTGTTCACTGCTAGAGCAGTACTCGTAAATGCGTCATCTTCCGTTTCACCTTCATCAGGTGTAAGTGCCATACCAAGCTCTTCAACAGAAATAATATTTAACGATTCATCAAGTTCCCATTTAACAGCACGCTTATTAAATAAGCCTCGTGAAATATTAGAATTTAATAAATTGATACACACTGACGTTGGTTCGTCTTCATTATCACAGTTATCATCAATATTATCTTGTCTGTCATCAGGAATACTTGTAGAGATATTACCTACAACAGTGTAACCACTATTAGTTTTGACAATATCGTTAGCACGGCTTGTTCCGCCGTATTCATTAAACTCTGGCTCTAACTCAACACTTATACTGCCATCAGCACTTATTACAATCCCACGTTCTATAAATTCGTGGGTAAACCACGTTTCTGCATCATCTTCACCATCAGGTGTAAAAGACACTTTATCGTAAGGAGCGCTTCCCCAACCGACTGTAACACCATCTTCAGTTACAGCATTAAAAAGGTTAGTAGTTGAACGTGTTAGTCCGTCATAATCAACAGATGCAATATCAAATAATGGTTGCTCAGTTATTTGTGTATCATTATATTTTATGCCTACTAATGAGCTTAATTTTTGATATTCAAAATTTGTAGAAATTGAAGATAAAAAACTAACCATGAAAGTGTGTGCATCAGCATTAGTAAGTACCGCATCATTATTTTCAATGTCATCAAGTGTGAAGGTAATCTCTTTATCACTTAATTCAAATGCTGCCTCTGTATTGTCATAGCTATTTTCAATAAGGTTTTCAGTAAAATCTATATAGCTTGTATCAATAGGTAAATTGTATAAACCATTTGCGAAACCAATAATATGCCCGCTTTCGCTTACATCTGTTACATAAGAATATTTAGCGTCTTCAAGAGTCCCTAATTCACTTAACTGGTACGTCGCACTTGTTGCTGAAGTGCTTAATGTCGCTAAAATACTGGCAGCGAGTAATTTATATTTCATTTTAATCCTTACTACTGATTCTGTAATTCTTCAAGTTCTTCCCAGCGCTCAAGGGCAGCTTCAAGGTCAGACTCAAGTTGTGCTAAATGGTTCAATGCTTTAGTTGTTACATCACTCTCTTGTTTAAAAAAGTTTGCGTCACTCACTACAGCTTGTTGAGCTTCAATTTCAGCTTCTAGTTTTTCCATTTTATTCGGTAGTTGCTCTAATTCAAGTTTTAATTTGTAAGAGAGTTTATTTGTCTTAGCTGCTGGTTTTGCAGCTGGAGCGGCTACTTTTTCAACTTTTTTTACTGGTTGTTGCTGAATTTTTTTTTCTTGTTCAGCTAAGTAACCTACATAAGCTTCATAGTCGCTATAACCACCGACGATATCTGTTACTTTACCATTGCCTTCAAATGCCCATACACTAGAACATGTATTATCAATAAATTCTCGGTCATGGCTTACAATCAGCACGGTACCTTGATATTGATTAATAATGTCCTCTAGTAACTCTAACGTTTCAATGTCCAAGTCATTCGTTGGCTCATCGAGAACAAGTATATTAGATGGTTTTAAAAACAGTTTAGCTAATAGCAGTCTATTTTTTTCACCACCAGAGAGTGCTTTAACCGGGGTTCGAGCGCGTGCTGGAGGGAACAAAAAGTCTTGCAGGTAACCTAAAACATGGCGTGAACGACCGCCCATCATCACTTCTTGTTTACCTTCGGCAACGTTATCTTGAACAGTTGCTTCTTCGTCAAGTTTTTCACGGTATTGGTCAAAGTAAGCAAACTCTAAATTAACACCTTGCTTAGTAATACCACTATCAGGTTCTAAATCACCAAACATTAGTTTTAATAGTGTTGTTTTACCAATACCATTTGGGCCTACTAAGCCAATTCTGTCGCCACGCATTACAAGTGTCGAAAAATCATCAGCAATAACTTTGTCTTTAAATGCATGGCAAAGGTTCTTAGCTTCAAATACCAACTTACCTGAGCGATCAGCTGTTTCAATATTAAAGTCAGTTTTTCCAACTTGATCAACACGTTGCTTGCGCTCATTACGTAGCTGTTTTAGCTCTCGAACACGCCCTTCGTTACGCGTTCTTCGCGCTTTAACACCTTGGCGAATCCACGTTTCTTCTTCAGCTAAACGCTTATCAAACAATGCATTTTGCGCTTCTTCTACTTTTAAATCATGCGCTTTTTGCTCTAGATAAGTCGCGTAATCACCTGGGTACGAAATAAGTTTACCGCGATCTAAATCTAAAATACGCGTAGCAACAGCGCGAATAAACGCACGGTCATGCGATATAAATACAATGCCGCCTTTAAATTCTTTTAAAAACTGTTCAAGCCACATTACACTAGCCATATCTAAATGGTTTGTTGGCTCATCTAGTAATAATAAGTCAGGCTCACTTACAAGTGCACGCGCAAGTGCTACTTTACGTAACCAGCCACCAGAAAGGGACTCAAGTTTAGCCTCTGGTGTTAATTCTAATTGTGTCAAAACTAATTGAATTCGGCTATCAAAGCGCCAACCATCAGCGGCTTCAAGTTGGTTTGATAAACGTTCAAGCTTGTTTAATAACTTATCAGTACATTGTGTTTGCAGTTCGTTGCTAACATGATGAAAATCAATGAGTAGGTTAGCAATTTCCGGCATACCCTGCGCAACGTAATCAAATACAGTTCCGCTTGCACCTTTTGGTGGATCTTGCTCTAAACGAGAAATTCGAATGCCACCAAGCTGATTTATTTCACCATCATCTAAAACAACTTGTCCATCGAGCACTTTTAATAACGTTGACTTACCCGCTCCATTTCGACCAACTACACACACCCTTTCGCCACTTTCTATAACGGCGTCTGCTTTGTTAAGCAAAGCATGTGTACCAAAAGCAAGTTGTGCTTTTAAAATTCTTATTAAATCCATAGTTCTTATTTGCTCTTATTCTGCTTGTGCTGAAAATTCGCGCACAGAGTGTAAAGTAAAAGGCCAATATAATTTCTCGCCTTTTTCACTTTTTAATACAGGAATAGTAATTTGATACTCAGCAATAAGCTGCTCATCAGTCATAATATCGATTAGTAATAACTCACTGTTGTCATTTAGTACATCAGTGATAAGTTGCTCAGCCTGTTCGCACAAGTGGCAACCATCAGTATGATATAAAATCCATTTAGCCATGCGTAATTAGCCAGCTATTATGGATTTTTTTATTACGTTTGAAGTCTGGTGATAGCGTTTTATCTGAGATATTAACGGCTTTTAAACCTAAACCAATCAGGCCAACTTCATCCATTACAAAACCACGTTTGTTATTAGAGAAAATCAAAGTACCTGATGGACTTAAAATCTTTTTAACCCACGTTAATAATTTAATGTGATCACTTTGCACATCAAACGCGTCTTTCATACGTTTTGAGTTTGAGAACGTTGGAGGGTCTAAAAATATCAAATCATATTGTGCTGTCGCATGCTCTAACCACTTTAAACAATCTGCTTGTTCAAAACGGTAACGTGTATTACTGATATTGTTTAAATCGAAGTTATCTTGGCCCCATTTTAAATAGGTTTTAGATAAATCAACTGTTGTAATTGCTTTAGCGCCACCAAGTGCAGCATGCACAGAGGCTGTACCTGTGTATGCAAACAAGTTTAAAAAGCGCTTATCTTTCGAATTTTCTTGAATATAACGACGCATTAAACGGTGATCTAAAAACAAACCTGTGTCTAAGTAGTCAAATAAATTAACTTTAAACTTAGCACCAAACTCTTCAACTACCATAGTGCGGTTTTGTTTAGACATGGCCGTATACTGCTCTTCGCCCTTTTGCTTTTTACGCACTTTTACAGCAATATTTTCAGGTGAGATATCAAGTTGTTGCGAAGTCAATGTTATTACGTCTTGCAGGCGTTTTTCTGATGTTTTTTCATCAATTTCTTTAGGCGCTGCATATTCAAAAATAACCGCAGAATCACCGTAAATATCTACAGCAACATTGTACTCAGGGATATCCGCTTCATAAACACGATAAGCGTCTACTTTATTTTGTTTAAGCCAGTTTTTTAAGCCTTGCTTATTCTTTTTCAATCTATTTGCGAATGACGTAGAGCCCTCAAAATTAAGCGCTTTTTTATCATCGGTAGTCAAACTTACTTGCTTATCATCTAATTGATATAAGTTAAGTTCAACATCAAGTGGGCCATTTTTAAACTTATAACGCTTAAGGCGCACAAGTTTTAAAAGTTTAAATAAGCTCTCGTCCATACCTAGTAAGGCAAGTTTCCAATGATTAAAGTGCATTTTAAAGCCAACACCTAAATTACGGTGTAAATCAACAAGCTCAGCCATAGAACCAATACGTTCACCATAAGGTAAGTTTGAAATTACAACACCCGGTAATTTTGCAACAGCAGTAAGTTTAGTTGCATCGCTTTGCTTAAACTTAATAACATCATCAAGCTCAGCACGTTTGGCATTATCAATCGCTTTATTTAAAACTTGTTCATCGTAATCGTGGCCAATTAACCACAATTTAGGATCGGTAATGTTAGCAAGTAACTCTTCTTTAAGTTCTTTAAACTTAGCGGCTCTAAAACTGGGTAAACGCTCAAAAGCAAAGCCTTCACGAAATAATCCCGGTGCTTCGTTTCGTGCCATCCCAGCCGCTTCGATTAAAATAGTACCCGCACCACAACATGGATCGAATAAAGGTTGTTTTACATTATCAAGCCAACCACTTCGTTTAATTAATGCAGCCGCTAAATGTTCTTTAATTGGTGCTTTACCTTGACCTTGACGGTAACCACGTTCAGACAAACGAGGGCCCGAATAGTCAATATACATAGAAACGCCGTAACGATTTAATCGTGCAACAACACGCACATTTGCATCTTGCTTATCAACGTTAGGACGCTGCTCGTATAAATCATTAAAGTAGTCAACAATCGCATCTTTTATTACAAGACCCGAAAATTGTGTGTTTTTTAATGAGTCATTGGTACCGTTGAAGTCGACAGCGAATGTTTGAGTTGGTCCAAACCACTCTTGCCAAGGTTGCGAGCGAGCAAAATTATACAGGCTATTCTTGTCATCTACGCCTTCTTTTTCTTCAATAAGCATAAGCACACGCGTTGCAAAACGACTTGATAAACAAACCTTTTGCGCCAGTAATGAGTCAGCCTCAAAACGAACAGAACCAACAGTTTGCTTAGACACAGTTGCGCCAAGTTCTGTTAGTTCATCAACCAATAAATTTTCGATTCCGATAGAAGTAAGTGCGATAAATTGCAAAGTAATAACCCTTAATAGCTAATTGCGCAGGATTATAACATAGGTTGGGCTACAAACACGCCATAAAGACACGCTTAAGACTTAAATTTGGTTAGGCGGTTTGACTTTGATATTGCTGATTTAGGATGGGGTGTACTCGATTATTCAAAATACGGATTACTTCAAATTGCGCTAAAGATAAGTTTTCGTCTAATTTAAAGGTTTCGCTTAAATTTAAGCAAATAGATGCATCAGGGCAATGCTCTACAATTAAAAAATCGCCAGTCTGCGTTTTAGATATTAATTTAACTATTGCTTCTACACTTGGCTCTGTTCCAGTGTACTCTTCAAAAAACCAGCTTTTTGATAAAACGGGTTTTAAGTGATATTTAACAGCGGTTGCATTTAGCGATATTTGACAAATTTGAGCAGCAGACCACAATTCAAACCCATCTAAATAGTTATAAACTTGTTCATAAAATGCAGCATCTTCTAGACTAAAACGTGGATTTTTAAAAACAGAATCGGTGAGTTGTCTTAACTTATAGGGCGTACATAATTGCATGTCGTCATTTAAATCAAGTAACAAACGATTTTTATTAGGACAAGTAATCCACTGCCATTGCTTTGATGCTTGTAACATTTACTCCTCCTTGGGTATGTTGAATAATTATTGCTCACAGTATAACCGCTTTTGACCACTTTTAAAATGCTTGCTTAGAACATTTATCGAACGATCAAAAGCTTAGATAACTGATCCTTATAAGCCGTTAACGATCGACTTTACCAATTGTGGACCTTTGTAGATGAACCCAGTATAAACCTGGACTAAATTTGCGCCTGCATCGAACTTTTCTTTTGCTGATTGCGCATCATCTATTCCGCCTACTCCGATGATTGGTAACTTACCTTGTGTTAAGCGTTTCAATTCACTCACTACCTCTGTAGAACGCATTCTAACTGGGTGACCTGATAAACCGCCGGCTTCTTCTGCATATAGCTGGCCCATAACTGCAGCTCGCTCAAGCGTGGTGTTGGTGGCAATTACACCATCGATTTTATTATTTAAAAGTGACTCACTTACTTGCTCTATTTGAATTTGATCTAGATCCGGTGCAATTTTTACAAGCATAGGCACTTGTTTATTGTGCTTTGCAACTAAATCTAGCTGTTCGTTTTTAAGACTTTGCAGTAAATCATCAAGTGCAGCGCCATATTGCAAATCACGCAAGCCAGGTGTATTTGGTGATGAAATATTTACCGTAATATATGAGGCATGTTCAAATACTTTACGCATACAATGAATATAGTCATCTTTACCTTGTTCATTTGGCGTATCTTTATTTTTACCAATATTAATACCGAGTATGCCGCTGTATTTTGCTGCTTTTACATTTGCAACTAAGTTATCAACGCCTTTATTATTAAAACCCATACGGTTAATAATAGCGTTTGATTCTGGCAACCTAAAAATACGAGGTTTATCATTACCAGCTTGAGCACGCGGCGTAATAGTGCCAACTTCAATAAAACCAAAGCCCATTTGGCTGAATGCATCAATACATTCCGCATTTTTATCAAGGCCAGCTGCTAGCCCTACAGGGTTTTTAAATTTCAGACCCAAAAAGTCGACTGGCTTATCAGAAATATTTTGCGACCAAGCTAAATTTAAAGGTGTATTGGTAAAACGACGAAGATTATTAAGTGCAAACTCATGCGCCCACTCCGCATCACGGGTAAACATAAAACGGCGAGCTAAATCATAAAACATCAATATAATCCTCTTTTTAAATTTTAGACAAAAAAATACCTCAGACAAGGCTGAGGTATTGTATAACAATTTTAACAATCAGTTATTTATTTACTAAACAATTAACTGATTAAAGCTAAATTATTTTCCTGACGTATCACAATTGTGGCTTAACAACATAAGTTCACGAAGTGCAACCGAGAACTTAGCAAAGTCGTGGCTTTGTGATGTTTTAAACTCAGCCAGCATTTGTTTCCAGCGTTGAAGTAATAAATCTTGGCTATCCATCCACTCGTCTATTTGACTATCAACATCGCTCTCATCACCTTCAAAGCTATTTAATACAACTTCAGATAACGTACGTTGCTGCCAATCAAGCTCTTCTCGATAAGACGAGCGAGCAAGTGCTTGCCAATGATTTGCTACTGGTTGCTTAGTTATTTGCTCTAAGAACCAATGCAGACCCATTCTTGCACCTAGTTTAAAGTAAGTATTGGACACCATCGAAATACTCTTACCTGAACTATTCGCAACTTCTGCTAAATCCATCACAGAGAATAAGCTTGATAAAGAAACAATACGATTAGCTATATCTGTTGGAACGCCCGCGTCAATTAACTTATTGGCCTCAATTACAATACGATCATTTTCTTTTTCAATCATATACGTATTTAAGTTATCGCTTAAATCTTTGAATGTTGGCGCAAAGAATTCAATTCCTTGTTCAATCGTTTGTGACTTATTACGATGACGTAAGAACCAACGCGTTGCTCGGCGCACAGTACGACGAAGTTGGTAAAGCATTTCAGTTTGAACTGCTGCTGGTATTTTATTATCAAGTGCACTAATAGAAGACCATGTTTCACGCATTTCAAATATTTCGCTAGCAATTGAGTAACACATTGCTATCTCAGCTTCATTAGCACCAGTTTCTTCATGCATACGTACCATGAAGTTTAAACCCATATCGTTAACGATACTGTTAGCAAGTTTAGTTGCAATAATTTCTTTACGAAGTGGGTGGTTGTTCATCGCATCGTTAAACTTCTCACGCAATGGACGTGGGAATGACTTAACAAGCAATTGGCGATAGTAAGGGTTTTCAGTAATTTCATCACTTACTAAAGACTCTTTTAATACCATTTTTGCGTAAGACACTAGCACTGAAAGCTCAGGACGAGTTAAGTCTTTACCTGCAGCGGCGCGTTCTGCCAATTCTTCATCACTTGGAATAAATTCGATAGCACGGTTTAACTTGCCTTCTTTTTCAAGCGCATGAATAAAGCGAATCTTTTCTTTGAGCGTTGAAGTTCCTTTAGACTGCGTAATTGAAATAGTATGTGTTTGACGGTAACAGTCTTTTAATACTAATTCAGAAACTTCATCTGTCATTGAGTAAAGTAGCTCATCACGTTGTTTACGTGTTAGGTCACCTTCAGCGACTAAGCCATTAAGTAAAATCTTAATGTTAACTTCGTTATCTGAACAGGCAACACCCCCTACGTTATCAATAAAGTCAGTATTAACACGACCACCTTTAGCTGCAAATTCAACACGACCTAATTGCGTTGCACCTAAGTTACCGCCCTCACCTATTATTTTAGCGCCTAAATCTCTACCATTGATACGTAGTGCATCGTTTGCACGATCCCCTACATCGGCATCAGTTTCTTTAGAGTGTTTAATGTATGTACCAATACCGCCATTCCACAGTAAATCAAACTCCATCATTAATGAGGCTTTCATTAACTCATTTGGTGTCATACTAGCTTTTTTAGTGCCCAACATTTTTTTCATTTCTGGGCTAAGCGTAATTGATTTAGCTGCACGAGAGAACACACCGCCACCGGCAGAAATTAGCTCTTTATTGTAATCTTCCCAAGAAGAACGCGGCATATTAAATAAACGTTCGCGCTCTGGATAAGATGTAGCAGCATCTGGATTAGGGTCAACAAAAATGTGCATATGGTTAAAGGCAACTTGTAGACGAATATGCTTAGATAACAGCATACCATTACCAAATACATCGCCTGCCATATCGCCAATTGCTACTACTGTAAAATCGGTAGATTGACAATCAATATCCATTTCACGGAAATGTCGTTTAACTGACTCCCATGCGCCTTTTGCTGTGATACCCATTTTCTTATGGTCATAACCAACCGAGCCACCAGATGCAAATGCATCACCTAGCCAGAAATTGTATTCGTTAGCAATGCCATTTGCGATATCAGAGAAAGTAGCAGTTCCTTTATCCGCTGCAACTACTAGGTAAGCATCATCTTCATCGTGACGAACAACATCGCGCGCTGGTACTATTTCACCACGCTCAATATTATCAGTAATATCTAAAAGACCACGGATAAAGATTTTATAACACTCTTGGCCTTCTTTAATAAACGCTTCACGCTCAGTCGGTAGTTGTTTACATACAAAGCCACCTTTAGAACCTACAGGTACGATTACAGTATTTTTAACTTGTTGTGCTTTAACTAAGCCAAGTACTTCAGTACGGAAGTCTTCACGACGGTCGGACCAACGCAGACCACCACGTGCTACTTTGCCGTAACGTAAATGCACGCCTTCTACGCGCGGAGAATAAACAAAAATTTCAAACGCAGGTAAAGGAAGTGGTACATCAGGAATTAAGCTAGGTTGTATTTTAAACGACACATAAGACTTAAACTGTCCGGCATCGTCTTTTTGGAAATAGTTAGTACGCAGCGTCGCAACAATCATATCAACGTATAAACGTATAATACGGTCATCATCAAGGTTTGCTACATTTTCAAGCTCTAAATAAATTTGCGTGCTTAGCTTTTCAAGTGTTTTAGCACTTGCAGGGCTTTTAACTGAGAACTTTTTAGCAAACAAGTTAACAATTTGCGCTGCGATATTTGGATAATTTGCAAATGTACTTTCTATGTAACTTTGTGAGAACGTTACACCAATTTGACGCATGTATTTAGCATACGCACGTAAAATAGAGGCTTCGCGGCCTGTTAGACCACCCATTAACACTAAACGGTTAAAACCATCGTTTTCAAGGCGGTTGCCCCAAACATTTGTTAATGCAGCACGAAAACGTGCTGAAATTTTATCAAAATCCGCCATCCCTTTGCTGTCAATAAGCATCGAGAAGTCCATGATCCAGTTGATACGACCATCGCTAGTTTTAACTGAGTATGGTGTTTCACCAACAACGCGAAGGCCAAAGTTTTCAAGCATTGGCATAACATCAGATAAGTGAATCGGCTCATCTTTATGGAATAAGCTTAATCGTACAATATTGCTGTTTGCTTCTTCTTGAGGACGGTAAAACAACATTTCTAGTTTGTTTTCATCGCTAAGTAGTTCTAACTTTTCAATATCAACAACCGCAGCACTTGGAAGCACTTCATCTTTGTATGAGCGTGCAAACGCATTACAGTATTTACGATTTAAGTCGTTACCACGAGCTTCACCCGCAGACTCTAAAAGTGCAGATTGAAGTTTATCTTCCCACGTACGTGCAGCTTCTACTAAATTGTTTTCGATGTCTTTCACGTTATATTCGATCTTGTTGTCGGTCACACGAACGGTGTAATGAGTACGCGCCAGTGTTGACTCAGAGAAATAAGTAGTAAATTCGACTTTATCGTCAGAATTAAATGCATTAGCTAATATATCTTGCGTTTCACGACGAAGAGCCGTGTTATAACGCTCGCGAGGTACATAAACCATACAAGATAAAAAACGACCATACGCATCTTTACGTACAAACAAGCGACACATATCGCGCTCTTGTACTTGTAACACACCCATAGCAACTTCAAGTAGCTCACCTTCGCGCGCTTGAACTAGCTCATCACGTGGGTAGGTTTCTAAAATATTTAAAACAGCTTTGTAAGCGTGAGTACCTTTAGCAAAATCACACATTTCCATAATGCGATTAATTTTACTTTTTAACACAGGTACATCAGTAGCACTGTTATTGTAAAAGCTTGATGAAAATAAACCGATAAAGCGGTCTTCACCAATTACATTGCCTTCATCGTCAAAACGCTTAATGCCTACATAATCGATGTAAGCTGGACGATGAACACGAGAAACAGAGTTAGTTTTTGTTAAAATCAGTAGGTTGCTGCTACGAGCTTCTTGACGTGCAACTTCAGGTAATTCTGATAATAAGCGAGTGTGTTCTTCAGTCGAGTTTTTCATCAAGCCTAGGCTTGTATCCATTTTACCTTTTAGTTGGTAATCACCTTGAACTGGGCTTAACTCATATTCACGGTAACCCATTAGGGTAAAATTATCTTTAGCTAACCAATCTAAAAACTCAGTTGTTTCTGAAACTTCATCTTTACTTTTATTATGATGACGTTTAGGTAACTCTTTAGTCACTGCAATCAATTTTTTACGGATTGGTTGCCAATCATCAACAGCAACTGATACATCAACAAGCACAGACTCTAATTCTTTTTTGAAAGACTCAATCACAGAAGAATCTGTTTGACGGTCAATTTCAATAAAAAATACTGTTTTAGTAGATGAAGATTCTTGCTCTGCTTTTAAATTTGATAATCCAGAAATTTTAGCGTTTTCATCACGCTTAATTTTTAATGGGCAGTGAAGTAATAAGTGAGAGGCGATATTTTCACGAGTCATGGCCATACGAACAGAATCAACTAAGAACGGCATATCTTTAGTGATAATTTCAACGATTGTATGTGATGACTGCCAGCCATCTTTTGCCACTTCTGGATTGAAAACGCGGATAACAGCGTCGTCAGTAGTATTTTTTTCTAGCGAGTTCCAAAGGCTTAATGCTGCGCCATATAGGTCACTATCGTTGCGGTTTGCCAAATCCTCTTTAGACATATTGCTGTACAAGGCTTTGGCGAATTTCTCAACGAGTAACACATTATCAGCGCGAACTTTTTTCTGGATTAGCTTACAGACATTATCTAGGATAACCGAGGCTTGGCCTTCATTTCGTGTCATTGTATGTTCCTTAATCTATTACTGCTAAAAGCAGAATATTTGTACAGCGTATTATTAGCGTGGAGTCAGTTAAATTCTAACCCTTTTACAGCTAATAAACAGCCTTTTCGATGAAAACATTTTAAGCATTTCAGCTATTTGGTCATCTATTCACAAAATATAGATATAAATGGCCATTACTGGCCATTTAGGAGCAAAAGTATTCACATTATTTTTTCTGGTCAGTCCAGAGAAGGCTACCAATTGCGGGTAATAACAACACTGCACCTAACATATTCACTAAAAACATGAAGGTTAATAGTATACCCATATCAACTTGGAATTTAAGATCTGAGAATATCCAAGTGCTCACACCAATAGCTAATGTAATACCAGTAAATAGAACCGCGCTGCCACGCTCAACAAGCGCATTTCGATAAGCAACACTAAGCGGTACGTTTTGCTTAAGCTGCCCCATCATCGACGACAGTATATAAATACCGTAATCAACACCAATACCTACACCTAATGCAATTACAGGTAAAGTAGAAACTGTTAAGCCTATTTCCAGCTGTACCATAAGTGCTTGGGCAAGGGTTGATACAATATAAAGCGGTAATACCACGGCTACTGTTGCTTTTACGCTTCTAAAGCTCATTAAACATAAAATAATAACGGCACCATAAACGTAAAGCATCATGGGTATTTGTGCTTCTGATACAGACTCATTAGTAGCTGCCATTACGCCCACAGGTCCTGACGCTAATTTAAATGCTAGTTTTTCAGTGCCCTCTTCTTGTGCAAATTGCTTAACACTCTTAATTACGGTATCGATAGTTTGTGCTTTATGATCATCTAAGAATATAATCACTGGCATAACTGAACAATCACCGTTAAGTAAGCCTGTACTAGTTTCAACTCGAGACGTTGACTGTACTAAGCTTGCTGAATTTCGTGGCAAACTCTGCCATTTTAAATTGCCTTCGTTGTAGCCCGCGTTAACCGATTGAGCTACAGAGCTCAAACTTACAGCAGACTGCACACCGGCCACATTCTCAACTTTGTATTGAAAACGGCTTATACGCTCCATCACATCATGCTCAGTACATGCTGCAGGATACGCCTCTACAATTACTTTTAAAATATCAGACGAGATAGTGTACTTATCCGAAATTAAAAACGTGTCTTGGTTATAACGGGCATCTTGATGCAGAGATGGCGCGCCTGCGTGTAAGTCACCTATACGCATTTTATCTGCTTGCCAGTAGCCTAGAGCAAATAAAACAAGGGTAAAACCGATAATCATTTTAGCGATTTTAGGATCGGTTGCTTTTACTAAAATGTCTCTGATCTTATCAAGTATATTAGGCTTCTCAGCATCACCAGATTGAATATGTACACTGTTTTCAAAGTTCATATACGACGCCCAAACTGGCAGCAAAATTAAATTTGTAAATATAATTACTGCCACACCTAAACTCGCTGTAATAGCAAGTTCGCGGATAATACCAATATCAATAGTAAGTAATGTTAAAAAGCCTACGGTATCTGAAAGCAGTGCAATACCACCAGGTATTAATAAAGCCCTGAAACTTGACTGACAACAAATTCGCGTACTTTTTCCTTCACCTACTTTTTTGCCAATCGCATTGATCATCTGCACACCATGGCTTACACCAATAGCAAACACTAAAAACGGCACCAAAATGGACATAGGGTCTAGTCCAAACCCTAAACTTGAAAGCAGGCCTAATTGCCAAATAACAGCAATAATAGAACACGCGATTGGCAAAATAGTTAGCTTTAAACTGCCACAAAATAGCCAAACCATAATAAAGGTAAAGGCGATAGCAATGGCAAAAAATACGACTACCCCTTTTGCGCCTTCAGCTATATCACCAGCCATTTTTGCAAAGCCAATAATATGAATACTTACTTTGTCTGTACTTAAAGGCTCTCTTAAATCACTTTCTAGCTTTTGTGCAAAAGCTAATGTGTCTAATTTTTGTTGTGTTTGAGGATCTGTTTCTAAAAGTTGAGCCGTTACCATTGCACAAGAATAATCGCTGGCAATCATACGCCCTACAACTTTTGCTTTTTCAATGTTTTCCTTTACTACACCTAATCCACGCGTATCTGCTTTAAAGTTTGCAGGAATAATTGGACCACCGGCAAAGCCATCCTCTACTACTTCTACAAAGCGAGCACTAGGTGAAAATATAGAATTCACTAAAGGACGATTTACACCAGGAATAAAATAAAGCTGATCGTGAACCGCTTTTAATTGAGTAAAAAATTCTGGATTAAATATATCTCCGCTGTCGTCACATACTGAAATTAAAATACTGTTTGCACCACCAAACTGTTTTTCATGTTTAGTGTATACCTTCATGTAATCGTGATTTAACGGGATATTTTTATTAAACGATGCATCAAGTTGAATTTGAGTCGCTTTAAATACAAGTAAACAGGTTATAAGTGCAAAACTTATAAGCATAATTAAGCGATGTCTAAAAATCGCCTTTTCAATAAAATCGAGTAACTTATGCATTAAGGGGTTAACTCCTTCACTTTAATGCCATCTTCTGTAGCCATGATCAATCTGTTATCTAAAATTAAACCATCAAGAATCGCTTTACCGTCAGCAAGCTGCTCATGGGTGAGTAACCCATCTTGAAGATGAAAAATAACGCCACTATTAGCGAGCATGAGCCATTGTTTGTTATTATAATTAATGATGTTGTTAATCGTCGCTGTTTTAACATTTTCAAAATGCTGCCACTGCTTTTCGCCACTTTGCTTTGCAAAAACATTACCTCGTAGCCCCGCCACAATTTCTTGAGTGCTATCAGAGGCAACTGCAAAGAATGAACCGGGATAAACTTCTTCTATTCTTTGCCAAGTTTGACCATCGTCAACGCTTCTGGCCATTAAACCCATTTCACCAACGAGCATTAATCCATTGTCTGTTTTTTCTATACGATTAAAGTGCGGTAAGATAGAAGCAGTTTCCGCTTCGTATCCTTGTGGGTCATTTTCTTTTAAATCGTTTAAGTAATCACGATCATCACTAAAAAGTAGCGAATCTAAAAAGCGCTTTTGCCAATGTTGACCACCGTCTGTAGTTTGATAAAACATGCCATATGCGCCCACTGCAAAACCTTTTAAGTCATCTTCAAATAAAATATCTAAACATGGTTTGTCTAATTCAGGTAATGCTTGTTGTAGCTGCCAATTAACGCCACCGTCAGTAGTATTTATGATTGTTGCATCGTGGCCACACGCCCATCCATTATTTTCGTTACTAAAATCAACGGCAGTTAAGAGCACTTGAGTTGGAACTAGCTCAGCTTGTTGCCATGAATCACCCGATGTACTTTTAATAACAGTACCGTGTTTACCAACAGCAATTAAGCCATTACCCGTGTTAGTTATATCAGTGAGTAAGGTTTTAGCTGCATTTGTTGCACTGATTGCATAGTTAGGGGCTTCTTGTGCAACACTCGCACCGCTTATTATCAGGCTGGCATATACCAAATACTTCATAAATTTTAATCGCCTTGTACGAGAGAGTTGTTTGTCTTTTTACTAGGGAGTGCGTTGCGCGCTGTAAGACAAACGCGATGAGAAAGGAAAAGGCACTTAACATATTGTTAAGTGCCTAGTTTAATACTATCTACCTGCGCGACGTAAAGCGCTTGAAGTAAATTCGTTATCGTTAAACGACTTTGAAAAATCGTACATTTTTTCTTGGTTATCTAAACCAATTGCTAAATAACGACGAGAATTCAAATCATGATAAACCTCAAGAGTACTCCACTGTGTAGGAACTTCGTAATAGTTAAGGCCATAAGCCATGGCTACACGGTAAAGTTGGTCGCGGTTATCATAAATATCAGTAACCTGTACTTGCCAGCTATCTTCATCAATGTAAAACACACGCTTTTTATAGATATGGCGTGTATCATCTTTTAAGTTAGCTTCAACAACCCAAACACGATGTTTTTCGTAACGTGTATGTTCTGGGTTAATATGGCCAGGCATTAAAATATCATTGTACTCTAGCTTGTCGCTATGAAGTTTATAGCTGTTGTAAGGTATGTATAACTCTTGCTTACCCTTTAGCGTCCAGTTGTAACGATTTGGTGAGCCATTAAACATATCAAAATCATCGGTAGTGCGCAGGCTATCTGCAGCTGTGCCTGGTGCATCATATGCAACATTAGGTGCACGACGAACACGACGTTGCCCCGAGTTATAAGTCCATGCTTGGCGCGGCGTTAATATTTGGTCCATTGTTTCATGAACTAATAATGCAGTACCCGCTAAACGTGCAGGCTCTGTAACGCTTTGTTTAAACTTAAACAAAATGTTTGAGTCTTGTAGCTCTGCTGGTGTAGCGCTTGGGTCTGAGTATTTAACTAATAGCTGCTCATCAAAACCAACATAGTTGTAAGAGCCAGATGCAGTCGGTGCAGCTTGACCACCAAAGCGCTCAATAGACTGGCCACGGTAACGTAATAAGTGATTCCAAATTGCCTCTAAACCTGTTTTAGGAATAGGGAAAGGAATACCTATCGCGGTATTTTTAATACCGTTACCGCCTTCGATTAATTCAGCAGTCGGTGCAAACTTTTTAGTCGCGTCATAAACAAACTGAGGGTACGAAGCTGAGCGGCGTGTTTCATACACTGGCATTTTAAATGTGTCTGGGTATGCTTCAAATAAAGCAATTTGACCCGGACTTAAATTGGCTTTGTACTTTTCAATATTACTTTTATCGATAGTGAAAAGCACTTTATCAGCTGTAAATGGGTCAAGATGATGCATACCAGCTTTATAACCTGCAGGCGCTGTTGTAATTCCATTATTCCACGCTGGAATAGAACCATCAGCATTCGCAGCTTTTTCTGCACCCATTGGCGTTAAGTTTTGGCCTAATTGAGCAACTTCATCAGCGCTTAATTTAGCCAAGGCTGCGCTGCTTGCAAACAAACTACAAAATGCTGTAGCAATGAGGGTAGGTTTTTTAATCATAGTAATGTTACCCCTAAATAGAATATTTTAAGTTAAAAGAAACGTAATCGCGGTCTGAGAATGTATTAACACCGCCACCGCCCCAAAACGAGTTATAGCTCACATCAAGTGACCACGCATTTTGGTAGTTAAAGTTCATCGTAGCACCTAAAGATTTACGATCTTCGATAAATAAGAACATAGGATCTGGTGTATTACCGTTTACGTCATGAGAAAATACAAAACGTGGTGAAAAGTTAATACCTTTGTAAAAGTTGAAGTAATCGCCTTTCGCAATTAGGCGGTAACCCCAAGACGATGCTGTAGCGAATGATTTCTCTTCAGCGCCATTTGATAGACCAAGTTGCAATGTTGAATAATCAGTAGTACCTGGGCCTGTTATTGTGCCACTACGGCCAGTGCCTGATACATTTAAACGCATTTCGTCATAGCCAGGCATATCGTGAATTTTAACTACACCCACTTCACCAACTACAGCCCAACTATCAGCACCTAATGAAGGGCCAAATAAATGTGTTGCTGTAAATTGAATTTGTGATGTGTCGCGTTCAATGTAGCCTTTGGCAACTTCACCTGCACCAACTGAGCTTACCGCATCGCCTATACTCATTTGCGAAATACCCGCAAAATCAGGACGAATACCAGCAACCGCCAATTGCTCAGGCATAGCTGTGTAAAGTAACTCTACGTCATCAATTTGTAGCGGTTCATCTTGGCGAAAAGCAAATTCACCCGCGAAGGCTGTTTCGCCAATAGTCGTATTAAAACTTAAACCATATAACTTAATATCTTCAGGGTACTCGTTTTCAGCTTTAGAAAAAGCAGTTAAATCAGCAACATTATCTGACGTGATTTCTGTTGTCATGATCATCGCTAAATCTTGGGCAATTGCAGCTTGTGAAAAGTTTGATACGCGACCAGATATAAGCGGACGACGGCTATGATAATTCACGTGATAGAGTGCAATTTCAGTATCATTAAATTCAGGTAAAAATACACCTAAACGTAAACCATACTGACCGCCATCTTCAGGCTCTGTTTTACCATTATCTCCTTTACCTTTTAAAGCAACTTTAGTTGGGTATGCAAGATACATTTGAGCTAATAAAGCACTTCCTTCTGCACTTGAAGGATCAATACCTTGTGCTGCTGCGGCCAATGCAAAATCAGATGTTAAGTTATTCAAGCTATCTGTTAAAAAAGCGACATCAATATCAGGATTAGACGTAAAACCTAATTGAACATTCTGCTGATAACCATTTTCTGCTGCAAAGTCATTAGTCGAAAAATACGTACCAGCTGCTGGTAAACGCGTTTCTTGCCATTGGTATTGGTAGAAACCTTCAAGGGTAATGTTGTCAGTAATGCCAAGCGATGCCCAAAGCATGCCTACAGGTATGAATGCTTCTTTAAGCTCAGCACCTGGCGCTTTCAATCGGTCAATATCAACTGGGTTTACGTTAATACCATGAGATATAAGTGTACTCTCACCCCAGTTAACTACTTGTTGACCTAAACGGACAGATAAAGGGTTATTACCATCATTTAAATCAAAATCAGCCCACACAAACGCATCTAATAAACGAATATCTGCACAGCTTTGCGCTTTAGTGTCTTTATCATCACACGGATCAACCCCCTGCCCTGATGTAGGATTTGAATATGCATGATAGCCATCCATCAACGCAAAGTCATAAAAATACATGAAGCGAGTGAACAAACCGTAGTTATCTTTATTTATTGAAAGGTCGTGTGTTCCCTTCAAAAGTTTTGAAAATGAGTCACCACTGTCAAAATTTAAATTACCAGCATCACCATTATTTGAATAAGAGCCAGGTTGAGCCCATACATCTTGAGATGAGTAAATAGTGTTGTTTAGCGCAGGGTTGTAACCTGTCCAATCAAATGCCGGATTGTTACTTTTACCAATTAGGCTAAAGTCTCTGTCTTCTACGCGAACACTTTGCCCATATGAAAAGGTTGAATCGAAGGTAATGTCAAAACCTCCAGCTTCAAATGTTACAGCTTGTGTACTTGCTGCAGATAAACCTAAGCTAGCGGCTGCTATACCTATAGCGATTCTATTTTTAACAAAAAGCGATCTTCTTATCATTTTGGTTCCCCCCTGTCGCGGGTCATTTTGTGTGATCAAGTTATTGTTTTTAGTGTAATCATAACGATAGAAGCGAATCAGTGAAATTACAAATACTCGCTCTAATCTTCCGTATACTTTATATTTTGGTTGACGCTTACGTATTGGTAAGACGTCGTACCAGATAATTTATACACGTAATTTAACAATAGGACAAATTGAAATTAACAAAAATACAATATTTTTATGTATATATAACATAAAAACCGAGTGTCAGGCCACTCGCTCTAGGCGGATAAACTTGTTTTCGGGGGTTAATAAGAGTCTAAAACGGCCACGTACACCTAAACTTGAAATGAAGGGCCTCAAATGTGTAGCAGCAAAACGAATCGTTTTACCGCCATCTTCTACAACTTGTAAAGAGCTAAAACGGCCATGGTAGTAATCCATGCACTCGTTATAGCTCAATCTTAAGGTAAAATAATACTCAATCATTTATGCGAGCGCTTTTTCAACCTTTTCATACAAATCAGCACTTAGCCCATCTAGATTAGCTAAGCGTTGTAATTGCAGTTTCATTGCTTGAGAGCGAACATCATCGTAACGCTTCCATGACATGAACGGTGTTAGCATACGAGACGCATTTTGTGGATTAATTGCATTAAGTTTTATTAACAAGTCACCTAATAACGTATAGCCTTGGGCATCTGAGCGATGAAATTGTGCTGTATTAAAGTGACTAAAGCTTCCTACAAGTGCACGTACACGGTTCGGGTTTGAAAAATCAAAACACGGATGTTCGTAAAGTGCCTTAATATTATCTATAGCTTTATTGCCTGACTGCATAGCTTGCAGTGCAAACCACTTATCCATCACTAAAACATCATGGCGCCATTGACTATCAAAATGATTCAAAAGCTCTTCTTGTATAGGGTGGGATGCTTTTACCACTGCGCTTAGTGCACCAAGTACATTGGTCATATTAGTCGAACTTGCGGCTTCTTTAATAAAGCTTACAGCCTCTGGCTTTTGAGTTTTAGCCAAATAATGCAAGCATATTTGTTTTAAAGCGCGTTTAGCAACGGAGCTTGCACTTATACTGCCATCATCTTCAAGAGATTCGTAACAAGCAAGCAGTTCATCAGCAAGTTCGTCAGCAATTTGTTGCTCAAACTTTTCTGTTATTTCAATAATCTCATCAACAGGTATTACTTCAAATTCAGCGGCTAATGTATCAAAACTTGGCAGTTTAAACAGCTCTGCAATTAAGGCTAAATCGCCCTCTTTGGTATTTATAAGTACACGTAGCGCATTTATAGTTTCGCTGCTTAACATGCTATTAGTTGTATTGGTAATCTGAGACTTAATCGCTTTAATAAATAGCTGCTGTTGTGCATTCCAACGTGAAAAATCACTGCGTGCAAAACGCATAATATGCAATAGTTCGGGCTCTGTTGTTTGCTGATTTAAAATACAAGGTGCAGAAAAATCTTCGAGTAAAACCGCAACAGGCTTTTCTAAGATATTATCAAAGCTAAATGTTTGAGTCGTACTTGTTACATCAAGCACATGATCTAGTTTTTTACCTTTACATTGCAGAGCAATACTTTCCCCATTCGCATCAAGTAGTTCAATAGCAAAAGGTATATGAAGTGGTTTATTGTCTGGCTGATTGTCCGGTGCTGCTTGTTCTATTGTTAATGTATACGTATTTGAACTGCTATCAAAATGTTGTATTGCATTTAAGCGCGGGGTACCCGATTGACTATACCACAGCTTAAATTGCTCTAAATTTACACCTGATGCATCGCTCATTGCACTGACAAAGTCATCACATGTTACTGCTTGTCCATCGTGGCGCTCAAAGTAAAGTGCCATCCCTTTTTGAAAATTAGTTTCACCTAGTAACGTGTGCATCATACGGATAACTTCAGCACCTTTATCGTATACTGTTACAGTATAAAAGTTATTCATTTCAATAACTTTTTCAGGACGAATTGGATGCGCCATAGGGCCTGCATCTTCGCTAAACTGATGCGTACGCATTACTTTAACTGCGTCAATTCGGTTAAGTGCACGAGAGCCTAAATCACTACTAAACTCTTGGTCTCTAAATACGGTTAACCCTTCTTTTAGCGATAACTGAAACCAATCTCTACAAGTAACTCGGTTACCTGTCCAGTTATGAAAGTACTCATGCCCTACAATGGATTCAATCGTATGGTAGTCTTTGTCTGTCGCTGTTTCTTGATTGGCCAATACACATTTACTATTAAAAACATTTAGCCCTTTATTTTCCATCGCGCCCATGTTGAAAAAATCGACGGCTACAATCATATAAATATCAAGGTCATACTCTAAATTAAAGCGTTCTTCATCCCATTGCATTGCTTTTTTAAGTGAAGCAATAGCATGAGGTGTTTTAGATAAATTACCCTTATCAACAAATAATGCTAACTCTACGTCTTTGCCGCTTTTAGTCGTGTACGTATCTTTCAAAACATCAAAATCGCCCGCCACAAGTGCAAATAAATAGCTCGGCTTTTTAAATGGGTCTTGCCATTTCACAAAATGACGACCATCTGATGTTTCACCGCTATCTACTTGATTACCATTAGAAAGAAGTTGTAGATACTTTTTATCCGCAATAATAGTTACATCAAACGTGGCAAGTACGTCAGGGCGATCCATGTAATAGGTGATTTTTCTAAATCCCTGCGCTTCGCACTGTGTGCAATACGCACCGCCCGATAAATATAAACCTTCTAAAGAAGTATTCGTCTCAGGTGATATCTCGGTCACAATACTTAATTGGCAACTATCCGGTAGGTTATTAATTATTAGCTGCTCACCAACAATTTCATAATCCGTTATATCAACTGTATCAACAGATAAAGACAGTAAACGCAAATCAATACCATCAAGCACTAAAGGTGCTTTTTTATCACCAACTCGGGTAAGTGTTAGTAAAGAGCTTACTTTGGTTGATAAAGGCTGTAAGTCAAATGTTAGCTCTGTGTGGTCAATTAGAAAGTCAGGAGCTTTATAGTCTTTAAGATATTGTGCTTGAGGTTTACTTGATTCAGTCATAGATACTCCAAAGCAGCTCCTTTTAAGTTAAAAGGAGCTGCTTAAAATTAGGCAGATTGTTTTGGCTTAATACGTAAAATTTTAATGCCTAAGTAGGCATAAACAACCGCTAAAACAGGGTTAATTAAGTTAAAGAAAGCGTAGAGTGCATAATCAAAAGGGTTTATAAGTAAAACGCTTTGCATGTATGCGCCACACGTATTCCATGGAATTAGTGGGCTAGTAATTGTACCGCCATCTTCCAATGTACGAGATAAGTTAACAGGCTTCAAACCACGTTTTTCGTATTCATCTTTAAACATACGTCCCGGTACAACAATCGCTATATATTGATCGGCCGCTATTACGTTAGTTCCTATACACGTAGCTATTGTCGCCGCAATTAACGACCCCGTGCTTTTAGCTATTTTAAGTATACTTTTTACGAAAATATCCAAAAGACCTGTTTTTTCCATAATGGCACCAAACATCAGTGCAGTCATAATCAGCCATGTAGTTGTAAGCATACCAGCCATACCGCCACCACTGAGTAACGAATCCATCTTATCATCGCCGGTACTTATGCTAAAACCATCAAAGAAAGTAGTCCAAACAAGTTTAAAGTAGCCAACTAGCTGTCCTTGAGAAACATCAATTTGGCTAGAAATTAGATCAGACTGAAACAACATAGCCCAAACAGCGCCCACAACAGCACCAATTGAGATAGCAGGAAATGCTGGCATTTTTTTAATAGCTAAAACTAAAAGTACGATTAACGGGATCAGCATTTCAAAACCAATATTAAAGTTTTGCTGTAAAATAGCCGTTATTTCATCAATACGCCCAGCTTCGCTTGAAGCTGTTGCATTAAAGCCCATGAATATAAATATAATCAGTGCAATTACAAAACTCGGTACTGTCGTCCACAGCATATGTTGAATATGCTCAAACAAATCAGCGCCAACAACTGCTGGTGCCAGATTGGTTGTTTCTGACAGCGGACTTAGCTTATCACCAAAGTACGCGCCAGATATAACTGCACCTGCGGTTACTGTTTGCTCAAGTCCAAGACCCGTAGCAACACCTAATAAAGCAACACCTATCGTAGCAGCCGTGGTCCAAGAACTACCAATACTCATTGCTACAATGCCACAAATTAAACAACTCGCTGCATAAAACCAACTTGGATTTATAACTTGTAAGCCATAATAAATTAGAGTTGGTACAGTCCCAGAAAGTAGCCAAGTACCAATTAATGCACCTACCATAAGTAAAATTAAAATAGCACCAAGTGAAAGCGTTATGCCTTCGATCATAGCTTGTTCTAATTTTTTCCATGTGTAACCGTTTTTAAGACCAATTAAAGCCGCTGCAAAAGTGGCAAATAAAAGTGCTATTTGGTTAGGACCGGATGAAGAGTTGTCACCGAATAAGTATACAGCCGCGCCAAGTAAACAGATTAATACAGAGATAGGAATTAATGCATCAAAAAACGAGGCGGGTTTGATTGGTTTATCTTCCAATGGCTTCAAAATAGAGACTCCTACACACACTTGCTGTGTGTTTAATTATTATTTTTAGCACGTAAAGCGCATTAATTGAGCGTCATTAATCCAGCTCAACTTTATGTAATCGAAGATTATAACAATTTAGTAAATTTTAGGTAGTAAAAAAGGCGCCAATGCGCCTTTTTTACAGAGGTAAAACCAGTTATTACTTCTTAGCTATGCGACCATAATTAATATAATCTTGAGTAATTAATGCAGCCTCTTCCAAAAATGGGTCAAGCTCTTCGATTACTTCTGGTATATCGTCTAAGTTTTCTACCGGATCTTTACCTAAACGCTTAAGACGTTCGTTAGTACGTACAAGTGCACGTGCTTCACCTTCATCTTTTTCTTTAATACGGTCTGCTTCAACTAAAGAGATAGTTTTACGGTCTTTCTCTTCGTTGTATAAGGTAATGTCATTAAATACATAACCAAATTCTGGCTCTGATTTAATTCGTACTTCGTGTTGTTTTTCAAGGTACGTAATAATAGGTGTTAAATTACCTAGTTTTTTATATTTCGCTTTAACAATGCTGTCCCAAGGAAGTGCATTATCTTGCTTACTTTCGCCCCACTGTGCAGGATCGATTGCTGATGGAAACGAAATATCAGGGATAACACCTTTATGTTGCGTGCTACCACCGTTAATACGATAAAACTTAGCAATAGTATACTGTACACTGCCTAGCGCATTATCGTATAGGTCATAAGCACGGCCTAAGCCTTTGTGCTGCTGTACAGTACCCTTACCAAATGTTTGCTCACCAATAATTACAGCGCGACCATAATCTTGCATTGCTGCTGCGAATATTTCAGAAGCAGAAGCACTGTAACGATCAACTAACACAGTTAAAGGGCCGTCATAATAAGTTATACCATCACGATCTTTTTGCTCTTCAATACGGTTATTTAAGGTATGAATTTGAACAACTGGGCCCTGGTCAAAAAATAAACCTGACAATTGTGTTGCTTCATATAATGAACCACCACCATTTTGGCGCAAGTCGATAATAATACCATCAACCTTTTCTTCTTTAAGCTTAGCAAGTTCTACTTTTACATCTTTCGAAAGATTATTGTAAAAGCCAGGAATTTCAATCACCCCAATTTTACTTGTTAAATCAGAATATTTTGCTTCAAATACTTCTGATTTAGCCGCTCTATCTTCAAGTCTGATTTTATCGCGAGTAATTTCTACAACTTTCGGAGCGCCGTGAGCATCAACACCTTTTAAATACTGTAGACGTACTTTAGTCCCTTTAGGACCTTTAATTAAATCAACTACGTCATCTAAACGCCAGCCAATTACATCTACAAACTCTTCGCCATCTTGAGCAACACCAATAATGCGATCATCAGCTTTAATTTGATCTGTTTTATCTGCAGGGCCTCCCGGCACTAAGCTGCGAATAACAGTGTAATCTTCATCAGGGCTTAATACGGCACCAATGCCCTCAAGCTCTAAGTCCATATCCATTTTGAATTGCTCTGCACGACGTGGCGATAAATAAGACGTATGCGCCTCAATACTGCGTGCTAGCGAATTCATAACGATTTGAAAAGCATCTTCTGAATTTGATTGTACTAAACGTTTTTCTGCATTTTTGTAGCGTTTGGTCAGCACCTCTTTAATGCCTTCCCAATCTTTACCCGTCATTTTTAAACGCAGTGCGTCGTACTTTACACGCTCACGCCAAATTTCATCAAGCTCAGCTTGTGACGAAGGCCATGCTGAATCTTCGCGGTCAAAAAAGTATTCATCTTCTTTATCAAACGTCATCTCTTTTTCAAGCAGAGCAAGTGAATACTCGTAACGTTCAAAACGGCGTTTAAGACTTAAGTTAAAAATATCAAACGTAAAGTCTAATTTACCGGTAGTAATAGCGTTATCAAAGTCATCACGATATTGCTCAAATGAGGCGATATCGCTGGCTAAGAAAACGCTTTTATTAAAATCAAGGGATTCGATATAACGATCGTACACTTTACTAGAAAGCTCATCGTTAAATCGAACCGGTGTATAGTGTGAACGAGCAAATAAGCTAGCCACTCGTTTGCTAGCAGTACCATGTTGACTCTCTTGCTTGAGCTGGGGTAAATCGTCAATAGTGACGGCTTCTACAGCAGCAAATAATGAACCTGAAAACAGGGCAGCAACTAACGGAATGAGCGTAAACTTTTTACTCATACACAACTCCTTAATTTATTTACAACTTAAACAATGTATAAGCTGTCAGCTTTGGTTTTAACTTGCATACCTGTTACTAACTCAACATGAACATCATCTTTGTTCACTTCAGTTATTACTGCATTTACAAGTGCTTGGCCAAGTTTAACCTTAACCTTATTATTTACCTTGACCTCAGTTGCTGGCAAAGGTTCAATTTTTCCTGAACGCTTAGCCGGCGCTGCTTTAGCAGGTTTGTTAGCTGCAGGAGCGTTTTTATCGCCTGGTTTGCTAGCATGAGCTGGTTTTTTCTTGAAAGATTTAGAATCTGAATCTTGGCGAGGACGCTGTTGTTTTTTGCGTTTAGCCATTTTAGCGCGGCTTTCTTCCAATGCTTTTTGTGCATGGTCGATATGCTCTTGCTCAACTTTTTCACCTTGATTACCATCAAGATCAATACGAAACTCTGACTTGGTCACAGCTTCTAAATAACGCCAGTTAGACGTGTATTTTCTAAGCGCTTGACGAACTTGAGTCTTACTTACTTTTTCAGACCCTTCAATACGCTCAGCAATATCTTTAAAAATACCTACTTTAAGCGGCTTGATGCCATCTTTTTGTTTAAAACATTGTGGGAATTCTTGATATAAAAATTCCAACACTTCATTAATATCTTTTAGCTTGTTTGTGGTTTCCATTTTAGAACCTATTTTTCACATCTTTTCATCAAGGGACGAATCGACGTAGTGTGTTACCCAGTCGACCAACTCTTCGAAATCGGCTTCTATAACAGCCATATCACCTCGAAGGTGTTCCCAAATACCATTAATTGTTTCATCAATAAATTCACATTCTGAATCATCTGGAAGACGATCCCATGCAATATGAATCAAATCATTGAGCGTTTCCGCTACATGTTCTTCTTCGCCTTCCCAATCGCCGACATCTTGTACAGCAAATAAGTAGTCTTGAACATTTAGCAAATCTTTCATTACAAGCTCGCCTCTAAGCATTTTACTAATGCTTCTAGACCGGCTTTATCGTCAGCATCAAATCGACCAATACTCGGACTATCAATGTCTAGTACAGCAAATACTTTACCATGTTTCATGATAGGTACAACTACTTCAGAATTAGACGCTGCATCACAGGCTATGTGGCCGTCAAAAGCGTGAACATCTTCAATTAATTGTGTTTCTACGGTTGCCGCAGCAGTTCCGCATACACCCTTTCCTACTGGAATACGAATGCATGCAGGGTTACCTTGAAACGGACCAAGTACTAATTCAGTAGGAGAATCCATAAAGTAAAAGCCCGCCCAATTTACATCCTCTAAAGAGGTAAATAACAGCGCGCTTATGTTTGCCATATTGGCAATTACATTGGATTCACCAGCTATCAGCGATTCAGTTTGCTTAACTAATGACTGGTAAAAATCGTGCTTTTGCATACCAAACTACTTCTTATTAAACATACAGTAGCTAAAGGTACTCTTTGTCGTGAAAAATTGGAACCTTTTGGAGGTAAAAAAAAGGAAATCACACCGTTTATCAGTGCGCTTGGTTAATAATGCTGCGATTATTTTTTTGCCGTTTTACGAAGACCAAACAAAAACAGCCCAGCAGCGAATGCTGACATTACACTATTGATCAAAAATATCTCCCCTGTTGTGGCACTTAATAAGTAACTAAATATCGCTCCGCCTAGTAGTCCAAGAGTTAATACCCCTGAATAATTAACTTTAGAATACTTAAACATGAGTAAATACCCAGGCACAACAAAAGCAGCCATTGTTAAGCCTACTATGTGTGCATTTGATATAGCAGTCATTAATAAGGTAAGAAATATTGATACAAACTCGCCTTCAAGCGTAAGTGAGTAATAAACACCAAGTAAACTGCCTACAATAACAGGCGATAATAACGAAAGCCCTACGCTTTTTGCTAGCTGATGTTTCATTTAAAATCCTTAATACACAAATCTAAATTCTATGTATAAAGCATGCACCAAGATCTAAAGGTTAGAAACAGAGACTATGGTCGTAATTTATGATTAAAAATAAACCTTATTGCAGTATGAGCCTATTACTTTATTAATAGGCTCATAAGTTTGGGTCACACTTATCAAAATGCTTATAACTTAGCTATTTTATTTGATAACTCAAAGTGGCGAGATGTTACTATTTCCTCAAGCACTGCTACCCTTTTGCTCAACATCGCTGTTTGTTCCTCTAATTTTGTTATCTTGTTATTATTTAGTCCTTTAAATTTTGCGTGCGCTGCCATTATTGTAGTTTTATAGGTGAAATAACGTTTAGTAATAGTAAGAATCAAAAAGGGTGAGCTAAATATAATTATTACAATAAATAATTCTAGCATGGTCGTTTCCCACTCAGTTTAAGTTAGCTTGTTGCGTGTAAAGGCCATTTTTAGTGCATTGAAATAATTTTGATAATGTAACTTCGCGCTGCTTTCCTCGTCGAATTAGCATCTCAACATACACAATACTTAACACAATGGCTGTTGCTTTAAATAAGTTACCTTGTAGATCACCTACTGCGCCACCCGACATACCAAATATTCCGTAAGCTGCATTCATAAAAATATGCATCCACATAGGAAACCAAATACGATAACCACATTCACAATATAGCCACGCAAACCATGTACCTGCTACAGTAGTGATTGCAACCGCCATCAATGCAGAAATCGCATCATTGCCTTGATAAATATGGCCCAGACCAAATATTACTGAACTAATTAATGCCGCAGGCACAAAGCCCCATCTACAATATTTAAATAAAACACCAAACAATGCAGCCCTAAAAATTAGCTCTTCAAAAAACCCCGCATAAACTGAGCCAGTTATTATTGCTGGTATTGATAGGTTAAGTTCATCACTCAAAAATCCATAACCTATTGCCATTGGAGTACAACAAATAATTGCTGCGAGTGCATAGTTAATAAAACCAGAGGAATTAAGCCCTATAGATTCAAAAGGCTTACTTTGTTTAAACAAAATAATAGCCGCAATAACTAACGGTCCATATAAAAAAATATATTTAGCGGGGGTAAATAAAATGCCAGTTAGATTATCAAGTTCAGACAACCAGCTAGACCAACCTTCTCCCCAAAACTGCCTCATTACATAGTGGCAAAATACAAATGTAGAAATTATTACAAATGCCTTGATAGCGTATTTCATATCTACTTTTCTCGTTAAGTTGTAAATTTCAACTTAATCTTGGCAATAGTAAAAATACAAAGCGACCTATTAGGTCTCAATTACAAGACGAGGTATAAAGCCCATGTTTTAGGGGGGATTAACATGTTTTTGGGATTAATGACAAAGCATCTTTTATTACTTTTACATAAGAACGAGACACAGGAATTTTAATATCAATTGTATGTAGCGATAATTGCAACCCTCCAGCATTACCACTGTAGTGTTGAATGTTTTGCAGGTTGACCGCATAAGAACGGTGGCATCGTAATATAATTGTTTTTTCTGGAAGCTGCTTTAATAAACCGCTAAGAGATACACGTAATAGTTTACGTGAAGTTGAAGCTCCTTCTTGTATTGTTATTTCACAATAGTTGTCTGAAGATTTAATAAATAAAATATGGTGAGGAGCCGTATTAATTTCGTCGTTTTTGTTATCGCCTTTGAGAGTAATTGTCTTTAACTCAACTTCTCTCAACTGCTCTTGAGCAACGCTAACTGTACTTGGCTTAGTTAAATCTATTACATGCCTATTTACCACAAGTAAAAAAATAAGAGGAAATACACCAATACAAAAAATATACCCTACAAAAAGTAATTGATTCTGCCAATGCCAAGATCCAAGTACAGCAACCACAAAATACCCATGATTGAATATCGCAGTAATTAAAATATATGTGATAGGAATAATAATTAAACGGTTTAATTTACTTAGCTTAAACTTAAGTAACACTATTTCTATGAAACCTGACAATAGCAAAGCACAAAAGGTTACTAACCCATAGCCAAAAAGTCGCAGAAACTTGTAAGACTCGGTATCGCTTGAAGTGCCAAAAGGTTGAAATACAAAAAGTACAAAAAGCGTTATAAACGAAAACATGACGGCACGATATACAACTAACTTTCTCGAATCTAGATCATCTTTGAGCCACAACATCCTATTTTGCATACCTTTAATCCACCAATATTTAAAAATAACACACATTAATATGTGCATTCCAACTCATTTAAAGTTTTTTGTGATGGTCGTTTTATTAAAAACAAAAATAGGAAGAGAACATCAACGTTTTTTAACATCAGAAGATGATGTGTGAGCAATTCTATCTGCTTTTAAGGTTTTACTAATAAGAGATAAGAGATAAGAGATGTAATACCAATTCGCTTAATTAAGTGATCTATTTAGAGGGCGGAAAAACGTGTTTACAGCTAGGCAATAAATTCACTATTTAGTTGTTCAAAATGAGAATTTTTTAACGCAGGGAGCGACACGTTTAGCCCCGCAAAATGATTAAGTATTATTGCGGATTGGCATAAGTGTACTGATTTTGTTCCAAACACAAAAAAGCCCGCTAAATTAGCGGGCTATTCTGTTATATGGTGGAGAGATAGGGATTTGAACCCTAGATGGGCTATAAACCCATGCCGGTTTTCAAGACCGGTGCATTCGACCACTCTGCCATCTCTCCGATACTGCTAAGTTAAAAGTAAGAGTGTACTAATAACTATTTAAATGAATGATATTTTAATTACCACACACTTATTAAATAAGTGGTGGAGAGATAGGGATTTGAACCCTAGATGGGCTATAAACCCATGCCGGTTTTCAAGACCGGTGCATTCGACCACTCTGCCATCTCTCCGCACGGCCTGCATAATAGGGAAACCCATCCCTTTTGTGAAGCTTTTTTTTAAATTAATTGTTTAAGTGCCTAAAAAACAATTAATTTGTTTAAAGTTAAAACAAAATGTTTTTAATTTAGCCGTCAATATACTTTTATTTAAATATTTAACTCTATTGATCTACAAAGGTTTGCCCAAACATATAAGAGTTGGTAATCTAATTTTAGTTAAATTATCGAAACATACACGTTTCACTTAAAGGAGCTCTACAATGGCGTTTAATCAATCGTACAATACCGCGAAACCGGTAATGTCTACCATTGAAACAAACAAGGTACTTAAAAACACCTACTTTTTACTAGCTATGACACTTGCATTTAGTGCAGTTACAGCCGGTATTTCAATGGCACTACAATTACCTTACTTTATGGGAATTGTGTTTACACTCGTTTCGTTCGGTTTATTATTTGTTGTAAATAAAAAAGCAGATACAGCATCTGGTGTATTTTGGGTGTTTGCTTTCACAGGTTTAATGGGGGCAGGCTTAGGTCCATTGCTTAACCATTATGCTGCATTACCTAATGGCCCAATGCTTATTATGCAAGCCTTAGGTTCTACAGCGCTTATCTTTTTTGGTTTATCTGCTTATGCACTAAATACTAAAAAAGACTTCTCATTCATGGGTGGCTTTTTAACTGTTGGCTTAATCGTTGTGATTGTAGCAAGCATCGTTAATATTTTTATTGGCAGTTCATTGATGTTTATGGTGCTTAATGCAGCAGTTGTACTGATTATGTCTGGTTTGATTTTATTTGATACAAGTCGAATCATAAACGGTGGTGAAACTAACTACATTCGTGCAACTGTGTCTTTATACCTAAGCGTATATAACTTATTTACTTCTTTGCTTGCTCTACTTGGCGCAAGTGATGACTAATTAAATAGTTCTGTTAAAATAGCCCCTTTATTGGGGCTTTTTTATTGGAATTGTTTTGGCACGCTTTGTTCTTTCATTACATACACCACCATCCGATCACGATACCACGCAACGCATAGTTAAATTTGCGAATGCATGTTTAGCCCAAGGGCACACCATTGATGCTATTTTTTTATACCAGCAAGGTATTTATCATGCATCTACCCACTTTGATTTATCCTCAGACGAACTTCAAATTTCAGCACTTTGGCAGCAACTCGCTGATCAAAATTTAATGCTGTGTGTTACCGCCGCGCAAAAGCGCGGGTTAGATATTAAAAACACAGGTGTATTTAAAGTCGCAGGGTTAGCTGAATTTGCAATGCTTGCAAGCGACGCAGATAAATGGGTGCAATTTAAATGATAAACGTATTAGTAATGAGTCAGTGCAGCCCATTTGACGATTTAAATATTCGTGATGCACTAGATATGACATTGATATTTGCTGCTGTTGATCAAAATGTAAGTTGGTTGTTTAGCGGCCCCGCCGTTTTAGCTTTAAAAAAGCATCAGCAACCAAACAATATTGGCTTAAAAGACTTTTTTAAAAATATTAAAACACTCGAAATATATGATGTTGAAAACATTTTCGTGTGTGAAAAATCATTGCTTGATTATGGTTTAAATAAACATGATTTACTCGTAGAGGCAAAAGCTCTTAACTTTAGTCAACAACAAACACTAATTAAAGCGCAGCAGCATGTGGTGAACCTATGAGTACGTTACATATTTTTTCTAAGCCGCTTAACTATTACTCGGCAAATCAGCTAGAGAACTTAATTTTATCAGGCGATAAGGTACTACTTGTTGGTGATGCCTGCTTTGCAAAAAAACAATTTAGACAATTTGCAGATATACTGCTAATACTTGAACAAGACGCGCAAGTACGTGCAATAAAATTAGCAGATAACGATAAAGCAATTAGCTATGAAGACTTTGTGGCACTCACTTTATCAACTAACCAATCCATTACGTGGTAACTCATGCTTGAATTTAACAACCAACAGATTGAAACCGACAAACAAGGCTACTTGCTCGACCATACTTTATGGTCAAAGGAGCTGGCAACTGTAATTGCTACTCAAGAAAACATCACACTTAGTGAGCAGCACTGGGAAGTTATTAACTTTGTTCGTGATTTTTACATTGAATATAACACCAGCCCAGCAATTAGAATGCTTGTAAAAGCAATGGCTAAAGCACTCGGTGAAGATAAAGGAAATAGCCTTTATTTATATAAATTATTTCCTAAAGGCCCAGCCAAGCAAGCAACAAAAATTGCCGGATTACCAAAACCAGCTAGGTGCATATAATGAGAGCCAAATCAGGCAATAATCAAGCAACACAAGCCAAGCCAAAAAGAAGTACTGGGCGTACTTATTCACGCAGTGCACTTAACAAAACGCCATCTGGTAAAAGAGAAGTAAAGCCGCAAATAGCATCTAAAGACAGAAAAATTGTGTTATTCAACAAGCCGTTTGATGTGCTATGTCAATTTACGGATGAAGCAGACAGAAAAACGCTTGCAGAGTTTATACATATTAAAGAAGTTTACGCAGCAGGAAGGTTAGACAGAGACAGTGAGGGTTTATTGCTTTTAACAAACTGTGGGAAACTACAAAACACCTTAACTGCTCCTGATAAAAAAACGAATAAAACCTACTGGGCACAAGTTGAGGGTGAACCAACGAGTGAATCAATTAATGATTTATGTAATGGCGTAGAACTTAAAGACGGGCTTACACTCCCCGCTAACGTTAAAATAATTGATGAGCCAACAATTTGGGCGCGTAATCCCCCTGTACGCGAGCGAAAAGCAATCCCTACCACTTGGCTAAGTATTACCATTAATGAAGGTAGAAACAGACAAGTTCGTCGAATGACCGCGCATATTGGACACCCTACACTTCGCCTCATCCGCTATAGCATTGGCAACTATACGTTGGATGATATTAATTGTGGTGAATACAAAGTAATTAAGGGCGTAGTTGATGCATAAACCGCATGTCACGGTTGCAGCAATAGTAAAAAAGCAAAATGAGTTTTTACTTGTAAAAGAGCGCGATAAATTTACAAAGCAAATTTGTTACAATCAACCTGCGGGTCATTTAGAGCAAAATGAGACACTTGCACAAGCTGCAAGCAGAGAGCTACTAGAAGAAACAGGCTTAGCGCTTGAGCCAGTCGGCTTTTTAGGTGTGTATAATTTGCATGCCGAAAATGGAGTGCACTATTTGCGATTCTGCTTTTTATTTGAAGCGCCTAATAATATAAAAGCACCAACACCAATAGATTCTGACATTATCAGTGCTAATTGGCATACATTAGAGCAAATAAAATCATTACCGCTTAGGAGCCCTTTAGTGCTCAAGTGTATTAACGACAGCCTGAATCGACCAGCGTTAAGCTTAAAAACCATTTACAATTGATTTACTCAGAGCTTAGCGCTATACAATTACGCCCTTGTTTTTTAGCATAATACAGGGCGTTATCAGCGGCTTTAACAAAGCTGACTTCATTACTATTTGTATAGTTGCTGATGGTATTAATACCCATACTTATAGATAAAAATCCGGTAAAGCTATCCTGGTGAGCAATAGCTAAGCTTTCTACAGCTTTTTGTATTTGCTCAGCTATAAACAACGCTCCTTGCCTATCCGTTTGTGGAAGTAAAACAACAAATTCTTCTCCACCATAGCGAGCCACAAAATCTTCTGGGCGACTAACCGTTGAAGCAATTTTTTGAGCCACGTCATATAAGCACGTATCGCCCGCTACATGCCCATACCGGTCATTAAATTGCTTAAAATGGTCAATATCAATAATAATCATCGATAGCATGCCTTCGCATTCTTTTGCTCGTTCAAACTCATGCGTTAGCTTTTCATCAAACCGACGCCTATTCGCAATTTTGGTTAATGCATCCAAAAAGGCCATATCCCTGAGTATATCTTCTGCTTCTAAGCGCTCTGTTGCATCATTAAAAACAGCTAAAAACTCTTCACCTATATCAATCCCTGAAATTTCCATCATCACTTGTGAGCCATCACGACAAGAAACTCGATAGTTATTTGCGGGTATGTCGTTATTGTTACTTAGTGCCTTTTCAAGTGAGTCTTGCCACAGCTCTTTTGCAAGTGCTCTGTATTGGGGATCTGGATACGCTTTTTCCCACCATGATTTAAGATTTGGCACATCTTCTACTGTATAACCAAAAACATCTACAAAACGTTGATTAACTTTCAAAATATCACCCGTCTTGGCACATACATTACATACTGGCATTGGCAAAACGGTAAATAACCTAGCGTAGTGACTTATCTCATGTTTGCGCATAGGGTTGAGTGTACTTTGAGGTAAGTAACTCATTGGCATATCATTTTTTTCTATACTAAGCTTTTCGTCCATTTCTAAAGCGAAATACCATTCAAGCCACCAGTGCTCTACATGATCAAGCACCTTTAACTCAACGTTTTTTTTAACTGTTGAACCTTTTATTAAGCTAAATAACTCATGTACATGGTTTGGCTCTTGGTAAATATGAGGGTTTTTGAGTTTTATTAACTCATAAAAAAGATGATAGGCTGATTTTTTAAACTCTGTCGTTTTGCTAGAAAGTAATTCGCTATCCACAAAATCAGGTTTTCGTGTGTAATGCTCAACTAAAGAATTTATCTTGTTTATTTGATAGGCATAATTCATATATTCATTCCATTGACTATATTTCAAGCGGCTTTAAAGTGGTTTACATTCATATACTCACCACTATTTTATTTTTATTAAGTGTATATTTACTCTAGTAGTTTTAAAAGAAAATACTATTGATAAAACTCAATAACTACATGAATTATTCTATAGTCTTAATTTATTAGTAAAGATCACTTTAATATTACTAAAGTTACAGCCTGATAATGCGTTTAAGTCTAGTTTGCTATTTGTTATACAAATAAAATAGTGACAAATTATGTCCTTTGCCGCCCTACGCTCTTTAAGCACAAACAAAATACATGCTATAATCGCGGCCTTTCCAAGTTAACAGCAATCTGTATAAGCGAAATTATTCATGAGCGAAAATAGTCACATTAAAGTCATTGTTGGCATGTCCGGCGGTGTTGATTCTTCTGTATCTGCATATTTATTACAACAACAGGGCTACCAAGTAGAAGGCCTGTTTATGAAGAACTGGGAAGAAGACGACAATGATGAATACTGTGCCGCCGCTGATGACTTAAAAGATGCACAAGCCGTGTGCGACAAATTAGGCATTGAGCTTCACACAGTAAACTTTGCTGCTGAATACTGGGATAATGTATTTGAGTACTTTTTAGCAGAGTACAAAGCGGGTCGTACGCCAAACCCAGATATAATGTGTAATAAAGAAATTAAATTTAAAGCCTTTTTAGAATTTGCGGCTCAAGCACTCGGTGCTGACTTTATTGCAACCGGACACTACGTTCGCCGTGAACTTCGCGATGACAAATACGTAATGTGTCGCGGACTTGATAACAATAAAGATCAAAGCTACTTCTTATATACCCTAAGCCATGAACATATTGGCCAAACGTTATTCCCTGTAGGCGATATCGAAAAACCAGAAGTGCGCCGCATAGCAGAAGAACAAGACCTAATCACTCACGATAAAAAAGACAGCACCGGAATTTGCTTTATCGGTGAGCGTAAATTTAAAGACTTTTTACAAAAGTTCTTACCAGCGCAACCTGGCGTTATCGAAGACACTGACGGTAATAACGTAGGCGAGCACGAAGGCTTAATGTACCACACACTTGGACAACGCAAAGGCTTGTTAATTGGTGGTATGAAAGAAGGTTCTGGCGAACCATGGTACGTAGTTGATAAAGATTTAGAACGTAACGTACTTGTTGTTGGCCAAGGCAAAGATCACCCTCGCCTATACAGTAATGGTCTTAATGCAAACCAATTACATTGGGTAGACCGCGTTGGCCCTAAAAGTACCACTCGCTGCACAGTTAAAACACGTTACCGCCAAGAAGACTTAAGCTGTACCCTACTTGTAGGTGAAGACGGCATGGCTCGTGTATTATTTGATGAACCACAAAAAGCAGTTACGCCAGGTCAATCTGCTGTATTTTATGCAGAAGATGTGTGTTTAGGTGGCGGTATTATTGACTCGGTGATTAAGTAATGAATGAACACCAAGTCATGGCGCTTGCCGCCATGTGCCAGGTTGCTAAGCAAGTTCAAAAAATTGCCCAGTACGGCAGTAATAATGAGCACGACTTAGAAGTATTACTTTCAAGCATTATTCAAACATCACCGGCATCGCCAGAAGATGTTTACCAAGGTACTGACAACTTACGTGATGGCTATAAAACATTAATGGCGCAGCTAACTGCTGGCGCTCAAAAAGATGTTGAAATAGTAAAATACGTAGGTGGTTTGATGCAGCTTGAGCGAGCACTAAGTGCAAACGACAAAAACTTAAACGAATTAGGCAAACGAATTGATGATATTCATCGTCGTTTAGATCATTTTGCTATTACCGACGAGAGCGTTGTTGCCGGTTTAGCAGATATATACTCGTCGGTGCTGAGCCCCCTTGGGCACCGAATACAGGTTTATGGTAAACCCGAGTTATTAAAACAGCAGCTCACTCAAAACAAAATCCGTGCGTTATTATTAGCCGGCATTAGAAGTGCAGTATTATGGCGACAAATGGGCGGTAAACGCCGTCACTTTTTCTTTGCAAAAAGAAAAATACTCGCCATTGCTAAAACAAAAATTTAACTATCGTTCAAACTAAAATTTAGGAGTTATTATGGAGCTTTCAGCGTTAACGGCTATCTCTCCAGTGGATGGTCGCTACGGCAGCAAAACCACTGAACTACGCAGTATTTTCAGCGAATTTGGCTTAATTAAATACCGCGTAATTGTTGAAGTGCGTTGGTTGCAAGCGTTAGCTGCAGCAAGCGATATAAAAGAAGTACCTGCATTTAGCGAAGAAGCTAATGCACTTCTAAACGCCATTGTAGATAACTTCAGCGAAGCTGATGCACAGCGCGTTAAAGATATTGAACGCACTACAAACCACGATGTTAAAGCGGTTGAATACTTATTAAAAGAAAAAGTAGCCGATAACAGTGAGCTTCATGCAATCAATGAATTTATTCACTTCGCTTGTACTTCAGAAGATATTAACAATCTATCTCATGGTTTAATGCTTAGCGAAGCACGTAACAAGGTTTTGCTTCCTTATTGCGATGAGCTTTTAAGCGCAATTAAAGAAAAAGCGATTGAGTACAAAGCAATCCCAATGATGACTCGTACGCACGGGCAACCAGCTACACCATCAACGATGGGTAAAGAGTTTGCTAACGTATACATGCGTTTAAAGCGTCAACGAGACCAAATTGCTCAAGTAGAAATGCTAGGTAAAGTTAACGGTGCTGTTGGTAACTACAACGCTCACCTTAGTGCATACCCAGATTACGACTGGCATACTCACGCAGATAAATTTGTATCAAGCTTAGGTTTAACACTTAACCCATTTACTACACAAATTGAACCGCATGACTATATTGCAGAGTTGTTTGACGCAATTGCACGTTTTAATACTATTTTGCTCGATTTTGACCGTGACATGTGGGGTTACATCGCACTTAATCACTTTAAGCAAAAAACAATTGCGGGCGAAATTGGCTCATCTACAATGCCGCATAAAGTTAACCCAATTGATTTTGAAAACTCAGAAGGTAACTTAGGTTTAGCAAACGCTATTTTTGCTCATCTTGCACAAAAATTACCAGTTTCTCGCTGGCAGCGTGACCTTACCGATTCAACGGTATTACGTAACTTAGGTGTAGGTATGGGTTATGCGATCATTGCATACCAATCAACACTTAAAGGTGTAAGCAAGCTTGAAGTAAACGAGCAACGTTTAGCTGACGAGCTTGATCAAAACTGGGAATTGCTAGCCGAGCCGATTCAAACAGTTATGCGTAAATATGGTATTGAAAAGCCATACGAAAAACTTAAAGATTTAACACGCGGCAAACGTGTAAATCAAGAAATAATGGCTGACTTTATCGATGGTCTTGACCTTCCAGAGCACGCTAAAGTAGAAATGAAAAAACTAACACCTGCTAATTACATTGGTCGTGCTGTTGAGTTTATTGATGATTTAGTTTAAAAACTAAATTGCTCTTTTAAAAAGCGAAAGGATCATCCTTTCGCTTTTTTTGTTTTAACCCCATTGCACTAACTAGTAGGCATAATGTATGTATCAATTAAAAATAAATAATTTGTCTGAGCAAGAGTTTTTAAGCCATTTTTGGCAAAAAAAGCCGCTTTTAATCAAACAAGGTTTTGCTGATTTTCAAGACCCACTTGATGCTAATGAACTTGCCGGTCTCGCAATGGAAGAAAGCATAGAGTCACGTATTATCACCAATCATAAAAATGATTGGCAAACGCACCAAGGTCCATTTGAAGACTTTGAAAAGTTAACAGACGAAAATGCCACCTTATTAGTGCAAGCTGTTGATCATTGGCATCCTGAAGCTGCACAACTACTAGAGCCATTTAGGTTTATTCCAAACTGGCGCATAGATGATTTAATGATTAGCTATTCAACGCCTAATGGTGGTGTTGGCCCACATTTAGACCAATATGACGTATTTATTATTCAAGGCGAAGGTAAACGTCATTGGCGCGTAGGCCTGCCCGATCCAACACTTAAGCAGTTTGCTCAAAACAAAAAATTACTGCAAGTAGAAGCATTTGAAGCCGTAATCGATTGCATATTAGAGCCTGGCGATATTTTATATATTCCACCAGGGTGCCCTCACGAAGGTTACGCTGTAGAAAATGCACTAAATTATTCAGTTGGTTTTAGAGCGCCAAACCAACAAGATTTATTGTCGAGCTTTGCCGATCATATTATTGATACCGAAAGCGGACAAAAACGTTATACCGATCACAACATCACATTAAGAAAATCAAAGGGTGAACTTACAAACCTTGAAGTTGATAAAGTTAAAACATTGATGGCGGCACTTTTAGAAAATGACGATTTATTTAAACAATGGCTAGGCTCAACGCTTAGTCAGCCCAAACATGAAATGGATTTAGCGCCAGTAGAGCCTCCATTTACGTCAGAGCAAATAAGCGATGATTTAAGTAATGAAGAAGCAGTGTTTGAACGCTTAGGTGGCACACGCGCTATTTATCAGCAACTCGATACAGAAGTTTTACTAAGTGTAAATGGCGAAAATTACGCTATGCCGCTAACCGACTTAGCGGCGGTTAAACTACTTACCGATAATACTGAGTTTGAAAGTTCAGCATTAAATTTAACAAAGCCAAGTTTAGTTTTTACTCAAACTTTTACTACACTTGTTAATGAGGGGATCTGGTTTAATATAGACCACGAGTAATAATACCAATTATATTAATAATGATGAGCATTTTACAGCGTAAGATATTATGTATACAGGTCAGTTAAAATTTTTAATTTTCATCTAATATTGGCTTAAATAATTTTGCTGTGATTGCTTACTCATTCTAATTTGGTATCAATAGGAGTTTGCAATGGGCTATCTGGTTGATAAGGTTGAATGGGATATAAAAAAAGATATGCTACAAAAAATTCGAGAGCGGGTTTTTGTTTACGAGTTACATATCCCCAAGCATATCGAATTTGATAGCCTAGATAAAATTGCATTACATGTACTTGTTACAGACGATGCAAACTGCCCAATAGCAACAGGTAGATTATGTAAAGATGGCTTAATCGGCAGAATAGCTGTATTACCTGAGCACCGTAATCGCAAAGTATATAAATCGCTTCTCAACTTTATTGTAGAATTAGCGTCAAACCAAGGTATTGAAGAAGTAAGCATTAATTGTATTTTAAATGAAGTAGAGCGTTTTAAGCGCAATGGCTTTATTCAGCAAGGGAATGTATTTATGGAGGCGGGAATTCCTAGGCAACGTATGCAATGCCCTGTTTCGGCGTTTAATACTACTCCCTTCACACTTGTCCATTAGATAAAGAAAAGGGCGATAAATAAGCTATCACCCTCTCTTTTTTACTTAACCCAAACCGTCGTTACTTTGCCTCATTTGCCCACAGCGGCTCATTATCATACATTTCGTACAAGCCATGTGCTCTATTGATAAGTAAGTTAGCAAAGTCTACCTGTGTTTTATCACGCGCGCCTGTACTCATAATCTGATCCGCTTTTAATTGCCACTGCAAAGAAAAGTAACGCATTGCATCACGAGCATCTGTAGCTGCACTTACTTCAGCATGATCTGTAGGTAACCGCCCTGTTACTACCCAATATGTTTTACCGTTCTGTGCTTTAAATTTCCACATTGCACAAAGTGGTGCTAAAAATCGACTGTCTTTATCAACTACTGATTTTGGCATAATGCCCTTTTCGGCTAAATGCTTTTGCGCTGTTTGAAAACATTCGCGTTGCCACTGCATTCTTTGCTCATCAGTTATAACTTGTTCTTTTGCTGTTAACGGCTTTTTTTCTTGTTGCTGCATTTTTATTAACCTTTTACTTCTTTTTTAACACTCTAAGGGCTTAGTAAATAAGGTGCAAGTATAAAACGGTCATTTGCACCTTAAAGCGCTCTGTTTGCTGTGTTTTTAGCCAAACTATTATTTTATATTGTGATCAAACGAACCCACATCACCCGGAAATACTACTGGCGACTCAACACCGTCTTTACTGACAGAGGCTACACCAAAGTAATAATTATCAATCACTACGTTTTTAAGTGTGTACTGTGAAACCTTACCAACGTATTTACTAAACTGCCATTGCGGCTCGCTCGTGTAACGCCAATAAATTTTATAGCCAGCAATATTTTCATCACTGCTTTGTTGCCATGAAAACGACGTATCAGCTGTAACAGCTCCCTTTATTTTAACTTCTTTTGGTGGTGCGGGCGCCCACGCCATAGATGCCATCGTTACCGCATTAAGTGAAGTTAACTTAGCTGTATAATCAAAATCAACGCCTTCAATAGTATCGCCATACTCAACGCCATTTTCAGTGCGTAAATCTTGATGCTGACGATCGTAGTGCTCGTTAGTTTCCATAATACGCACTGCTGCAAAACCTGCATCATTAAATGGACGATGATGCCCACCACGGCCAAATCTATCTAATCGATATACAAGCATTGTATCTAGGTTAGGAATGTATCTGTCAGCAATAGTATCTATGTAGCGCGCTAAATTTCGACTCGCCGAATCAACTTCACCACCCGTAAAGCGGCGAGTATTAGCTTGCTCTTTTGTTTCTACAACACGGGTACCTTCTGAAAATATACGCGCAGTTGTATTATCAGTTACCCCATTAATACCGGTAATATTGCCAATCATATCGTTGTTTAAAACGCCATGAACTTGCCAGTCATGCTTTTGCGCATAAGCCGTTAATATTTTTCCACCAAACAAACCCTGCTCTTCGCCCGAAAGCGCCGCGTAAACTACCGAACCATTAAATTTGTATTTACTTAAAACACGAGCAGCTTCAATCACTCCCGCTACACCTGATGCGTTATCATTTGCCCCAGGTGAATCACTCGTAAAGTCCATAACATCACTTACACGAGAATCTATATCACCCGACATAATCACCATGCGATTAGGTTCGCTTGACCCTCGTTGAATAGCCACAATGTTAACCACTTCAACAGGATTAGGAATGCGTTTTTCGCCCGATATAGTGTCCTTTACTTCAATGATTTCCAAACAACCTCCACACTGCGCGGATATTTTTTCAAATTCATTTTTTATCCAGCGCCTAGCCGCACCAATGCCTCGAGTATCCGATTTAGTTTCTGAAAGCGTATGGCGAGTACCGAAATCCACCAGCGTTTGAATGTCACTACCAATACGTTCGGCTGATACTTGAGCTGCTATATCATGTAATTTTTGCTGTTCTGTGTATTGAAGTTGTGTTTTCCCATGTGCTGATAATGCAAGTGTGCAGGCGCCTGCAATTGCAGTAAATTTAAGTAACGTTGTTGTGATTTTCAAAGGTGTTTTAAGCATCTATTAGCTCCTAATTATTATAGTGTAACCATTACTTAACTAAGATTTTATGGCAATACATTTGAGGTAGATGCAGAAAGGAGCACGCTAAAGCGCATTTACAAGAGGTTACTAGGAAAGTAAAAAGCCCACTACCTTTAGTAGGTACTGGGCCAAAATTTATTATGCATACTTTTAATGAGTGGTTTTAATATCAAATTCTTTCAAAAAGGCCTCATGTCCTCCTAAGCTTGCAAGCACACCAGCAGAAAACATAAATATTAATACAAATGCTAAACAGCTCAAAAACTCCGAACTATTTTCAGGCTTAATATAGTAGTTAAGTAAAAAACCACTCAATACACCTATAAAAGCTATTTTGCTAAATAAAAAGTAACTTGGGATCTCAAATGCCCAAACTGAGGTATTGTTTACAAACTGCCTATATCCATACGTCATAAAAGCCAACATACCAACAATACTAATTGCAAAAGTAGACACTGTGGTTAATACGCTCATATTTTTATAAATAAGCACATACCCTAATCGTAAAGAATAGATAAATACCGCAAACCACGCTAAAACAGCAGGCCCTAGAATCAATCCCATTTCCAATCCTTGAATAACGTCTAAGTAATTAATTGCTAATACAATATTATATTTAGAGGTTAAACTACAAACCTTGTTACACAATAATCTATAAAAAAATGCGATTTTCGTGGCACACTGTAATTGTGTATACATTAATAGTTTAAGTTATGCGTCAACTAAAAGAAGATACAATTAAAAGTAACCTTATTGAGTCGCAGCAAAGCGCGTACGGCCCCGTATGCGTGTATCAAAATAAAGAATATCGGTGGTTAACGCTTGCACAAAAAACCAATGAAGACATAACAATTCAAGGCGTTATGAACCTTACGCACCCAGAGCAAGTAATAGTACCTGTAAACCAATGTATGATGTTATTTTTACTTAAACCGGTAGATACACTAAATATATTAAATTTAGGTTTAGGCACTGCAGGGTTTGAGCGAATTATGTATCACTTGCAAAGTAGTACGCCTTACATAAACACCATCAATACATTTAACACGGTAGAAATAAACCCAAACATTGCCTTAATTGCTGCACAGCACTTTAAGTTACCAATTAAGCACAGCAGCTATTTACAATGCGCCGAACAATATATCACCCAATGCCCTGATCACTTTAACGTAATCACTATCGATATTTTTAGTGGTGAATATCATCAGCCTTTTTTAACCAGCGATAGCTTTTGGCAAAATATAAATCGCTGCAGTGAGCAAAATACGCAAGTAATCATTAATTTAAACCCACAAACTGGCCAAGAGCTGCAAATGCTTTTAGTACTTTTAAGGCAACATTTTAAGTGCTTAGCGATAATAGAGTTTAACGAATACAAAAATATAGTGATCATACTAAGCCAGCAAACATTAATGCATATAAACGTTGATGAAATACAAAACTCACCGGTGTTTATAAACTTTGCGCCAGACCTTTATAAAAGTATTAACAGCATTTACCACATTGAATGAAACGCTTTACCGCCCAGGTTCATGTTTTTCATAGCACGGTAAGCTTGTTTCTAACTTCTCCCAGTTAGCTTTAGACGTAACAAAATTATGCGATAAAACCTGCTCAGTAATATCGCTATCAAATATTCCTAAACGAATTCGTATTCTGCTTTTGTCATCACTGTTGCTACTGTAAACAGGCGAGCCACAACATCTACAAAAATAACGTGTGCGCCCTGCTTTAAAACTATATTCACTGAGTCGTTCTTGACCTTTTGTTATTGTAAAGTCACTTGTATTTACAAAGCCATTGGTTGCAAATGCAGTCCCGCTGTTTTTTCTGCACAGTGAACAATGACAATGAATAATAGTAGGGCGTGTTGTTCTTTGGTGGTTGAATTTGCAGCAGTGTGTTTGGTATTTAGGCAAGGCAGAGCCTATGATATGTGGTTGTTCCCCATACATAGGCGATAACGCAGCATAGATGCCAAACATGCGCTGCCCTTTGGGTTCTTTCTAGGGACGATTGACTCTTTTTTGCTCGGTTTTTACTTAGCCCACTAGGTTACAAACCTTGCGCCGCGATTAAATCGCCCCTAGATTGAACAAATTTCAATCCATAAAGATCAACACGCCCTAGTTATACTGCCCGACACTTCAACGTTTACTTCACCACACAAACACGAACCCGAATACATATAACATCCTAACTATTAAATTATTTTTAAACTCAGTTAAAATTTGCTGAGTTGATTTTATAAATACAATAACAACATTATATTTCTCAAGCTCTATTAAACCATAACTTTTGTTTTAGTGATTGACATAAAAACATTAAATTGGTTACATAACCTTTACTTTAAAGTTATAACCAAAACAATAATTGGTTAACCAAAAACATCTAAACTTACTGAGACCCAATTATGCATTTTAAACACATGTCACTTTTATGTTTGTTAAGCGCGTTAGCGTCGTGTTCAACCATTCAAAAAAATACATCGAGCGATTGGCTACTTATTGATAATTTTGAAAACTCTCTTAGCGACTGGCAAAGTGTCGATACCCAAAATGAAACTAAGCCACAGGTCAAAAACCCTCAAATCACGGTTATACAACCAGAACAAACAAACTCATCAATAAATCATTATTTACTAAAAAAGCCTGCACGCGATGGCATTGTTGGAAATCGTAAAGCGCTTTCTTATACAAAACTTCCACAAGCGGTTGAAGTTGGCGCCACCTACACATTTTATATGCGTATAAACGTGGCTGCGTTTCCTAATAACCATGCTTTTGGATTGAGTAACCTTTCTCCAGCGCTAATAAATAAACATGCGTACGATGCGTTTGAGCCAACACTTCGCGTAACCGATAAAACAGAATCAAACGGGTTTGTAAACGATGGCGCTTTAATGGTTAAAACCGACAGCGGATATAGCAACATTCAAAACTACACTACAAAACAGTCAGCTAAACCTCTGCAAACAAATACTTGGTACGACGTATGGTACGTTGTTAATAACGCAGCAGCCTCAGAGCAAGGTCAGCAATATGATGTTTACGTAAAAGGTGGTGAGTTTAACAGTCAAACGCTGGTATATAAAAATGCACAATTTAGAATGAAGCGCGAACAACCTCTTATATACTTTTTAGCAAACTGTAATACAGGCCCAATTAAAAAGCCTTACGGAAATGGTGGTCTCAGATATGACGATTTATACATGAGCGAAGGAATAAACCTAAGTAACCCAACGCAATAAATAAGAATAATACTCATAATTAGTGCCCTACAAACCTGCATTTAAAAATACTTAAATGGTATGATACTCGTCATTATTTGCCATTTAAGTTTTTAAAATGTATCGATTATTTGAAAAAATGACAAAAGCATTTCCTGAGGACCAACCCACTCAGCCGCCTTCTACTTTATTTGCTTTTTGTCGCCACTACACCAAAGGAATGGAACTGTCGTTGCTGCTTATGTCAATCAGTGCCGCCATGCTCGCTATTTTAGAGGTTTCTTTATTTAGCTACATGGGCCAACTTGTTGATTGGTTAACCGCCTACACGCCCGAAACTTTGTTTATAGAGCAAAAGTCTGAACTTATTAAAATGGCTGTCATGCTGTTATTAGTATTGCCCATTGTTGTCTTTTTTCATTCTGCTATTTTGCACCAAGCATTGCTTGGCAATTATCCTATGTCAATTCGTTGGTTAGCACATCGTTATTTACTGCGCCAAAGTGTTAGCTTTTATCAAAATGAATTTGCAGGAAGAATAGCCACTAAAGTACTGCAAACTTCTTTAGCCGTTCGCGAAACAGTGACCAAACTACTCGATGTATTAATGTATATCGTGGTTTATTTTGGCTCAATGGTATTTTTAGTTGCCGAAGCTGATTGGCGCTTAATGATCCCTTTATTAGTTTGGTTGGTTTTATACATTTGCGTGCAACTTTACTTTGTACCGCGCCTTAAAAAAATTGCCAGCTCACAAGCCGATGCGCGCTCAGAAATGACTGGTCGTATTGTTGATAGTTACACTAACATTTCAACTATTAAATTGTTTTCGTATACCCAGCGTGAAGAGCAATACGCAAAACAAAGCATGGATGTATTTTTACAGCCTGTGTACAAGCAAATGCGCTTAGTAACCAGTTTAAACTTTGTTATTCAAAGCTTAAATTACCTATTAGTATTTTCGGTTGCCGCTGTATCACTTTATTTATGGTCGCTTAGCGTAATTAGCGCCGGAGCTATTGCTGTTGCTGTTAGCTTAGCGCTTAGATTAAACGGTATGGCGCAGTGGATCATGTGGGAAATAAGCAGCTTGTTCGAAAACATTGGCACCGTAGCCGATGGTATGAAAACACTGTCGAACCCTATCGAAGTTGCCGATAAACCAAATGCTGATACGCTTAACGTAAGCCAAGGTGCTATTGAGTTTAACAACGTACACTTTAACTACGGCAAAGCTGCAAAAGAGACTAATCGCAGCCCTGTAATGAACGGTTTAAACTTAAATATTAAACCTGGCGAAAAAATTGGTTTAGTCGGTCGCTCTGGCGCGGGTAAATCAACACTTGTTAACTTATTACTGCGCTTTTACGATACCGACTCTGGAACAATAAAAATTGATGGGCAAAACATCACAGACGTTAGCCAAGAAAGCCTACGCCGCTACATAGCAATGGTAACGCAAGATACCTCCTTGCTTCATCGCTCAGTAAAAGACAATATTTTGTACGGTCGCCCCGATGCAACCCACGATGAGATGATCAACGCGACCAAACAAGCTAAGGCGCTTGAGTTTATAAACGACTTGGTCGACAGCAAAGGCAATAAAGGCTTTGATGCACAAGTGGGCGAACGCGGGGTTACACTTTCAGGCGGTCAACGCCAACGTATTGCTATTGCACGTGTACTACTTAAAAATGCCCCCATACTTATACTCGACGAAGCCACCAGCGCACTCGACTCAGAAGTAGAAGCCGCAATTCAGGCAAGTCTTGATGATTTAATGACAGGTAAAACAGTTATTGCCATAGCGCACAGGCTATCAACCATTGCACAAATGGATAGATTAATTGTACTTGATGACGGCGGCGTAGTTGAGCAAGGCACTCATGAACAATTAATCGCTAAGGGTGGAATATACGCAGCCCTATGGACACACCAAACAGGCGGGTTTATAGGCGTCGATTAGCCATTAATATTACATTACGGTAGAGGTAGTTTTATTCTGCTTCTACTTTAAACAAAAAAGCGAAGATGCCTTAAAGGCTCTTCGCTTTTTTTATCGTTATAAATAAATTTTATAACTTTTTTATAAATTAAGAGATTAGCCTTAACCCTATCATTATCAGCATAACCACATTAGCAAGTACGCCGATTAAAAAAAAGTAACTACGTGGGCTTGGGTTTTTCTCCGTTGCTATAGCGTAGTACAGCGCCATGTGAATTAAACGCGCAATTAAATACACCCAAATACACATTGCAAAAATCGGGCTTTGATAATTAATTACAAACGCAAATAACACCGTACCTATAAATAATGCACTGTTTTCAAGCGTATTATGAAACGTACGATGTGCTCTAAATATAAAGCTGTCGTGCGATAAATCCTCGTCAATTTTACCTGGTACAGCATTTGGTTCTTTAGCTTTGCTAAACGTAGCCACAGCCCACTGTACAAGCAACATAATTAAATAGAGGTAAAATGCCAAATAGGCCGAAAGTGCAACTTCAGTCATTATTAAATCCCTTGTTTTGTTTTTAACTTAGTATTGATTGCAATTTTAAAGCCTAAGTTAATACACTGATATTAAAAGGGTTAATCTAATAAGCCTAATTACATATGTAAGTAACACACAGCATTGTATAAAATTTACTTGTTATAATTTTAAAAAATAACATCAAAACTAAACTGTATACTGCTGGATTTACTCCGATCTATAAAGTTTAAACTCTTCAAGCGAAGCATCCCATAACGCTACCTGATTACGCCCCAAGGACTTAGCCTCATAAAGAGCTAAATCAGCCTGTTCAATCAACTCAGAAGGTGTTCTGGCTTTAAATTTAATAGACGTAACCCCAAAGCTACACGTAACAGGAATATCATCAAATGTCGCTTTTTCAACTTTAATACGAATAGCCTCAGCTATACGTATTGCTTGCTCTTGAGTTGTGTTGGGCAAAATAATACAAAATTCTTCGCCACCAAAACGGGCCACGCTATCACTTTTACGTATATTAGCTTGTAAAAGTTCGGCTACGCCACAAAGTACTGTGTCGCCAATGCTATGCCCATAGGTGTCGTTAACGCTTTTAAAATGATCAATATCGACCATTAAAATACAGTACTCTCCAATCTGAGGTAAATCCAAAAAGTCGCGATTCATAACCTCAAATAAAATACGACGGTTATAACAATTGGTTAAAGGGTCTCTTGCTGCCAAATAGTCTAACTCTTCATTACGTTTTTTAGAGGCAATAAAACTTCTATAAACCAGTAATACAATAGCTAAACAAGCGGCTAATAAAAATGCTAGCGCAATACTGGCGTATTTATTCTTTGAAAGCTCTAGCTCTGATATAACTCTAGCTTGGGCGGCGATTTCAATTTGATTATTTTTCTTTTCAAGCTCAAGCTGATGGCGTTTTTCTTTTTCTCTTAACGTCTCAAGCTCTATTTCCATTTTGTACGAATGCAAATGTGCTTTTTCAAGCGCCAACTTATCTTCACTTCTTTCATTTTGAATAATATCGGTTAGGGCTATTTCTTCTTCTGCATAACGAAGTGACTCTTCTATACGACCACGCAATTTTTCTGCTATTCGAATTTCACGATAGGCATATAGCATATGTAATTTATCATCTATTTCGGTTGATAAAGCGAGTGACCTTTTCAGTAAAGAAATCGCCTCATTTGTATCAATACCAATTAAAATGCCCGCAAGCGCAGTAAGCGATTTTACCTCATAAAGTTTACCACCTGTTTCTCTGGCAAACGACAATGACTCTTTGTAATACTCTATAGCCTTGTTGTTATTTCCTTCGGCACGATAAATATTACCAATAATACGTGCTGTTGTAGAAATGTACGATGTAAGGTTTTTGTTTTTATAAGTGATATAAGCTTTTTTAGCATATTGCATCGCTGATACTAAATCGCCAGATTCGAGGTTAATAACAGCCATTTCTCTTAAAGCTGAAGCGAGCGTTTTTTCCTCGACCATACCTTTTGGCAAATCGATAGTTATTTGATAGAAAAATTCGGCCTGATCAAACTGCCTTAATCGTGTATACACCAGTCCCATTTGATTTGATGTTTTAGCAATCCCAAGCATGTTATTTACTTTCTTATAATATAAATATGCCTCATTTATATGTTCAAGTGATTTTTCATAAAGATTAATATGACGATAAATAATACCCGCCCCTAGTAATGCTTTAGCAAAGCCAACAGGATCATCAATGTCTTTATATATTTCTAATGCGCGAGTGGAGTAATCAAGGGCTAAAACTAAGTTATCTAAATAACGGTGTGCTTCTGCTAGTGTATTTAAAGTACGCGCCATTAGCTTTAAATCACCTAAACTTGTGTATATTTCTAAAGTTTTTGTATAAAAGTGAGCCGTTTGCTCTCTATTTTTGAGGCGTTTATATGACTGAGCTAATTTTTTATACGTTTCACCTAACTGTCTTTGTATTAATTCGTCTTCGTCAACAAGGTATTTTAAAGCAGATGTGTATTGCGCGTTCGCGTTATCGTACTTTTTTTGTTCATAAAACGAATCCCCCTTAGTAAGGAGCACTTGCGCTATAAAAAAGTCATCGCCATACACAAGGGTTGTTGGTAATAAAGTTTCAATGCGGGTAGTAAGTTCGTCATAACGTTTTTCTTCTAATAATATATTTATATAATTAATAGACGCCTTTATTTGGTTTCGTGAATCATTTAATTTGCTGTAGTAAACAGAGGATTGTAAAAAGTGCTCGAGCGATGCATTAATATTGTTATTTTTTTTATTCGCCCTACCTAGCAAGTTATGTAGCTTTGCGCTGAGTAACATGTCATCAGCACTTTGCGCTTGTGACAACAACGACTTACTTAGTTCAATACTTGTTATAACGTCAGTATCTATAAGTAATTCAGCTCTTTTAAGCAGCCCTGCATTAGATTCATTAGTTAAACTGTATGAGGTGGTTTCTTGTGCGTAAGCGCTGTTTAAGCTAACAAACAAAGCAAAAAGCAAAGCTTTCACTAAAAATGTAAAATTATAAATTCGCTTTACAATGAAACTATGTATTTGCGAAGGTAAATCCATATTTCGCTTATGATTCAAGTAGGTATAAAATTCCATATTTACCATTTTAGTAATTTATTATTAATACAATTCAAAAGGCTGATGATAAAATATACAAACCGGCGCAATACATCAAGTATTGCTGCTATATGAATACTTTTAATTTATAACTTTAGCATAATTATGCATAGAGCAAGCCTAGCTTCTTAGTTTTAGTGTAACTAACACAATACCATGATCGGTACTTAAATCATCACGCTCAAATTCGGGGTTAATTAAGTGACGATCATAAGTATTATACTCAATCACCTCAAAAAAACTGCCAAGGTAGCTGGCATCAAACTCACAAGATAATAAAATATAATCAAGCACGGAGCTGCTCGCGCCATAATAATGTGTTGGTGCTCTTAAGGGCATAAGCTTAGTTGCATTAACATTTTTTGCTTCGTTTTCATCAGCTAAATCAAAAATGCTATTGCTTTCACTATCGCTTATTTCATCGCTAGTCATTGCCTCACCATTAGACAGTTCATCTTCGCTTAGCTGCGACTTAACAAACAAATCCCATGAATCATTTAAACAATATTTAGCGAGGTAGGTTTTAGCATCAAATGCAGGCGCAAAGCGTAGCGTACTTGTCAGTAAATGGCTTAATACGCCATCCGCTAGTTCATTATTAAAGTCCCCCATTAATAGCATGGGTTGTTGCGTAGCTTCGCGACGGGCAATCATTTGTATCATTAGTAATGTAGCTTCACTGCCACGCTGAATAGTTGAGCCCCACCCACCCGCTACATTCGCTTTTAAAATTTCAATTATGTTTTGCTCGGGTGTAAGCTCTTTATTATGCTCATCGACATTAATCATTGGGCGCTTAGATTTAAAATGCACCACGTAACAATCAGTATTGCCTATATGCGGCAGCGTTATAGTTGCTCTTAGTACTTTACGACTAAAAGTAAACTCACTATTAAGGCCAAGCGCATTTGCAAGCTCACTATCGTGCTCAACCGCTGCTACTTCAACTATGGGGTATTTAGAGGCGATTGCCACTACAGGGCGTTTATAAATAAAGTCATCAATCACCTCTGGCGTATCAACTACAGCAAAGTAATTATAACCTTGCTCGCCTACTAGCTCTTTTAATGAGTCAATGCTAAACACTTCCTGAAAACCAATCACATCAGGGGCATGTTCTGTTAAGTAATCAACAATCCAACGCTGCTTTTTAGCCCACTGCTGCACAGTATAAATTTTCTCAAACTCATAGTATGCATTGGGCGGCTCAAGATAGTTAAACAGGTTAAATGTGGCTATTTTTAGTTGGGTGTTAATAATTCCAGATTCATCACTTTTTAAATCTGTATCTAACTGTTTAAGATCTTGATTGCTGATGGGGTTCGCCTAAGTAAAGTTGAAAGTGTTGCTGGCTTATAAACTATCATTTTATTACATGTTTACGTAATAAATCAGCCAGCTTAATTGTAATTTTATACACTCTTTTACTTTATACCAATCCGCAATAATACTTAATCATTTTGCGGGGCTAAACGTGTCGCTACCTGTGTTAAAAAATTCTAATTTACGACTGCATGGATGCAGAAGGTAGAGCAATGCAGGAGCAATTGCCGAGAACAACTAAATAGCGAATTTTTTGCCTAGCTATCAACACGTTTTTCCAGCCTCAAAATAGATCACTTAATTAAGCGAATTGGTATTAGTCTTTATTATATCCCTCAATAAATAGCATTAACGTGCTTAACCATATAAAATTCGCGGCAATTAAATATGAGCGAAGCGACATTGTAATGAGTAGAAAGATTGAACTATTAGCCCCAGGCGGTGATGTTAACGCGGTAAAAGCCGCCATTGTAGCCGGTGCTAATGCGGTTTATTGTGGGTTAGATACCTTTAATGCACGTAACCGAGCGTCTAATCTTTCGTTTGATGAGCTTAACGGCGCACTTCGCCTAGCCCATGAATACGGCTGTGAAATATTTTTAACGCTAAATGTAGTTATATTAGAGCACGAAATGGGCGCGCTATTTAAGCTACTTAACCAACTCGTAAATACCACGCTCGATGGCATTATTGTGCAAGATTTAGGGTTGTTCAATATAGTTAAAAAGCACTTTCCTACTTTGCATATTCACGCATCAACTCAGTTAACCACCCATAACGAATCACAGGTTGAGTTTTTAGCGCGCATTGGCGCTACACGTGTAAATTTATCGCGCGAGCTTAACTTAACTGAAATTAAAATATTGACCGACGTAGCGCACAAATGCGATGTATTAACCGAGGTGTTTGTACATGGTGCATTGTGTATTGCGTTTTCGGGGCAATGTTATTCAAGCTCAGTAAGTGTGGGTAACTCAGGTAACCGTGGTCGTTGCTCACAAGCATGTCGTGATGAATACGAGCCAACCGCCATGGGTAACAAACATCCGTTAAACTTAAAAGATAATTCAGCCTATTTTGATTTACCGGAGTTGGTAGCCGCTGGTGTTGACTCGTTAAAAGTAGAAGGCCGCATTAAAGGTGCTAACTACGTACATACCGTTATTGATAGCTGGCGCAAACAAATAGATACCTTTGTACAAACAGGTAATTTAATTGAAGATGATTCAAGCTTATACAAAGTATTTAACCGTAATTTTACTAATAAGTTTTTGCAAGGTGACATGACAAAAAACATGTTTACCGACAACCCGCGCGACCATAGCTTTGATCACGCTAACGAAAAGAGTAACGCGATTTCGGTTGTGCAAATTTACGATGCACAACAAGAACTCGCCGCAGAAAAAAATGACATTGATACGTTAGTTAAAAAGAAGATTGAGTTTTTAGATATTTCAAAACGAGAACTACGCTTTGAGTTTAGCGGCCAATTAAACCAGCCATTTACAGTAACACTGACAATAAACGATAAACACGACAACACCCTAGCAGAGCAAAGCGCCCTTCAACCTCTACGCTTTGAAGTTCAATCGCAAATGCCTATGCAAACCGCCGATAAATCGGTTGTTGATATTGCAGCTATTGATAAACGCTTTAAAACCTTTAGCAATGCCAATTTTGAAATTAAAAATATGGATTACTCAAACTTAGGCAACAACTTAAGCATTCCCTTTAAAGAGCTTGCCCGTATTAAGAAGCAAGTCGCGTTTTTATTAAACGAAGGAAAAGACGTACTCGCCCCTGTTGAACTGCCAAAACTAGTAAACCACCCTAAAGCCGATAACAAAACAACACTCTCTATTTTAATATCGGACATAAAAGATGTTCATCTATGTGATTTAACAGGTGGCGATGTTTACTTTAAATTACCAGAGAGCTTTAGAACCGATAACGATAAATACATTAATGTATTTTTAGAGCACCCACAGTTAATTCCGTGGTTTCCGGCGGTGTTAATTGGTAAAGATTTTGAAGAAGCGGTACGTTTACTCGAGGTTGTAAAACCTAAGCTTATTATTAGTAACAACACAGGCGTTGCATTTAAAGCAGTACAAATGGGTATTGACTGGATTGCAGGCCCGTTGTTAAACACCACAAACTCTTATGCGTTACTAACACTACAAGAAGATTTAAACGCAAAAGGCGCGTTTATTTCAAACGAAATAAACAAACCACAAATGCGTAATATTAAACGCCCTAACAATTTTAAAATGATGTACAGCATTTATCATCCAATACTAATGATGACTAGCCGACAATGTTTTTTCCAGCAAACAGTAGGATGTAAAAAACCACGCATTGACGCAAGCTGTATGCTGAGCTGTAAAAAAGAAACCACCGTTACCAATGTTAAAGGTATTAGTTTTGCTATTGATAAACAAAAAGGCGGCTACCCAAGTATTTACAACCATGAGCAATTTTTAAACATGAATATTGTGAGTGACTTTGCCGACAAATTTGACGAGTTTATGATTGATTTAACCGACATTGGTTCAGGCGATAAAGAAAAGCTGGATAAAGCTGTGTTACTTGCGCATTTTCAAGATTTAATTAACGGGAAAACACAAGCGGTTGAACACTTAAATAGCTTGGTTAAAGTACAAACCCGCCAGCAGTATGTTGAAGGCCTAAACAGCTAAGGTAACTAACATGACATTGCCATTATTATATTCATTACAACACTGCCCATACGCAATGCGTGCACGAATGGGTATTTTAATGGCAGAGCAACACGTGTTACTACGCGCTATAAAAACTAAAAATAAACCGCCGCATCTTTTACAAATATCACCAAAAGGCACGGTGCCAGTTTTATTATTACCTAATGGCCAAGTAATAGATGAAAGCCTTGATATTATGCTATGGGCATTAGAGCAAAATGACCCGCATAATTTACTGCATACTCAAAACCCATTAGCACTTGAGCGCATGCTTGAATTAATTAAGTTAAACGACACACAATTTAAACCAGTGCTCGAAAAGTACAAGTTTTACGCTCGCACAAAAGACATGGCACAAATTTACTACCAAAAAGCCTGCGAAGAGTTTATTAAGCAATTCGAAGCAAAACTAACCACGCATAAATACTTAATGGGCAATGAAAAAAGTCTAGCCGATTATGCCCTGCTGCCATTTATTAGACAGTTTGCCCGTGTAGATAAACACTGGTACTTACAAAGTGAATACACGCATGTACGCGCATGGTTAAACGAGTTTTTACACGCCCCTATGTTCACCAAAGTCATGGCCAAATTTGATTTGTATATGGACTGCGGCGAAGAGTTTTTGTACGGCGTTAAAAAGCCTTAACTTAGCCTTTGTTTTATAAGGAATTACATTACTATAACTAGCTGTAAATCTTAGCATTGAATTATTCTCATCATCGGATTTAAGCCCTATATTTACGCTATACTGCCTCCCCATTATTAACAAACGCTATGCATTATGAACTACTCAAACTTTGGCACTAAATTTACACAACCCAACGGCATTACCCAATTAATGGAAGACTTAGGCGGGGCTAAAAACAGTAACAATCCTAATATTGTTATGCTGGGTGGCGGTAACCCCGCATTAGTACCACAAGTAAATGAGGTTTTTTTAAGTGAATTACAAAAACTTGTTGCCAGCAATAAAGTATCGCAAGTATTTGGGCTTTACGATGGCCCAACCGGTAACGACGAGTTTAGAGCAGCATTAGCTGGCCAGCTAAGTAAAGAGTACGCATGGGATATTAGTGCCGATAACGTAGCACTCGGTAATGGCAGTCAAGCTAACTTTTTTGTGCTGTTTAATATGTTGGCAGGCGAAATGCCGGATGGCAGCCATAAAAAGATTTTATTCCCCCTCGCGCCAGAGTATATAGGTTATGCCGATCAAGGTTTATCGGCTGATATGTTTGTTGCCATAAAGCCTGATATCGAAATTTTGAATACAGGCAGCACATCAAAACAGTTTAAATACGTCATTGATTTTAAAGCAGTTGAAAAAACACTAGCAAACGACCGCAGTATAAGCGCGCTGTGCGTATCACGCCCTACTAACCCAACAGGTAATGTAATTACTGACGATGAAGTAAAACACCTTGATTTGCTTGCTAAGCAATATGGTATTCCACTCATTATTGATAACGCATATGGCGATCCGTTCCCAGGTTGTATTTACACCGATGCAAACCTAACGTGGAACTCAAATATTATTTTATGTATGTCACTTTCAAAACTGGGCCTACCGGGTTTACGCAGCGGTATTGTGGTTGCCAATAATGAGATTATTAAAGCAATTGGCCGCGTAAACGGCAGCATGGTTTTATCGCCAAACAGTATTGGCCCAAGCTTAGTGACACGCTTAATTAACGACGACGAACTACTGCCACTGTGCCGTAATGTTGTACTGCCTTTTTATCGTAATAAAGCACACATAGCAATTGAGTTGTTTGACGAAGTATTTGCCGAACTGCCTGTTTATTTGCACAAAGTTGAAGGTGCATTTTTTATGTGGCTGTGGTTTAAAGATGCAAAAATAACAAGCGAGGTGTTGTATCAACAACTTAAAGAGCAAGACGTGTATGTGATCCCAGGTCATAACTTTTTTATCGGCATTGACGATGATTGGGCGCACAAGCACGAGTGTATCCGTATTAACTATGCTACCGATGCAAGTACACTAAAAAAAGGCTTAGAAGCAATCAAAGCACTAATAAAGTAAATGCATTGATATTGTTATTAATAGCAATATCGGCATTCGTCATTTAACTTGCGTCGCTTATACATTCTCTTGTAATTTACTGCATAAAATATTGTGCTTTTTTATGCGGTAAACATTAACTAAATTTTGAGACTTCGCGTGTAACCTCTACTCGCACCACTTATTCGTTTAAAGTTTATGCAAACGCATTGTATCCCCTTTAAATTTATATACAAGTTGGTATCCTACGCGACCTTTTTTAATAGCAATTCGCTTAATTGAGTGATCTATTCTGAGGTGAGAAAATCGTGTCGATAACCAGGCAAAAATTTCGTTATTTAGTTGTTCTCGGCAATTGCTCCTGCATTGCTCTACCTCCTGCATCCATGCAGTCGTATATCAGAAATTTTTAACGCAGTTAGCGTCAGATTTAATCCCTCAAATTGATTAAGTATTATTGCGGAATGGTATAACATATACTGGTAAAAAAGAACCAGCCAAGAGGCGACATCGCTGCAGGGCACTTACTCTAAGTGGCAGCAATAACACAACAGGCATCGCGTATAAATATCGGTTTTAAGCGTTAGATGTAACTTTAAATAGCAACATGCAATAGCACTATTAAGGTCAATTATGCGATTAGGACCAGGACTACTCGTCACCGCTGCCTTCATTGGACCAGGGACCATTACTACCGCCAGCGTGGCAGGTGCAAACTTTGGTTTTGCACTTATATGGACGTTACTGTTTTCAGTAATTGCCACTATATTATTACAATCCATGGCGGCGCGCCTTGGCGTTACTACCGGGCAAGATTTAGCACAAGCTCTTAGAGCTAATATTCAAACGCCTTTATTTAAATCTTTAGCTATATTTTTAGTTATTAGCGCCATTGGCGTAGGCAGTGCAGCTTATGAAGCGGGTAACTTAAGTGGCGCTAGCATGGGGTTAATTGAAATATTCCCTCAAATTAACTCCCAACTATGGACACCACTTATTGCTTTGTTAAGTGCTGCTTTACTGTATAGCGGCAAACATAAAGTGGTTGAAAACGCGCTAATTTTACTCGTTATTTTAATGAGTTTAGTGTTTATCTCAACACTTGTAATGGCTGCCCCTTCGCTCGCTGATGTATTTGCTGGTTTTATCCCTAGTATGCCTGAAGGTTCTATTACAACTATATTGGCATTAGTCGGTACGACCATTGTGCCGTACAACTTATTTTTACACTCCGGCGTACTCGCTGCCAGACACGACAGTAGCAGCGATATGCAAAAAATGATTAAAGAAACAAATGTTGATACAGGCCTATCAATCACTTTAGGCGGTGTCATCACGTTAGCTATTTTATCTACTGCTTCCGTTGCATTTTATGGTACCGATGCGGGGCAAATTAGTGCGGCTAACATGGCCGTGCAACTAGAGCCATTACTTGGCGACGCCGCTCATTACTTTTTTGCTATTGGCTTGTTTGCAGCAGGTTTAACAAGCGCTATTACAGCGCCACTTGCCGGTGCTTACGCCGTATGTGGCATGTTAGGTTGGTCAAACGATATGGGTAACTTACGCTTTAAAGGCGTTGCTATTATTATTTTATTGTTTGGTACTGCGGTGGCCTCATTAGGTTTAGACCCAGTAGCGGTGATTATATTCGCACAAGCGGCTAACGGGTTATTACTCCCTATTGTTAGCACCTACCTTGTATGGCTGGTTAATCAAAAAGGGGTTATGGGAAACTACACAAATTCTTTGCTGTTAAACCTGGTAACCCTACCCGTTTTAATCCTAATTTTTGGGTTAAGTAGCTACAAACTGATTAGTTTAATTTTTTAATTAATTTCTAAAGGCCATATTTAAAGCCCGCTGTTTATAATAAACAGCGGGCTTTATTTATTAATCACTATATAACGTATAAACCGTACTTATATTCACACATCTAACACGCTTTTTGGTTTTTAGTTACTTTAAATAATTGCGAAAATGTAAAACCACCTACCGCGCCTGCAAGCAGTTGAGCATAAAAACCCCAGCCTCTTGCGCCCGCTATAATATGAATATTCATAATTGATTCAATGGCAATTAACACAATAGCAAATGCCACAATGCCAGCAATAACAAATAACTGAGTAGTGTATTTTTGAACCTTTTTATTAAGCTTTGCGGTAACAAAAAAAGCGATGGCAAGTGCTAGGGCAATAATAGCGCCGTAGGTAGGTAATAGGCCTAACCAATCATCAAGCGTTAAACTAGCCCGATCACTCAAGAGCACCACTACACCTACATTAACTAATTGATTGACAACGTATTGGCTATGAAACAAGCTAGCTAGTGTGAATGTAAGTAACCAAGAAACTAAAAATGAAGGCAATACACGTGTTAAAAACGACATGGTTATCTCAACTTAAAATAAAGCTTTTTTCTTATACTGGCCATGCTAGCAAAGGCTTGCCCGGTAAACAATGTATCTCTTTTTTTACTCTGCTTTCGCTTTGTGCGTTTTCTGTTAATGCAAGCGCTGCGCTACCAAAGGAGCAATACAGTACACAAACACTGGCTACGCAATTACAGTCTCCGTGGAGCATGGTTGAACTACCAAACGGCACATGGTTAATTACAGAGCGTGATGGTCATGTAGTTATAGTTAAGAACAACGTGCAATCAAGAGTAAAATTAAACCTTGAGGGCTTATACGTTGCGGGCCAAGGTGGTTTACTCGACATTGTTTTATCACCAGATTATAACGACTCAAAAGAAGTTATTTTTACTTATGCCCAAGGTGATGCAAGCGCAAACAGGCTGGTTGTTGCCAAAGCCACGTTTAATGGCACTGACTTTTCAAAGCCCAACGTTATTTATAAAGTAGCGACTGATAAAAACACACCGCAACATTACGCAGGACGCGCCCTTGTCTTACCCGACAATACATTATTAGTTTCAACGGGCGATGGGTATGACTTTAGAGAGCAAGCACAAGTTATCACCAGCCAACTTGGTAAAATATTACGTATAAACCTAGATGGCACCATTCCAACAGATAACCCATTTATTTATCATAAAAACCTAAATGCACATGCTGTCTACTCACTTGGTCATCGTAACCCTCAAGGCTTAGTTTATGATTACGATACGCAGCAAATTGTTAGCCACGAGCACGGCCCTGCAGGCGGTGACGAGCTAAACTACTTAACCGCTAGCACTAATTACGGCTGGCCGGTAATCACCTATGGCAAAGATTACTCGCAAGCGCGTATTTCACCCTTTACCGAATATAAAGGCATGCAAAAACCAAGTGTTAATTGGACTCCATCAATAGCGCCATCAGGCATGGCGTATTACGGCTCTAAACATGCAGCTTTTCCTTCGTTACAGCAACATGTGCTTATCACTACCCTTGTTGATAAAAAGCTCTACAGCGTTAATCTGCTAAGTGGTGAATTTACACAGTCTCACGTATTTCCTAATGCCGCAGGCAGGTTAAGAGATGTGTTTATAACTGATAAGGGTAACGTCGCGGTATTAATGGATGGAAAAAATGCAGAGCTGATGTTAGTGAAGCCAAATTAGTTCACAAAGAGAGTTAAGGCGCTTCGCTTTTAGAGGATAATAGCGGCTTTAGGGAACCGCTTTAATCACTCACAATCAGACAATGGCTCACTAATTGTGAGTGTATGAGTACCAAAATTTAATATAGCTTGGTATTTTCTAAAAAATGGAGAGCCTAATAATCCATATATTGTATTGCCACCACCAGCAGCCTGTACATGGTCTCGGTTTAGTGATAAAAACTGTGTACTTTCATACAACTGGCATGCCAATTCAAATTTTAAAACGTCTAGTGAAAGCTAGGAAGTCCAACGAAAGCTGGTAGTGATCATAAATTCAATGGTGCGAGATAGTGTCATGCGGGATCCTAAAATCGTTTG
>NZ_JACJEO010000040.1:0-13408 GCF_014164115.1 Pseudoalteromonas sp. SG45-2
TAACTAACTAACTAACTAACTAACTAACTAACAATATCCCACGCACTTGTACCCGATGCAGAAAGATTGCTGGTGTTATTACGTAATACTTTATTGCCTACATTAACTGATGACTCAGGACGGCTCACTAAATACCCCTGAACTGAACTCACACCCATTTTTTTAACAAGCTCAAACTGCCCTATTTCTTCAACGCCTTCAGCTACAATTTTAAGGCCCAGCTTTTGTCCAAGCTCACTAATTGTATTTAATATATCGTTATACTTTTGGCTTTTATTGGCTTGAGCTATGAACGAGCGATCAATTTTAATAACATCAATTGGTAAATCCGCTAATGTACTTAACGAGCTAAAACCTGTACCAAAGTCATCAATTGCAATAGTGATGCCTTCTTCTCTTAATCTACTTAGCTCTTTAATTATTCTAGGGCTGGCTTGAATAAATGTTGATTCGGTAATTTCTAGCATTAAAGACGTCGCCGGTAAGCCGGTTTTTTTTAGCTTCTTCATTATCCAATCATAAATATCACGGTGCTTTAACTGAATGCCCGAAACGTTAACAGATATTTTTACTTTGCGCATACCTGCATTATGCCATGCAGCCATTTGCCGACACGATTCAAGCATAATCCAATCGCCAAGCTCTAATATTAAATTCGACTCTTCTGCTATTGGAATAAATTCTGAAGGTGGGATCATACCTTCAACTGGGTGGTCCCAGCGTGTAAGCGCTTCAAAATAATCAATCATACAATCTTCAACATGTACAATTGGCTGAAAAGACAAGTAAAAATCTTTACACGCGAGCGCTAAACGCAATTCTTCGAGTAAATAATGATAACGGCGCATTTTGTTACCCATTTCTGGCGAGTAAACTTTAAATATTCCCTTACCATCACTCTTAGCTCTGTACATAGCAACATCAGCTAGTTGTAAAAGTGCTTGTGGGGTTGACGCGCTTTCTGGGTAAGCAGCAATACCAATACTGGCACTAATTTTTACTATTTTATTGCCAAGCACAAAGTCTTTTTCAAGCTCACTTAACACGTGCTTCGCAATCTCAACAACTCTGTCGCTATCATCAAGTAGTTCTATAAATATGGAGAATTCATCTCCACCTAATCTTGATAAGTTTTGCTCTAATTGATTAGCGCTATTAATATTACTTAACTTATGGTGACGTAAAACATTTGCAAGTCGACTGGCCACTTGAACTAATATTTCATCACCAAAACTGTGGCCAAACGAATCATTTACTTGTTTAAAGCCATCCAAGTCGATAAATAGAAGCGCACATTTGAGATCTTCCTGATTAGCATGATTTATTTGTCTGTCTATGTGTTCAATATATGCATGGCGGTCAATTAACAGCGTCAGTTTGTCTTGACAAATACTTGTTTGAGTTTGTTTTACATAATTAACTACGTGTGAATTTAAGCTATTTATAGATTGGCTTAAGCTGCTTACACCTAATGGGTTCTCTGCCGGTTTAACTTGTAAATTAAATGCAGTAAGTAAGCTGTTGGCTTGGCGATTGAGCTCCGCTATTTGATTTTTATAATGACGTTTTCTACGTTCTCTACGTAAATAGATACCTGAGCCAAATATCAATATACATAAAAATAAAAAGTTCATGGGTGATGAGAGCGTCATCATGATTAACTTATTAGAATCAGCGGCTACAAATTGGGTATCAGTGGTTTTAATAAGTAAAAAATCAGCTGTTGGCTGCTCAATTATATAATGGCCATTTAAAATGGGATTATACCAAGGAGCCATATCAAGGGAGGTATTCGTGATCTCGAAACTTCGTATATCAATATTAGTCTGAAATAGATTTATACGGTTGATCTGATTAGTTAACTCTATGTTTATGCAGAAACAAAATAGAACTATGATTAAGAAAATAAAACCGAGCGGCTTAAGTTTATTCATAAAAAAAATCCATCTATTTTGCTTCTCCTATCAAACCTATTACCAAAAGCGGATTATATCGCTTGCATTTAGTACTACGCAAGCATTGATATAATCCTAAGCCATTAGAATAACAAAAAATTGTAACGATAATGGATTAACTAACTATATCTACATATAGTATAGATGGGATTAATAAAAATAAACAAAAACGTTTCAATTGTTTAAAATTTAATACATGCGGTATATAAACTTTGTCGTTTTTTCTGCCGCATTAATCTATGCCTCACCACTACAGCTTTAAGTACTTATATTTACTCAACCTTAATCGCATTTGCTCCGCTGTCGTACATCATTTAAAAATTATTCTTGCGCATTATGCATTGCTACTCAAACTAGTAGGAATTATCGCTAATAAAATTATTATTAATATTTAAAGCTGCCATGCATAGCTAACTTTTGTAAATAAGGTACGTTGATCTCGCTCAATATTTTTAAGAGAATCGTCTTGGTAACCTCTATCTGAGTAACCCAAATAAAACAGTGTTTGCGCATTAATTTTATATGAGTAAATAAGCTGACTACCGTAGTCTTTGTTAATTTGGCTAACTTGATAAAAGTAGGCATTTTCGTCTCTATCAATATCTTCAAATTGTAAAATAAGCTTAAGAATTGAACGCATACTAAATTTATAATGAAGCCTAAAATCAACTAAGTTAGCTGTAAATACACGCTCCCCTTGTGGGTTATCTAATTGGCTGTAGTTATGTTTTACATCGAGCTGCCAATGGTCGTTAATGTCCCACACCATTTGGGTTTGGGTGTCAAACGCATCGCCTAATTGCTCATTTGCATAATCAATGCGGCTAGCGTATTCAACATATAATGATAACTTTAAATCTTTAGTGGGTTTAAAGCCCGTATAAATGTAACCAATATTTTGATTATAAAAATTGTCATTATAATTTTCATAACGGTGTACTAAACCAATTTCAAAAATAGATTGTTTTTGACCTTTAAAACTCAAAAAGCCTTCGTATTCTTCTTCAAGTAAGTCGCCATTTTGCGCCCACGTTTTATCCCAGTCAGCTTCGTATGACCATGAGGTAAGTAAATCAGACTCATCTCTGTACCATGTTTGTCCGCCACCAAAGCCTACTTTTTCATAATCAACTTTAGCTTGATAACCTAAATCAGTGCGGTAGTCCTTCCCAATATTTTCATAAGATGCAAATAATTTGTAATCACGTTTATCGCGGGTAAGTTCTAGAGCATAAGCTTCATCTGATTGAGTTTCAGATAAGTTATAGTTTTGAATTAAAAATTCAGAGTTACGAGTATCAGCAGATGACACTTGATACAAAAGAGTATCCGATTGATTAAACCAGTAGGTACCATCCACTGATAATACAGTGTTGTGATAGTCATCACTTTCTCTGTGCGTGCTTGAAATACCAATAGTACCTTGCTGACCTAAGTCATATTGATAACGCCCTGCGGCTGCATTCGTTTTTTCGTTTAAGCTTGCAAAGCCAGAGCCCTGATTCGTTGGCAGTAAAATATTACTATTGTCGTCATCAGCTAGCATTAGCGCATAACTATGATCACCCGTTTTACCCGTCAGCTTTGCACCTAAAGTAGGCTCTGCAATTGTACGTGTGTATAAAAGCTCAAATAAGCTACTTTTAAAGTAAGAAGCACCATCTAAAAAGAAAGGACGTTTTTCAGCGTAATAAATTGAGAAGGTTGTATTTACATCAAGCTCTAAAGAGTCAGTTTCTACTTGCGAAAAATCAGGATTAATTGTCGCGTTTAAAACAGCATCTTTTGTTAAACCCCAGCGTAAATCTAAGCCCACTTCAGTATCTATATCACCCTTATCCCAATCACCTGGCAACGCAGATTTATTATCGTTACGCAGTGTGGTTAATGTAGGTGTTAATTGGATATTTTTACTTGATTCAATGTCACTAAAGCCAACTAACTTATCAAACTGGCAAAGGCTGCATTTCACATTTCTATCAAACCCCATATTTGATAGCTGATATAGCACATCACGTTGATAGTTTCTCATTACAGAAAAACCCCACGTTAGCTCATTTTTATTTTCAGGAAAACGCAATGCTTTAAAAGGAATACGCATTTCAACAACATAACCTTTGTCGTTAATTTGTCCTGCGCTATCCCAAATAGCATTCCATGAGGTATCAGAGCTCCAGCCATCGGTGTCGGTCATTCGTATATCGCCTTGCGCACCCAGCGGGTTCACATGGAATTCATAACCACTGCGTTCATCATTAAATGTATCAATAACAAGAATAACGACGTCGTCTTCCCATAGCGTATCGCGGTCACGAAGTGATGCACGAATTTGCTCAGGGTTAGGATCCTCAGCAATAAAACCAACATATAAGTTAGTGCCATCTTCGTAAATAAAGGCATCAGTTTTTACAGGAGGTGTGCCTTTTTCGTTAGGCTCATCTTGGTAGAGTAAAGATATACGTGTTGCATTTTGCCAGTGCGCCTCATCCATAACACCATCAACGGTGATATTTGAATTAATACGGGACAAGGATACTTGCTGTTTTTTAGCCGCTACATCAAGGCTTGAAAGTAATAAAGCAAAACTTAAAAATAGGAAGGAAAACTTTTTTATTATAGTTATAAAGTACTGCATAAACATCCATTTAGACTGTAATTACTCATAAGGAGCAACTTAAGCTGAGGATTGTAATTTATCCAGGTACATTTGTTAATACTTTGAAATGAAAAATTAACTATTTAATGATAAAGGAGTAACTAATTGTTATGTATTATGTTTCGAGTAGTTTAAGCTTATCGTCTATGCCATTCCATACATCAGCGTCCTCTGGTGCAGGTTTAACCTCTGTAATGCGCGGCCAGACCAGTGCAAGTTCAGCATTTAATTCAGTAAACTCTTTTTGAGACTCTGGTAGCTCATCTTCTTGGTATATCGCATCAGCTGAACACTCAGGTACACATAAACCACAATCGATACAATCAATCGGGCTAATTGCTAAAAAATTAGGGCCTTCAAAAAATGCATCTGCTGGGCACACAGATACGCAATCGGTGTACTTACACTTTATACAATTTTCGGTGACAACAAACGCCATACTATTTTAATACCTAAGATTTTGAACAACAGTTGTGGATCATACCCATCCACCCCAAAAATACAATAAATAAGTGCCATATCAGGCTATTTTAACGTAAAATGCGCGCCTAATGTTTGCACACTCGTTGTGCCCTGCATCCCCTTATTGTGAGCGGTAATAATACCCCGCTATGACACCTAAAAGAGATATAAATGATACGTTTAACCGAAATAAAGCTGCCACTTGATCATGACGAAGACGCAATTGGTCAAGCAATTGTAAATAAACTCAAAATCCAACCTGAACAATTGCACAGTTTTAATGTGTTTAAACGTGGTTATGATGCACGTAAAAAATCAGCTATTTTACTTATTTATACACTCGATATAGAAGTTGATAACGAAGCCGAGCTACTCGCAGCATTTGAAAAAGACCAACATGTAAAAGTAGCACCAGACACAAGTTATAAATTTGTAGCCCAAGCTAACAATAATATCAAAGAGCGCCCTGTCGTGATTGGTTTTGGTCCTTGTGGTTTATTTGCGGGCTTATTACTTGCTCAAATGGGCTTTAAACCCATTATATTAGAGCGCGGTAAAGAAGTACGTGAACGTACAAAAGACACGTTTGGCTTTTGGCGTAAACGCACACTTAATACAGAATCAAATGTACAATTTGGTGAAGGTGGCGCAGGTACATTCTCAGACGGTAAGTTATACAGCCAAGTAAAAGATCCAAAGCATTATGGCCGAAAAGTCATTACTGAATTTGTAGAAGCAGGCGCACCCGATGAAATTTTATACGTAAGTAAGCCACACATTGGTACGTTTAAACTTGTCACCATGATTGAAAAAATGCGCGCTCGTATAATAAAGCTTGGCGGCGAAATTCGCTTTAGCACACGTGTTGACGATATTCATTTAGACGACGGGCAAGTAACAGGTTTAACGCTTTCAAATGGCGAGCAGCTAAACACTCGCCATGTTGTATTAGCCGTTGGCCACAGCGCACGTGACACGTTTGATATGATCCACAAAAAAGGGATTTATGTTGAAGCAAAGCCATTCTCAGTCGGTTTTAGAATCGAACATAAACAATCAATGATCGATGAATGTCGTTTTGGCACAAATGCAGGAAACCCAATTTTAGGCTCTGCCGATTATAAACTTGTTCATCACTGCGACAATGGCCGCACCGTTTACAGCTTTTGTATGTGCCCAGGTGGCACAGTAGTCGCGGCAACCTCTGAAGAAGGCCGTGTTGTTACCAATGGTATGAGTCAATATTCACGAAGTGAGCGCAACGCTAACAGCGCTATTGTGGTAGGTATATCACCAGAGCAAGATTTCCCTGGTAATCCACTTGCTGGAATAGACTTACAACGCAAACTTGAAGAGCAAGCGTATGAGCTTGGTGGTAGCAACTACGATGCACCAGCGCAGTTAATTGGAGATTTCTTAAAAGGTAAATCATCTGCAGACTTAGGTGAAGTACAACCCTCTTACACACCTGGTATTAAGTTAACTGACTTGAGTAAAGTGTTACCACAATTTGCAATTGATGCCCTTCGCGAAGCGATACCAGCGTTTAATAAACAAATTCGTGGCTTTTCAACTAACGACGGTTTATTAACCGGTGTTGAAACACGTACTTCGTCGCCTATTAGTATTAAGCGTGATAAAACATTCCAAAGTATTAACACCAAAGGGCTTTACCCTGCTGGTGAAGGCGCAGGTTACGCTGGCGGTATTTTATCAGCGGGTATTGATGGTATTAAAGCAGCTGAAGCAGTCGCACTGTCTATGTTAGAAAACGCTTAAACCTCTTTTTTAAGCTGTTTATCGAAAAGCCTCACTTTGTGAGGTTTTTTTGTGCTAAATGTATAGAAAATAATGACAACTCAAGCACCTCAACAATGATCAAAACATTTACCTTTTCGTTGCTTAGTGTATTAGCAATTTTTAACGCTAAAGCACAAGAGCTAAAAACCATCGATGAAATCCACAGTGCATATAAAAATAATTCTATTAATGCACAGCAACTCACCCAAAATTATATAAAGCGAATTAATAAACTTAACCCACAATACAATGCAGTTATTAGTATTGAGCCTACAGCTATTGCTCAAGCTAAAACGTTAGATGAACTTGCCGCCAAAGGCACTTGGGCAGGTCCATTACACGGAATACCTGTACTTCTTAAAGATAATATAGAAACAAAAGGCACACTTCCCACAACGGCTGGCTCTTTAGCACTTAAAAATAACGTTACTGATAATGATGCTTTTGTTGTTAAACAACTACGTAATGCGGGCGCTATAATTTTAGGCAAAGCTAATTTAAGTGAATGGGCAAATTTTCGTTCATCCTATTCATCGTCAGGCTGGAGTGCCGTAGGCGGACAAACACATAATGCGCACGATGTAACACGTAATCCATGTGGTTCTAGTGCAGGCTCTGCTGTGGCAGTCGCACTTAACTTTGCGCCCATAGCATTAGGGACTGAAACAGACGGTTCAATTACGTGCCCTGCCTCAGTAAATGGAGTTTATGCAATAAAACCGAGTATGGGCCAAGTATCACGCTCAGGCGTTATACCTCTTTCAAGTAGCCAAGATTCAGTAGGGCCGATGGCGCATTCACTTAAAGATGCATTGCTGGTTTTATCAGTTTTGCAAGGTGAAGACTCCCTTGATGCAACAACTACAGGGTTTGAATTAAAAACAGGTAATCTAAAATCAAAATCGTCACTTATTATTGGTGCACTGCCTAGCGACAAATTTACAGTTGAAACGCAGCGCCTTTATGCCAAGCAGTTACAAGCATTAAAACAGGCTGGGCACACTATTATTAATGTAGATATTACTGATAACTTAGATACGCTATTTGTTGATGAATACTATATTTTACTTTACGACTTTAAAGCCGAAATTAATCACTACCTCGCAAGCACTCCAGCACAAGTGGGTGTAAAAAGCCTAAAAGCACTTATTAATTTTAATATTCAAAATAAAAATACAGAAATGCCCCACTTTGAGCAAGATATCCTAGTTCAATCTCAGGCTATTGATTTAACTAACAAACAAAAATACCAAGAGACTAAAGAACGCTATCGCACTTTAGCAACGACAGCCATTGTTAATGTATATAAAAACAACAAGCTTGATATTGTTATAGCGCCTACAGTATCACCCGCCTGGAAGACAGACTTAGTTAATGGTGATAATTTTAATGGTAGTAGTAGTTCGTTATCTGCTATTGCAGGCACAACGCACATAACTCTGCCGGTAGGCAAAGTAAGTGGTTTACCAGTTGGTTTGTCCATAATAGCAAATAAAGAGGGCGAGCAAGCGGCTTATGTATACGCAAATATTATTGATGAGGTGTTATCATCAGGCACAAAAAAACCTGAGTAAACTCAGGTTTTTTTAAACTAAACGGCGTTAACTATGACTTTTTAAGTGACAGTTTTTCGCCTTTTAAGCTTTTACGAACGCTTGAAATACGTGAGCGATTTACTGCTCTCGCTTCACCGGTTGCTTGTCCTGATAACTTGTTAGAACGTGTACGGCGTAAATGCGCTGGTTTTTTACCAATTTTATCAATGAGTACTTCACGGTTACTTACTTCGTAACCTTCTAAATATACACGTTTGATTTTTTGACCGATTAACGTTTCAATTTCAAACAAAGTGTTTTCTTCTTCGCGGCTAACAAATGAGATTGCTTGACCTTGGCGACCAGCACGACCTGTACGGCCAATACGGTGAACGTAATCTTCTGCAAGCCATGGTAAATCAATATTAATTACACGAGGTAAGCCATCAATATCAATACCACGAGCAGCCACTTCTGTAGCCACTAATACACGTACTTTGCCTTCTTTAAACTCACGTAAAGCACGACGACGGTTACCTTGAGATTTGTCACCGTGGCAAACGCCTGCCGGAATACCATCAAGGTTAAGCTCTTTAACAAGCTCATCAGCCGTTTCTTTCATGTTTACGAATACAAGCACTTGTTGCCAGTTTTTCTTACCAATCAATTCAGAAAGTAGTTCTTGCTTACGACGTTCTTCAACAGGGTAAACAACATGCTCAACAGTACTTGCTGTACTGTTAGTTTGATCAACACGCACTATTTCAGCTTGTTTTAATACTTTAGATGCAAATTGTTTAATTGCTGCAGGGAAAGTAGCAGAGAAAAGTAAAATCTGGCGCTCTTCTGCACAGCTTTTAATCACGTTTTGCATGTCTTCAATAAAGCCCATATCAAGCATACGGTCGGCTTCATCAAGAACAAGGTGCTTAACACTTGCAAGGCTTAAGTTACCTAAACGAATATGATCAAATAAACGACCTGGTGTTGCAACAACAATATCAACACCTTCTTTTAAAGCGTTTGCTTGGCCGGCGGTACTAACACCACCAAATAAACTAACGACTTTAAGTGATGTATGCTTTGCAAAATCTCTAAAATTATTTGCAATTTGTTCTGCAAGTTCACGCGTTGGAGCAAGTACTAACGCATGAGGTGCATTCGTTGTGCTGAGTTCAGACTCAACCAATTTTTGGATGATAGGTAAAGCAAACGCGGCAGTTTTGCCGGTACCAGTTTGTGCACTGGCTAAAACGTCTTTACCTTTACGAACAGCAGGGATTGCTGCGCGCTGAATGGGCGTAAGAGTGTGATAGTTAAGTTCGTCCAACGCCTGGATGATTTCAGGAGCGAAACTAAAAGATTTAAAATTCATGCTGTATAACCTACGGCCACATTATCAAGGGTCGCAAATTATACAGCAAAAACGAGTCAACAGTTAGCTTTAAACTGGATTAAAAGCTAAAAATTAGTTTGTTAAGTCATTAAAATATTGATTATCAACTCAAGAAAGCGTTAATACCTCATTTTGTTTTAATAACTGTGCTTTACCACCGACAACTTCACGTTCGTTAAGCTCATTTATTAATGGCAAACCTACTTTTTGTTGCTCATCACTAAGCGGTAAATACGGTAATCTAAATACTGGATTTACTGCACCTGTCATCATCATCGCAGTGTTAATAGCAATAGGGTTTGGCTCACAGAACAACCAGCTCATTAATGGTTGTAATGACGTATTTAACTCATCATTTTTAGTATCCATTAATTGGCGAAACAACCCAGGAACAAGGTTAGAAGTAACCGAAATAACACCGTGAGCTTTGTGTACATGACGAGCGTCGTGTGCTTCATCGTCGTTACCAGACCAACACGCAATGCCTTGCTGCTCATAGTGTGCAATGCGCTCATTGCCGCCACATTCTTTAATACCAATTAGGTTCGAGTGCTGTGCTAATGGTTCAATAATATCAGGTGTTAGGTCTTGACCTGTGCGACCTGCTACGTTGTAAATAAAGGCAGGTCCAATATCAAGTACGCGTTTAAAGTGCTCTTTAACACCCGCGATTGACGTACGTCCGTAATATGGGTTAATTTGCAGTGCTGCATCCATACCGCTGGCAAAGCCATATTTAGTTGCTTTAATCGCTTCACGGGTGTTGTTACTACCGGTATTACCAACAATAACCAGTTTGTCGCCATACTTGTTTGCACTGTGCGCTATAAGCATTAAATGCTCTTCCCAGTTCATTAACTGGCCTTCGCCTGTTGTGCCACCGACTACAATGCCATCAACGCCCGCTGCAATTTGTATTTCAACGAGTTCATCGTACTTTGCGAGATCAATTTCACCGTTTGCTAAATATGGCGTTTTAATAGCTGTAATAAGGCTTGCTTGTTTAATTTGGTCTAGGGTGCGCATAAAAATTCATTATTTATAAAACTTGCGCTATTTGTAACATACTTGCCGGTATTTTTGGAGGTATAAGCGCACATTTAATTATAAAATCGCTTGTGTTATTGAGTTTGGTAATACAAAATGAACAACTGTATATATAAACAGTATTTTATTTTAACGATACCAGAGGCTTTATGCGTTTATCTGACTACTTAGCAACTCATTTTTATAACACCGATGAACTGTGCCAAGCATTAAATATAGATGCAGATACACTTTTAGCTTGGCAAGAGCGAAGTGTGTTCCCCAAACCAAGTTACTGTATTAAAAGTCAACTTAGCTGCAGCTCATATTCGGGTTTGTATGAATGCGAAGAATATGACGACTATTATCCGCGCGGCTGTGTTAATTGGGGGCAAGGCCTTTTAAAACAAAAAATAGAATCATCAAGCCATGCTTTTAATTATTTTGCGCAGCAATATACTGCAAGCCTAACTAAACTCGCTCAGCAAGGATTTACGTTTAGCGAAGAGCTATTTGGCTGTGAAATAGACGAGCACTTACAGCAAGTTTGGCAACAGTTTTTATGCAGTAAATATGGCGTACTTACTCAAAATGGATTAATAGACGAAATAGTCTCTGTAGACATTGGCAGGCTATTAGTTGACGACATTACAGAACTGCGCAGTAAAGCGAGTTTAAACCAAGAAGAAAGAGCGCTATTACACCCCGCCATAAAGCTTTTAAACAAAGCGCTAGGGCATGGCGCCGATCATGAAAAACAACATACATTACGCACCCGCTATATAGATGCACTTATTTTAAAATACGATTTATCTATTAAGTAACGCTAAATTTACTTTGATAAAAACGTAGTGCTAACAGACCCTAAGTCTTCGTAACTAACCGTGGTTAACTGATCTGTATTAAGCTCAACAACACCACAATAAGAGCCTGTTATAAACACTTGCCCAGTTTTTAAATTAATTCCCTTTGCTGATAAGTAATTAACCGCCCAATAAAGTGGAAGCTGCGCAAGTTCTGCAGGATGCACACCTGCCAAGTTTAACTCCAGCTCAGTTTGCTTAACGTTAATATTTACAGTACTTGCGTTATACGCTTTGGCTTTATCTATTTGCGGGCCTAAATACACGCCTTGATTGGATAGGCCATCGGCCAGCTTTTCAATGTGCGTGCTTGGAGTGTCTTCATCAAACCTTTTTTGAATAAGCTCAAGTGCTAAATGGGCGCTGGCAAATGCAGTATCCACGTCTTCATTTGTATAGGTTTTATTACTTGGTAAATCGCTTTGTAAAATAAATGCAATTTCTGGTTCAATAAGCGCTTTATTGTTTGTTGTATATAGTGGGCAATTTTCAGCTTGTTTTATAGGTACATGTAAAAGAGGCGCTAATATAATTGAGCCATCATCTAAAGGCAGCATACACTTCCAGCCATATACAGTTTGATCATTTAAATAAATCATCAACTTTTGTACTTCTATCGCATCGTCAGTCGAGTCTAGTACTAACTCTTTAGGAAAGTTTGAACGTGCTGGGTTTTCTTCTCTTTGTGCTAATAAGTGAGTAGCAATTAGTTTTAGCTGTATTGAGTTGTTCACATAAATCTCTTTAAAATACGTTACTGGTTAAGCAGTAAATAGGAAGGGTTATATTATTAATGTATTAGCTTAGGCATTAAAACATCATGTTAAATGCCTATAATTAAAATTGTATTTAAAACAAAGCGTGGTAATTATTTAAGTATCAATAGATTTAAGCGATCGTAAAAATAGCCCTAAGCCGCCAAATGCTAAAATTATAATAACAATCAAATCAAACGACGTCATAGTTCGTATACTAAATCGCACACTCGATATAACGCCAAATATGAGTGCGGTTAACGAGCCAAGAGATAGCACCCAGCCTAAAATATTTTTAGAATTATAAAAAATCAGACCCACACCAAAAATAAACGGGATCATAACCATGCCGCCTGTAACGCCAAAGCCACCTAAAGCATTAACACTATAAATGCGAGAACTTAGTCCAAAATTAGAGGTCACCGAAATTGCGTTTAGCAGCATATAAAAGCCACCGCACATCATAATTAAACCAATAAAAAAATGCCCAATACCACCAGAGCTTCCACCCGCACCTTTCATTATTAATTATTCCTTTTATATTTTTAACTTAATAGTTTTAGATGGTAATTGCTCGAGTATTAACATTGACCGAAATATACATAATCAATGAGTGCACACGCGAAAATACTTATCGCGTAATTACATGCCAAATAACATAAAACCAAGACAAAAAACCGTGCAAAATTGCCCATAACACAGACTCATTAGCACTCCATGAAATAGCAATTGCTAGGGCCGTACCAAAAGAGACTCCATATTTTACTATCTCATTTCTTGAGTTTCTCATTAGTTATATTCCTAATTTTTAACTTATACCAATCTGCTTATATATGGGGTCTATTTAACGTTAAGAAAATTACGCTAGAACTAGGCAAAAATTTTTATATCTAGTTGTTCTAAATAAAAAATTTTTAACGACGTTATAGTGCAATTTAATTCGTTAAATTGATCAAAGAT
>NZ_JACJEO010000041.1:0-11270 GCF_014164115.1 Pseudoalteromonas sp. SG45-2
GACCTTAATGCAGGGAAGCAGGCCGTGCCGCTAGCCAAACGCCACTAGAGCCTACTCTGTCTAATATTTTATTTATCATTTGAAAGTCTATTGGTTGATATTACCATCATTCTAAACTCCGTATATAAGTACGGAGTCAATCATTTTAATGAATCAATTATGGGGCAATGTGTTGGATCTTCGTTTTGCATACAGGTATTTGTCATATCCACAATTACTTTCTCTAAACGTTGAAGGTCATTAATTTTGTCTCGAATGATTGCTAACTTTTGTCGGCTTAATAGCTCAACTTGAGTGCAGTTGCTGTCCATAGACATTAGCGATTTTATTTCTCTTAACGTAAAGCCGAGCGCTTTGGCTTTTGTGATAAACCTAAGTTGTCCTGCTATTGTTTCGTCATATTGTCTATAACCAGATATTGGTTTTTCAGGTTGTGTAATCAGCCCTTCTCGTTCATAAAAACGAATGGTTTCTACATTTAAATTTAATGATTGTGCTAATTTGCCAATGGTTTACATTATTGCCTTTGTGAATACTACTAATCTAAAGTTATATTTAGTTTAGCTATCCAATGATTTGATGATGCCGCACGCTTCAATTGTATTGTCTGAACCACAAGCACTTGCCATCTGTTGTAATTCAGCTTTAAGCGCCCTTAATTCTTTCATACGTTTATTCACTAGTGCAAGTTGCTGATCAATTAATGCATTAACGCTAGAGCAGCTTTCTTCTGGCTTATTTTTTAATTCGATAAGACGTTTAATATCATTGAGTGATATATCTAGGCTGCGACAATGCTTTACGAATTCCAATTGTTTAAGTGCTTTACTATCATACAGCCTGAAATTACCTTCTGAACGGTTTGGATTTAACAGTAATCCTTCTCTTTCATAATATCTAATCGTTTGTATTGAACAGCCCGATTTTTTTGACAATTCGCCTATTTTCATCAATTTCCCCCAGACATTTGACTCTATAGTTACTATAGGATCTATAGTATAGGTATGCAACGAAAGGGATATATAAAAATGACTGAGAAATATTTAAACAATACGAATATCGTTAATTTTGAACACAAAGATATCCAATCCCTGATCGATCAACGAGGGTGGAAAAATTTGGATAATTTCAACAAAATTGGTGCCGCTTATCAGTTTGTAAAAGATGAAATAATGTTTGGCTATAACAAGAGTGATGATATTTCAGCAAGCGATGTGCTAGCAGATGGTTATGGACAATGTAATACTAAGGGTAATCTGTTAATGGCACTATTGCGTGGACTAGGTATCCAGTGTCGTTTCCAAGGTTTTACCATTGATCAGCAACTATAAAAAGGTGCTATCCTAAGCTTGTATTTTGGTTAGCACCTAAATACATCATTCATAGTTGGGTAGAAGTTTACTTTGAAGGGCGTTGGATAAACTTAGAGGGCTTTATATTGGATGAGCAATACTTAAGCTCACTACAGCAGAAATTTAGCCAAGCAAAAGATGAGTTTTGTGGTTATGGTGTTGCAACAAAGTGCTTATCTTCACCCGGTACGGATTGGCGTGGAGAGGATACCTATATTCAAAAAGAAGGTATTCATGACGACTTTGGGCTTTATGATTCACCAGATAAGTTCTATCTCGAAAAAGGTACTAATCTATCAGGTGTAAAACGTTGGTTGTATCAACGAGTGATCCGACATTTGATTAATATGAATGTATCAAAAATAAGAAATAAAAAAGTACTGGAGGTACAAAATGCACAACCATAGTCACAGTCATCAGCATGGTAAAGACGACCGGATTGGTTGGGCATTTTTCCTTAATGTGATATTTACCATTATCGAATTTATAGGTGGTTGGCTCACAAACAGTACGGCGATAATGGCGGATGCCGTTCACGATCTTGGTGATAGTCTTTCAATAGGTTTTGCGTGGATTTTAAGTCGTTTTTCAGATAAAGAAGCATCAGACAAATTCAGCTATGGTTATCGCCGACTTACACTTTTTGGTGCATTGGTAAATAGTATTGTTTTGATTATCGGCTCTATTTGGGTTTTATTTGAAGCAATACCTAAGCTGTCCAATCCTGAAATGCCTGTAGTTGAGGGGATGTTAGGGCTAGCCATACTCGGTGTTGCCGTAAATGGTTATGCGGTATTCAAATTAAAAGCGGGTGAAACACTAAATGAAAAAGTGCTGACATGGCACCTACTTGAAGATGTACTCGGTTGGGTTGCCGTTCTTATAGTCTCTATTGTATTGTTGTTCGTTGAACTGCCGATATTAGATCCTCTATTATCAATAGGGTTTACGCTGTTTATCTTATTTAACGTTTTCAAAAATCTTAAATCAACATTGGTGCTTTTTCTTCAAGCTGCACCCGATAAAGAGACCCAAGAGCGTATTAAGCAGTCATTAATTGAATTTCCTGAAGTAAATGGTATACACCATATGCATTTTTGGTCACTGGATGGTGAAAGTCACGTTTTAACAGCGCACCTTGAGCTGAGTGACAACTTTGACGTTAAAGAATTAATTAAGCTTAAACAAGAGGTTGCAGCTAAATTATCTTCCTATCATTTATCGCATACGACGATAGAGTTTGAGTTTTTAAATGAAAATTGTAGGGATGAAGCAGAGTAAGTTTTATCAATAAAATTTTGGAGCATACAATATAAAAAGCAGCTTAATTAGGCATAACTTAGTAATTAAGCTGCTTTTTTGCTTTTAGATTTCGTCGGATTGCTGTTTGTTACTCTCAGCGCCATGCGCCCATTGATATAAAATAGGCAATACAAACAAAGTTAAAATGGTAGAAGATACAATACCGCCGATAACAACTGTTGCTAGTGGTCGTTGTACTTCTGCACCAATTCCAGTGTTTAACGCCATTGGAATAAAACCTAAACTTGCGACCAGTGCCGTCATTAAAATAGGTCTTAAACGAATGATGGCACCTTCAATGATCGCTACGTATAGGTCGCCTTTTTCATGCCAAAGATCTCGAATAAAAGCCAACATAACCAAGCCATTTAATACTGCGACACCTGACAATGCAATGAAGCCGACACCTGCCGAAATTGATAAGGGCATGTCTCTTAAATAAAGTGAAAATACGCCCCCTGTTAATGCTAAAGGCACGCCACTGAAAATGATTAATGCATCTTTTAATGAACCAAATGCTATAATCAAAATACCTAGGATAACAACCAATGTTATCGGTACAACTAGGCTTAATCGCTTACTTGCTGATTCTAGTTGTTCAAACGTTCCACCATAATCAAGCCAGTATCCTGCTGGAATTTCTCCTTCCTGATTAATTTTAGCTTTAACTTCTTTTACAAAACCGCCTAAATCTCTACCACGAACATTGACGGTAACCACAACTCTTCTTTTTCCGTTCTCTCGGCTAATCTGCGCGGGTAAAGACTCTGATTTAAGCTCTGCAACTTCTTCAATTGGCACATAGTTACCATTCTCAAGTGGAAGCGGCAGATGCTTCAAGCTATCGATATCCGTTCTTATTTGCTCTGGTAGGCGAACAACTAACTCAAACCGTCTGTCACCTTCATAAATGATCCCCGCAGATTCACCGCCAATCGCAGTGGCAACCCAGTCTTGCAATTCGGTAACGTTCAATCCATACCTACCAAGCGCTTCTCGTTTAGGAATTACTGATAAAGATGGAACACCTGTGACCTGTTCTATTCGAGCATCAGCGGCACCATCCACGGTTTTCACAATATTTAGAATATCTTTTGCGGTAAGTAATAACCGATCCAAATCATCACCAAATATTTTGATGCCGACATCAGCTCTAACGCCAGAAATCAATTCATTGAAACGCATTTGAATAGGCTGAGTGAATTCATAGTTGTTGCCTGGAATGTTTTTCAGTACTTTTTCCATTTCTTCAACTAATTCACTTTTTGGTTTTGAAGGTTCGGCCCATTCTTTACGTGGTTTTAAAATAACAAAGATATCAGCAATACTCGGTGGCATTGGGTCGGTTGCTACTTCTGGTGTGCCAATGCGCGAGAATACTTTATCAACTTCAGGAAACGCTTTAATACGTTGCTCAAGTACTTCTTGCATTTCTACTGATTGCTCTAGGCCAGTCGATGGAATTCTTAATGCCTGTAGTGCAATATCACCTTCATTTAATTGAGGAACAAATTCTGTCCCAAGCGTAGTTGCTAACCAAAGGCTATACCCCATTAACAGCGTTGAGAATGAAACAATAATCCAACGAAATTTCATCGCCATTTTTAACAATGGTTCATAAATAGACTTGGTTGAACGAATAACTACACTTTCTTTTTCGCTGATTTTACCTTTCATAAACACAGCTACAGCAGCAGGAACCAGTGTAACTGAAAGGATCATTGCGGAAATTAACGCCATAACGACAGTTGCCGCCATAGGGTGGAACATTTTCCCTTCAACGCCAGTTAGCGTGAAAATGGGGATGTAAACAACAGTGATAATTGCCACACCAAACAAGCTTGGACGTATCACTTCTGAAGTGGCTTCAAAAACGGTATTTAGGCGTTCTCTTAAGTCTTGCCTATGACCGTTGTGTTGGGCCTGTGCTAACCTACGGACAGAGTTTTCAACGATGATTACAGCCCCGTCCACTATCAAGCCAAAGTCCAATGCGCCGAGACTCATTAAATTGGCAGATACTCCTGCTTGCACCATACCTGTGATTGTCATTAACATGGAAATAGGGATAACAGCAGCGGTAATGAGAGCTGCACGTAAATTTCCAAGTAGAATAAATAACACAACAATAACTAAAAGCGCACCTTCAACGAGGTTTTTGGTAACGGTTGCAATCGCTTTATCTACTAACGTTGTTCTGTCGTAAACAGGCTCTGCGGTAATGCCCTTTGGCAGAGATTTTTGTATTTCGCTGAGCTTATGTTCCACTTCTAAAGCAACGGTGCGAGAATTCTCACCAATCAGCATCATGGTTGTACCAAGCACTGTCTCAATGCCATTACGAGTAGCAGCCCCTGTTCTAAGTTCTTTGCCTATAGCAACATTGGCAACATCACTTATTTTTACAGGAATACCATCGTTCTTTTTGATGATGACATTGAGGATTTCATCCATTGTCGCAAGTTGCCCGATGGAGCGCACTAACACTTGTTGTCCGTTTTGCTCAATATAACCCGCGCCACGGTTATCATTATTTTTACGTAATGCATCAGAAACGTCTTCAAAGCTTACCTGATGAAAAAGTAATTTTTCGGGTTTCGGCGTTATATGATACTGCTTGTTATAGCCGCCGATGCTGTTGACCTCAATGACGCCTTTAACTTGAGCCAATTGCGGTTTAATGATCCAGTCTTGTATTTCTCTTAAGGCAATAGCGGTATAAGGCTCTCCATTAGGCATTTTAGCGTCAGGAGAAGCTTGTACGGTATACATAAATATTTCACCAAGCCCTGTGGAAATAGGACCCATCTCTGGCTCTAAGCCAGAGGGAATAACGCCTTTTATCGCAGCTAATCTTGCATTGATTAAGTTGCGTGCGAAATAAATATCGGTTCCCTCTTCAAAGATAACGGTCACCTGGGATAAACCATATCTTGAAAGAGAGCGGGTGTGAGACAGCTTTGGTAGTCCAGCTAATGCGTTTTCTACTGGAAAAGTTACCCTTTGCTCCGCTTCTAAAGGTGAATAACCGGGGGCAGAGGTATTTATTTGTACCTGTACGTTTGTTATATCTGGAACAGCATCAATGGGAAGTTTTTGATAACTCCACATACCAACGCCGATGATTACCATCAGCAAGCTTAATACTAAATAGCGCCTATTTATTGCAAGACGCAAAATTGATTCAATCATATTGCGTCTCCTAATCGTCGTCTTCTACTTCAGATTTCAAGATATCTGCTTTAATCAGATAACTGTTTTTGTTTACATATTCAGCGTCTTTACTGAGGCCATCAATGACCTCGATATAGTTTTTGTCTGAACGACCAAGGACAAGTGGTGCAAACTCGTACTCTTCATTTTCTTTTACAAAGACACCTAATTGTCCACCTAGCTCTTGTATGGCAACTTTCTCGACCGCTAAATCCACCTCAAATTGGTTTATCTTTACGTTGCCTTTTAATAATTGACCTGACGTTAGCTTTAACTCAGTGTTGTTTAATCGTACCCGTGCTAAAACATAAGGCTGATCTTTAGCTGGAATAATATTAGTGATGACTGAACTGAATGCGTGTTCACCTTGCTCAATATCAACATGCTGACCGACTTTGATTTGATTATATTGGCTGGTAAACACCTTAAATTCAGCCCACAAGGTGTCAAATTTGACGATTTCAAACAAGCTAGTGTTTTGCGTGATACCGCCAATATTTCCATTTCGCTGTAAAACAGTCCCAGAAACAGGCGATGTTATTTTATAAGTATTTAAGCTCTCATTAGATTCAATAACGGCTAATAGATCGCCTTTTTTTACCGTATCACCAACAGTGAAGTTTATTGTCTTTATAACGCCGTTATATCTAGCGCTAACTTGAAATAATTGTTCAGCGCCTATCGTCGTAGAGCCGTATACAGGGATAGTTTGGTTCAACGTTTTTGAAGCTAAATAGGCTGTTTCAACACCAACCTTTTTTGCCATGTTATTGTCGATTTTGCTTATGCCTTCTTCGCCTTCATGTTCATCTTCACTAGCGAAAACACTTTGAATGGGTGATAGATACCCAATAAAAATCAATAGTGCGAGTAAATAGTTTTTCATTTTGAATTCCTAAACGATTCAGTTAATCACTGAATCAATAAATTGTTATTAAACTTAAAGTGATGTTTATTTAGAGTGACAGCGCTTCGTTTGTTAGTTTTTCTATCTCTGCGCCATAAATTAGGGCAGCAGATGCCGCGTCAATAAGGGTTCGCCGAGCATTTAACAGCTCTTGTCTAGCCGATACATAATCAAGATATCCATATCGACCTTTTTGATAGGCGTCTTGAGTATCTTCCAGTGCATCTTCAAGCATTGGGATAACCGACTGCTTTAATGAATTAGCTGTTAATATGGCTTGTTTTCTATTGGAGTATGCTCGTAGTAAGTGATTTCTAAATCTTAACTTAGTCGCCTCTTTCTCTATGGCAACTTGGTCACGCTCTGCTAGCGCACTAGCGATTGCGCCAGAATTTCGCTTTTCAGCAAACAAAGGTAAGCTAAAGCCAGCGACCAGTGCCGTATCATTGGCTTCTTGAGAGCGCCTAACACCAACAGACCATTTGATATTGGCCGTTGACTCTGTTTTAGCCAACTGTAACTCGGCCTCTTTTAGTCGCTGCTCACTTGCATAAACTTGAATAGCAGGGTTTTTCTCTAATTTCGCAAAGAGACTACTAAAATCACTATCATTGCCAAACTGAAACAGATCTCCAGTTACTCTAGAGAATGACACTGATGTTTCTCCCCAGTAAGCTGATAAAGAAAGCTTTAGATATTCCAAGCGCTTTTGTTCAGATTGAAGGGTGAGGTTAGCCTGAGCAATAACTGCTTTTGAGCGTTTCACTTCAGCCTCAGGAGTAGCACCTGCGCGGTTACGCTGAGATACAATCTCTAAGGTTTCTTGTGCTAAGCTCAAAGCATTTTCTGCCAATATAACTCTTTGTTGGGCTGCAAGTACTTCCACGTACTTCTCAGTGACTTGAGCCATTAAATTAAGCGCAGAGACTTCTTTTTCAGCAGTGAGTAGTGTTCTTGATTTTGAAACAATTCCAATCCGCGCTGAGCGTTTATCTCCCATTTCGATAACCGAAGATAGAGCGACTGTTAATTCAGCACTGTCGAATGTATTAAATTCACCTGAGCCTGCAAAGTTCTCAGCTTCAAGCTCTAGTTCATAAGCAGGATTTAAACTTGCGATTTGTTCTCGTCCAATTAATGCCGTTTGCTTGAAATCAAATATTTTAAGTTCTGGATTTTGTTTAAGCGTCCACTGAATTGCCTCTTGAAGGTTTAACTGCTTCTCAAAGGCATAAACATTAAATGTAAAAAGTGACAAAGCGAGAAACGCGATATATTTAAGCCGAGGTGTTACACACCTTAAAATTGCTATCTTGCGATGCACACAGGTATTAAGTGCCATGTATACTTTCCTATAAATTTATATGTGATATTTAGGTCATTAACATTTGACCTTTCTTAATTTTCTATAAAATTTAGGCGTATTTAGGTGGGCGGAATGGCACCGAGATATAGCCTTTTAGCTCAGGGGAAACTAAGGCGTAGGTAGGGAAATATTCTATTGCTTGTAAAATATTACAAGAAGAATCTGTATTTAAAAATAACTGACAGCAGCAACAAAAATTACAATTATCAATTAAAGTTTGGCTATTACCCTCCTCAAATAAATTAGAGCTTTCAGGAGCTTTTAGCGGGGTAATAGACTCAGTTAGTGATATATTAAAAGAACTTTCAATTAAGTTTCCTTCAATCTCTTCTTGCGAAAAAAACACAGACTGCACCGCGATTAAAATCATTATCACGTATGATATATATGGTTTAAAATATGACGGGTGCATTCTTTTAACTACTTTCTACTTAAGACTTTAGCTGTAAGATGCGGCGAGCACCGTTTAAAACGACAACAGCAATAATCAAACCAATCACTAAATCTGGATAACGGCTGCTAGTTACTGTAACTAATAAGCCAGCTAAGATTACACCTACGTTTGCGATTACGTCATTTGCGGAAAAAATCCAACTCGCTTTCATATGAGCGCCGTCTTCTTTGTTGCCAAATATTAAAAACAGACAAGCAATGTTAGCGATTAGTGCTATTCCACCAAATATCATCATTAAAGAAGAGATAGGTTCACTACCGTAAATAAAGCGTCTTACGACTTCACTCAAAGCACCTAGCGCTAGAATAATTTGAAGTACACCAGATATATGTGCCGCTCTAAGTTTCATGCTTATGCTTTTACCGACAGCATATATAGCTAAACCATAAACAGCAGCATCAGCAAACATATCTAATGAGTCGGCAATAAGGCCAGCAGATTGCGCAATAATCCCAGCAATTACTTCTATAAAAAACATGACTCCATTAATGGCTAACAACCATTTTAGCGTTGATGCTTCTTTCATCTCATTTTTTTGGGCTAGATCTTTTGCTTTTGCAGCTTCGGTGCTGCAACTTTCTTTAGTTGATGCCAACTCTGCACCGAGATTGAGTTGTTGTAATTTTTTTGTTATCTCATCTAAATTTTCATCATGAAAAACCTTGACTAAACGGCTAGGAATATCAAATTGCAACCCAACTGAAGGCTCAATTGAGTCAAGTGCTAACCTAATCAATCTCTCTTCTGAAGGACAGTCCATTTGAGGTACTTTAAATGTACTGACAAACGCGCCACTATAGTTATCTAATTGTGTATCAATTTTTACATCTTCATTGGTAGAAGATGATTGACACTGACCACTACATTTTTCTGACATATTTAACACTCCGTAATAATATTAAAATAAGTATAAAATCTATAGTGGCTATAGAGTCAAATAAAAAATTATTTAATGTAAAAGCGTGGAAACTGAATTGAAAAGCTAGTTTAAGAAAATAGTTTCTGCTAGTATTTTAAATACTATATTTAACTGGTGATAACTTTGAACCTTAATGTTGTACTAAAAATGCTCTTGGTTATTTCGATTGTTTTACAATCGTTAACTGCTGTAGCATCCTCAACATCTGAGAATCACCAAATAGATATAGAGCACCTTCAAACTCAACATGATCATGCAGATGATCGAAATGTCTCAAATGATAATGTAGGTGATGAGCAGCATAATGAAAAAGATTGTCATCACTGCGGTCATTGCAGTGGCAGCCACTTATCTTGGATTTTAGTCAGTAATTCAAATACCACGGGCAAACTAAACATTATCAATAAAACGCCTTATCAAATTGATCAAACAAATACTTACCTTGAAGCGATACTTCGCCCACCCATTTCTTAATTAGATTGATTTTTAATGACCTATTTGTCCATGAGAAGGATAAAGGGTTCGTGTTTATAAATTAAAAAATTAAGAAGTTTTATGTATATATTTTTAAAAAATACAGGTTTAACCCTGTCTTTATGCATGGCTGTGAGTTTTTCAGTTGCCACTTATGGCAAACAGAAAAGTATTTCATGGCTAGATAGTCAAATAAATAAAGATCCCGAAGTTGTTGCGGCTAAAGAGTTACTTAATGCAAGTAATCATAGAGCCAAAAGCTTAACTCAAGCCGTATATAACCCAGAGCTTGAAGCAAGCTATGAAAAAGAAGGTGATTTTGATAATTACTCTATTGGTATCAGTCAAACGATAGATTTTTGGGATAAGCAATCAACAAATAAAACCATTGGTGAAATTGATGTTTATGCAAACCAGCAACAATTGTTATCTCTACTCGATTCTAAAAAGGCTAATGCCTTAACTGCATTAGTTAATTGGCAAGCAGCAAAAAAAGCTGCTCAGTTACTTTCAGAAAGAGAAGAGCAATTGCAAACGCTCGTTGGAATTGTTGAAGACAAACGAAAAGCTGGACTTCTAGAGCCACTTGACGCTGAGCTAGTCTATTTAAACTTGTCGCAAATTTTTAGTGAAATATCTGAGTCTCAAATTGCTTTGAAAAATGCAGAGGTAAAGGTTCAGGAGTCATTGCCTGATTGGACGCCTAATACTACCAATTTGTTTTCATTTACTTTTGGAGCAACAAGCTACTCATTTAACTCCCAGTGGGTTGAGGAACATCCAAAAGTTAAACTTGCTAGAGCGAAATGGAAGGGACAACAATCTAAAGCTCAACTAACCACTATGGAATCTAAAGCTAATCCAACCATTGGCGTTAGCGCAGGGAAAAGTGGAGATGAAGACTTGGTTGGTGTGACTTTTTCAATGCCTTTAAACATCAGAAATAACTATACAGATAATGTTAAAGCCGCTTATTCAGAAGCCATTGCAGCCGAGGCGAATTTTCAGTCGGTATATCGAAAGCAGTCTTTTGAAGCAAAAGCTAATTATGAATCGCTTAATGTCAGTAGAAAATATTATGAGCAATGGCAAAAACTGACAAAAGGCAGATTAGATAGCAGCGAAAACTTATTAAATAAGCGCTGGCAAGCTGGTGATATTAATACTTCTGACTACTTACTTGCATTAAATCAACGTGCGGAAGGGCTTCATGCAGGAATACGTTTGGAAAATCAATTCAAGCTTGCAGAAATATCCTTCATTTTAAGTATGGGTCAGTTATC
>NZ_JACJEO010000042.1:0-9345 GCF_014164115.1 Pseudoalteromonas sp. SG45-2
ATGCTGAAATAGCATCAAAGAGTTTTAAACTTCGACCGGAATTAATTGCGAACGACCCCTATGCCCATCATTTCTCATCAATTTAATCTGTTTTAATGTATTAAGTAAATGTCTGCTATTGGCACTTAGCTGAACTTCGCCAAAGAGCTACAAGCAAACATTGAGTTATTGGTTTTAATAATTAGCTTTTAACTAAATTTAAATAAACTTTAAAGCTGGTAGTTTGATTATTTGAACTGACCTCTATATCTCCACCGTTTGCTTGCGCTAGAGCTTTAACTATTGCAAGCCCTAAACCTGCTCCGTCACTGTGTCGTTGCCGCGACTTATCAGGTCGATAAAAGCGGTCAAATAAATAAGGTAAATGCTCAGAAGGTATTCCCTCCCCTGTATTAATCACTGAAATGCATATTTTTTCAGCGGTGGTCATTTCACTGTTTACAGTGATTGATGAGCCTTTTGGAGCGTACCTAATTGCATTGGATAGTAAGTTTGATAATAATTGACGAAAGTGTAATTTGTCACAATAAAAACAAAGGTTTTGACCTTTTTTATTAAATGCAATCAATGAGTCTTCAGCCAAAGCGTCAAAATACTCAAATAACACTTCAATTTCATCATGGCTTTTTAGAGTGTTTTGAACTGGTTTAATTAGCCCGTTTTGAGTTTTGGCGAGCCAAAGCATATCACTAACCATTTTCGTTAATCGCTCGAGTTCTTCTAAGTTAGAAAATAATAATTCTTGATACTCTTCCAACTGCCTTTTTTTAGATAATCCAACCTGTGTTTGAGTAATTATATTCGTTAGTGGAGTTCGTAGTTCATGAGCAATATCACTAGAAAAATTTGATAAGCGAATAAATTCACCCTGGAGCCTGTCGAGCATTGAGTTAAACGACTGCACCATATTAACAAGCTCAATAGGCACTTTATTTTCATCGAGCCTTACATCCATTTTATTAGTTTGGATATCGTGTATTTTCTGACTTAAACCTCGTAAAGGGTTTAATCCTTGATGTACAGCAAACCAAGCCACCAATGAAATGAGTACCGCTGAGCCAAACATAATGGCCCAAAGGCTTTGTTGAAATTGATTGAGAAAGTGTAAATGAAAGCTCATGTCTATCGCTGTAGTAATTTTGTATTGCTGTTGCTCAGTACTTAAATTACTCACCAGAGCTCGGTAGGTGTGGGTATCATTTTGCCATGAGGTAATGTTGTTACGGTTAAAGCCAGTTGAAGCCTTAGCACTCATTACAAAATCACTAAAATCTCGTTCAGAGCTTTGAAAAATGAGATCTCCTTTTGCGGTATTTACCTGATAGTAAACACCGTGATGACCCGCTACAGCGTTAGATAATTCATTTTTAAATTTCAGGTTTGATTTATAGTGTTGTCTTAAAACTAATTCAATAGATTGATTAATAACATGCAGTTCACTACTATCTTGCTGGAAAAAATGATGTTTTATCGAACTATTTATTAAGGTGGCAACTAAAGTTAAGCACGCAATAACGGTTACAGCCACAAACAACACAACACGCATCGTAAGTGATAAAGGCCGTGACTTAATAGCCATCAGTTTCAACCTCTAATTTATAGCCCATACCGCGAACTGTATGAATTAATTTAATAGTAAAGTCATCATCAACTTTTGCTCTTAGCCTACGAATGGCAACATCAATCACATTGGTGTCGCTATCAAAATTCATATCCCATACTTGAGAAGCAATTAACGAACGTGGCAGTACTTCACCTTCGCGCCGTAACAATAGTTCAAGTAAGCTAAACTCTTTATTACTCAATAAAATACGCTTGCCTGCACGTTGTATTTTTCGCTTTGGAATATCCATTTCTAAATCAGCAACGATCAGTATATCGTCAACTGTTTGTACTGCACCACGGCGAATAAGAGTGCGTACTCTTGCTAAAACTTCAGCAAAAGCAAAAGGCTTTATTAAATAGTCATCAGCACCAAGTTCGAGCCCCTTTACTCTATCGTCTATGCTATCGCGAGCAGATAAAAATAGTACTGGGGTTTTGTTATCTGCTTCACGTAGCGACTGTAAAATTTTCCAACCGGATACGTCAGGTAACATGACATCAAGTATTATTACATCAAATAATTCGGTCATTGCTAGGTGATGACCGTCAAGACCATTGCGCGCCAAAGAAACCTGAAAACCAGCTTCACTTAGTCCCTGTTTTAAATAATCTCCCGTTTTTGCTTCATCTTCAACAACTAATAAGCGCATACAATTCCTTCATTAAAGTCCTAACAACTACCTCTGCAAATATTATGCAGTATCTGTCACTACAGCAACATGACACCAAGATTACAACTTTGTAATGTTCGCGTCATGTTGAAGACAGGTCTATTTTCTATACTCAATACATATTCTGCTATGAAGGAGTAAGGAAATGGGGTTTAAAAAGTCATCACAACAGGTTAGCACACCACGAAGACGATTTGTTCAAGGCTTAATTGCAGGAGGTGTACTTGCTGCTTTTCCGAGTGTATTACATGCTGCATCATCTTTAGTAGCAGGAACAATAACAGGCACTGTGCCCGAACTTAGCGGCGAAGTAATTGATCTGGTTATAGATGAATCGCCGGTTAACTTTACTGGCGTAGTACGTATGGCGACAACTATCAATGGATCTATACCCGCTCCTACCTTGCGCCTCAAAGAAGGCGATGACGTTACTATTAGAGTAACAAATAAGTTATCAGTACCGAGTTCAATTCATTGGCATGGCATTATTTTACCGTATCAAATGGATGGCGTACCAGGTATCAGCTTTAAAGGCATTATGCCGGGCGAAACCTTTGTTTATAAATTTAAACTGCAACAAAGCGGTACATATTGGTATCACTCACATAGTGGCTTTCAAGAAATGACAGGCATGTACGGTGCATTAATTATTGAACCGCGAGAAAACGATATTATTAGTGCAGATAACGAGCATGTTATTCAATTATCTGATTGGACTGATGATGACCCAATGGCGCTGTTCCGTAAATTAAAAGTACAGAGTGATGTATTTAATTTCAATCAACCCACTGTCCCAGAGTTTTTCGATGACGTTTCAAGCAGCAGTATTTCAAATGCTCTACAGCGCCGAAAAATGTGGAATCAGATGCGAATGAATCCTACAGATTTAGCTGATTTATCTGCATCAGCAATGACTTTTTTAATGAACGGTAGTACTCCAATGGCAAACTGGCGTGGATTATTTAAAGTCGGTGAAAAGCTTAGGTTAAGGTTTATTAATGGCTCTAGTAATAGCTTTTTTGACGTGCGTATCCCCGAGTTAAAACTAACGGTTGTACAAGCAGATGGGCAAAACGTTGAACCAGTGACAGTTGATGAATTTAGATTCGGCCCTGGTGAAACCTACGACGTAATTGTTGAGCCTAAAAATGATGCCTATACGATTTTTGCTCAAAGTATGGATCGCTCTGGTTACGCAAAAGGAACTTTATCAAGCTCGCCTAATATTGATGCGCCAGTACCTGCACTTGACCCTGTTGAATGGTTAACGATGACCGATATGATGGGCAATATGACCCACGGCGGTGAGCACTCTGCAATGGCTGGTATGGCAGGCATGTCAGGTATGAACTCTAAAGAAATGGATCATAGCGCTATGGGCCACGGTGCAATGGCGATGGATCATAGCAAACATGGTATGTCTGAAAACCCATTAGCGGTTGCCAGCTCTAAAGTGCGTCATGCAAAAACGGAGTATGGAGCTTCAGTTGATATGCGCGTTGATATGCCTAGAACAAATCTTGATGATCCTGGTATTGGTTTACGTAAAAATGGTCGTCGTGTTTTAACACTTGCAGATTTACACTCACTTGAAGGGATCACTAACCAGCAAGAGCCAGAAGCTGAAATTGAGCTGCATTTAACCGGAAACATGGAGCGTTATAGCTGGTCATTTGATGGCTTAGAATTTGGTAAAAGCACGCCAGTGCATATGAAGCATAACCAACGTTTAAGAGTTATTTTACAAAACGATACCATGATGACGCACCCTATGCATTTGCATGGTATGTGGAGTGATTTAGAAAACGAGCAAGGTGATGTGCAAGTGCGACGTCATACGATACCTGTTCAACCCGCACAAAGAATCAGCTTTTTAACCACCCCTCACGATGTAGGTCGCTGGGCTTGGCATTGCCATTTATTATTCCATATGGATGCCGGTATGTTTAGAGAGGTAGTCGTATCATGAAACAATTAAAACTATCTAAATCATTAGGTTTATTAATGTTAACAGGGGCTTCATTAATTAGTTTCCCTTTATTAGCGCAAAGTGAAATGGCACAAATGAATAGCGCTAAGATGCAACCACAAGGAGGAAGTGCACCTAAAGATGCAAGAGACCCCCATGCTTACTCTGCGGGAACAACTTTAACAGAAGGCCCATATGCGCTTGAGGGCAATGAGCGATTAACACTCGCTGATGAGCATCCATTTTACGCATTACTAGGCGATCGTCTTGAATATAACGAGCAAGCAAACGCAGGTGTATTTGACTTACAAGCATGGTACGGCACTACCTTTGATCGATTGGTAATTAAAACCGAGGGTGATTTCAGCGAAGGAAGTATTGAAGAAAACCAAACCGATATTTTATGGGGTCACGCCGTATCAGCATATTGGGATACTCAAGCAGGTGTTCGTCTTGATTACAATAAAGAAGGTGAAAATCGGCAATGGTTGGCTTTTGGCTTACAAGGTTTAGCCCCTTATTGGTTTGAACTTGATATGACAGCATACGTAGGTGAGCGAGGCAATACCGCATTTACGTTAGAGGCAGAGTACGAACTATTACTCACGCAAAAGCTAATTATACAACCGCGAGCCGAAATTACACTTTATGGCAAAAACGATAAACAAAACGAACTTGGAAGTGGCCTATCAAGCAGCGCGATTGGCTTTAGGGTTCGTTATGAATTTACACGCCAGTTTGCGCCCTATATTGGCGTTGAATGGAGCAATAAATTTGGCAATACCGCCGACTATGCCACATCAAGTGGACAAAGTAGCAACAACACCGCATTTGTTACGGGTATTAAATTTTGGTTTTAATCATTTTAAATAAGAGGTAATTATGAAGTTTTTTAATTCTGCAGTAGCTATTTTAGGTTTAGTACTTACATTTTCCGCATCAGCGCATATATCACTCAAGCAATCAACACCTGCGCAAGAAGCCATGTTAATGAAAAGCCCAGAGCAACTTTCGTTAACTTTTGGTGGTGAAGTAAGGCTAGCAAAAGTCATCATCAAAGATGAAAAAAATAAATCAATAAACTTTGATTTCAAACCAAGCTCTACCCCAAGCACAGACTTTAGTTGGTCATTGCCGAGCTTAGTCCAAGGCACTTACACGGTTAAATGGACAGCACTGGGTGGTGATGGACATAAAATGACCGACACGTTTAGATTTATGGTACACAAAAGTGAATCGCATAAGATGATGCAAGTACAATCTAATACCCACAGCAAACATAATCATTAAGTAGCAACATAATGCAATTAAGTGAATGGTCAGTACTCTTACTATTATTAAAACTAGCAAGCTATATCGCAATTTCAGGGCTTGCGGGCACTTTATTAATGCGCTTTATGTGTGGCAACAGCAATGTTGCAGGGCATCACTTAATTAGCTTTTATCAGTTCTTAAAACGTTGGCAAATTACGTGTGTAGTTACAGGTAGTATTGCTGCACTTTTACAAGTACCAATAGAAGCTGGAGCAATGGCTGAATCAGGCTTTATGGGAATGTTTGACCCCTTTATGCTTGAAATTGTTTGGCAATCAGTCATAGGTGACCAAGCAACGTTTAGAATACCAGCGCTTATTATTGCTCTAATTAGCGCATGTATGTGGAGTGTGGAATCAGATGATAACGTAGCAGGTTATAAAAACGTTGCCGTTATACTAATCATGCTTGGGTTTATCGCTTATAGCTTCACTTTTACTGGGCACAGTGCAAATGAAAATGGGTTAGTGAAAAGTATTTTAACCTTTCACCTTATTGCCATTGCGAGCTGGTTAGGGTCATTGTGGCCGCTTTACAAAAGCTGCACTTTACTACCTACCAGTGAAGTAAAGCGGTTAATGCATTACTTTGGTCAACTCGCTATTGTTATTGTATTTGTACTACTTATTTCGGGCTTAACTCTGCTCCTGCAGTACCTAGAGTCATTTTCTGCATTGTTTACATCAAATTATGGGCAACTAATTTTATTAAAGCTGTTACTCGTCAGCGCGATGCTGTTACTAGGTGCATGGCATAAGCTTTTTTTAGTCCCGCAAATCACTCAACAACACCATATAAGTATATTAAAACGCTCGATCACTGTTGAAATATTAATTGCCCTATTTGTACTTATTACAACAAGTGTATTTACAACACTTGTTGGTCCGCCTATTTAACGATTAATAAAAAAGGAAAATGTATGTTAATTAAATCCTCTAATTTAAAAATTTTATTGCTACTAATTTTTAGCGCTGTTAGTTCTTTTGCTGTGAACGCACACACCCATGAAGAGCACACAAAAAAAGGCTGGGTCTTTGTTAATGTTGATAGCGAAGCTGCAAAGGCAGTTAGCTTATTTCATGCATCCCTAAAACAAGGCGATGCCAAAGGTGCCCGTAAATTACTGGCCGACGATGTCGTCATTTTTGAAGGCGGAATTGTTGAGCGTTCTGCAGATGTATACGCGAACCATCATATGATAGCGGATATGAAATTCTTAAGTGCAGTTGATAGTGAACTGCTAGAGCATCAAGTTCACACAAATGGAGACATAGCTTACTCAATTTCAAGAAGTAAAACTCAAGGAAAGTATAAAGGGAAAGATATTAAGTCTACGGGAATGGAATCAATCACATTAAAAAACACCGATAAAGGTTGGAAAATCACTCATATTCACTGGTCTAATTAAGGAGTTAACAATGCGAGTAATCTACATTACCTCAGCGTTTTTTTTATCATTAACTATGTCATTTTCGGCAATGAGTATCGAAAAACAGCATAAAACATCAATAATCTATGAAAATTCAGAAAAACCTGAAATTGAGCTTACCGTTTATAAAAGTAAAAATTGTGGATGTTGTAATAAGTGGATTGCTCATTTGAGTGAAAACAATATTCAAACAAAAGCAATTAACGTTAATGACATGGGGTCGATTAAATCTCAGTATCAAATAAAACCTAATATGCGCTCATGCCATACAGCCGTGTCAGCCGATGGATTTGTATTTGAAGGTCATGTTCCCGTTAAACATATAAAACAGTTTTTATCTGGGCAACACGCTCCGCACATTACAGGCTTAAGTGTACCAGCCATGCCTATTGGCACTCCCGGAATGGAAATGGAGGGTATATTTCACAAATATAATATTGAACTACTCACTGACAACTCAAATGAAGAAACCTACAGATACATAAGTAAATCCAGCGAGCAATTTTAGCCTAACGGCATAATTCTTGAGTTAATTATTAAATACCCATTTTACACAACAGGAAACACTGATTTGTGAGCTTGATAGTGTAAAAATTACTCACATGTAAAAACAAAATACAAAACTTTTAAGGAGCAATACAATGTCACACTATTCAAAATTTTTTTTAATGATAGCAACATCCACAATAACCATGTTTGTATTGATGTATTTGAACACCTACCAACTTAGTCATGTTTATTTTAGTGAAACTCGTACTTATATGGCGCTTTATATGGGAGCCACGATGGCAGTGATAATGCTACTTTTCATGCTCAATATGTATAAAGATAAAAAGAAAAATATAACAGTACTCATTGCTAGTGTTGCCGTATTTGCAGGAAGTTTATTTTTAGTTCGCTCACAAGTGACTGTTGATGATAGCTCATGGATGTCGGCGATGATCCCACATCATTCAATTGCCATACTCACCAGTGACAGGGCAAAAATCAAAGATAAACGCGTTCAAAAGCTTGCTACAAATATAATTGAAGCCCAAGAGCGAGAAATAAAAGAAATGCAATGGCTCCTAAAAGATATAGAGCAAAACGGCATTGCACAAACCAATGCTCAAGCACAATTAAGAGCTGTTCCAGATTTCAATTCAAATAAATAAATAAACCGCATAACATAAGGAGTAAAGCATGAGTAAATCAGCCCAACTTTTTAGAATGGCAACAGATGAGCATATTTGTCCGTTTGGTTTAAAATCAAAAGACCTACTAGAGCGAGAGGGATATACAGTTGATGATCAGCTTTTAACTTCTCGAGAGCAAACAGATGAATTTAAAAAACAACACAGTGTAGAAACTACACCTCAAGCATTTATTGATAATAAACGTATAGGTGGCTACGACGATTTACGTGATTACTTTAATAAGCCACAAGCAGCCCAAGAAGGTACAACTTACACGCCCGTGATTGCGATTTTTTCGGTTAGTTTTTTGCTTAGTGTGGCATTTAGTTTTGCATCGGATAATAGCTTATTATCAATGCAAACCGCTGAACTGTTTGTAGCCCTAACAATGGCAGTGTTAGCAATACAAAAGCTTCAAGACTTATTTAGCTTTACTAATTCATTTATAACCTATGACTTAGTCGCTATGAAAGTAGTCAGGTACGCTTATGTTTACCCATTTTTAGAAGCATTTGTTGGCATTGGAATGATAGCCGGGTTACCAGCCTATATTATTGCCCCTATTTCATTATTCATAGGTGGGGTTGGTGCTGTTTCAGTGATAAAAGCAGTCTATATAGATAAACGAGAGTTAAAATGTGCGTGTGTAGGCGGTGACAGTAACGTACCACTAGGGTTTATCTCTCTAACAGAAAACTTATTTATGATAGCTGCCGGTATTTGGATGTTTGTTAGGTAAATAACAGCTTTAATTTAAAAATATGATGACGAGCTTATTTATAGCACGAACCAGATTCAGTAGTTGAGTCTGGTTCTGCCTGAACTTAAAATGCCATCAATTTGCTCTGGCTTCTCTAAGGTATCTTGAAGTTACAACGAGACTAAAGTTTTTTATCAATTGCATGATTTAAAAAAGCACTAGCCCTCTAATTTTATTAAATAGATCTAATCTAAATTTGATTCCAGAATTCTTTTGGCAATAAATTTTTAATCATCCTAGTGTTTAAGAATTTATAAATTTAATTAATAAATTTTGTGAAATTTTTCTAGTCCGCTTAGAGCGAAAAGCAGACATTGACCGTTAATCGTTTCAACGACGGCAATTAGCCATACGTTGCATGTTTGCTCCCTTACTGGTTTTACGATATCCAAAACCGACATAACGACCATTAAGCAAATACC
>NZ_JACJEO010000043.1:0-7571 GCF_014164115.1 Pseudoalteromonas sp. SG45-2
TACCAAGCGCACAGGGCGTGCATCTGTGAAAGTGTTATGGCAAGGATGGCTTAAGTTACAAGCCATCCTGGAAGGCTACGATTTAGCAAAATCTCTTGAGTCAGACTTGTGATCAAGAGACAGCTATAAGCGCCTTTTTATCTTTAACAGGTAATTACCAACCTATTGATTTTACTCAACAGTAACTGATTTAGCTAAATTACGTGGTTGGTCAACGTCGGTACCTTTAATTACTGCTACGTAGTACGACAGTAACTGTAATGGCAGTGTGTAAACAATTGGCGCAATAATGTCGTCAGTGTGGTTTACGTTGATAACACGCATTGTGTCGTCTGACTCAAAGTGTGAATCTTTATCTGCGAATACGTAAATAATGCCGCCACGTGCGCGTACTTCTTCTACGTTTGATTTAAGCTTTTCTAATAACTCATTGTTTGGTGCTACAACAATAATTGGCATGTCAGCATCAATAAGTGCGAGTGGGCCATGTTTTAGCTCGCCCGCTGCGTAGGCTTCTGCGTGAATGTACGAAATCTCTTTAAGCTTAAGCGCACCTTCCATTGCGATTGGATATTGTGAGCCACGACCTAAAAACAGTGAGTGATGCTTGTCGGCAAATTCTTCTGCAAGGTCTGCAATGCCATCTGCAAGCAGTAATGTTTCTTCAAGCTTAGCAGGTAGTACTTTTATAGCATTAACAATAGCACTTTGATCAAGCTGTTTTTCTTGAGCTATAGACGCAGTAAGCATTAACAAACCAACTAATTGCGTTGTAAATGCTTTAGTAGAAGCCACGCCTATTTCAGCGCCAGCTTTGGTCATAAAGGCAAGGTCTGATTCGCGTACAAGCGATGAACCAGGTACGTTACAAATGGTCATTGAGGCCATGTAACCTTGCTCTTTAGCTAGGCGTAATGCAGCTAGCGTATCGGCAGTTTCACCCGATTGAGAAATAGTAACAAGTAAGCTATTTTCATGAACAAACGACTGACGGTATCTAAATTCAGAAGCTATTTCTACATTACAGCTAACGCCTGCAAATTGCTCAAGCCAATAACGTGCAACCATACCTGAATGGTAAGACGTACCACAGGCAATAATTTGCACGTGTTTTACGTCTTTAAATATTTGCTGAGCGCTTTCGCCAAAGGCATCAATTGCTACGCGGTCGTCGTTTAAACGCCCTTCAAGGGTATTACGTACCGCAAGTGGTTGCTCGTAGATTTCTTTTAGCATGTAGTGGCGGTAGTCGCCTTTGCCTGATGCATCTTGTGTAATGTTTGACTCAATCACTTCACGCTCTACAGCGTCGCCATTTTCATCAAAAATTTCTACTGTGTCACGTGTAATACGCGCTACATCGCCTTCTTCTAAAAAGATGAAGCTACGAGTAACAGGTAATAGTGCTAACTGATCAGAAGCTATAAAGTTTTCGCCAAGGCCTAAACCAATAACAAGAGGGCTACCTGAGCGCGCTACAATGATTTCGTTGTCGTTTGCTTTATCAAATACAACTGTACCAAACGCACCTTCAAACTGTTTAACAGCAGCTTGTACTGATGCTAGTAAAGTCGTGTGCTGCTTACGAAGCTTATGAATTAAGTGCACCATTACTTCGGTATCGGTTTCAGATAGAAACTCGTAGCCTTCTTCTTTAAGCGATGCGCGTAAGCTTGCGTGGTTTTCAATAATACCGTTGTGCACAAGTGCTAACTGGTTGTTTGATACATGTGGGTGTGCATTTGCTTCTGTAACGCTACCATGTGTTGCCCAGCGAGTGTGTGCAATACCTGTATGACCGCTAACGCCTGCTTTCTCAAGTGCAGCTTCTACGTTTACTACTTTACCTACTGCTTTAACAGTATTAAGTGTGTTGCCATCAAGCAATGCTACGCCTGCTGAGTCATAACCACGGTATTCAAGACGTTTAAGGCCTTCAACTAAAATTTTGTTTACTGGACGTTCTGCAACTGCCCCAACTATTCCACACATAGTGTCTCCATTAATTTTTTAATTCTAGTAACTCACTTTGTAGTTACTATTCAATAATCTCTGCGCAAATTAGTTTTACACCACACGCCTCAATTGCTTTGCGTTTTTCGTCTGCTAAGCCATTGTCGGTTATTAATGTGGTTACTATTTTCCACGGTAATTCTAAATTTGGTATTTTTCGGCCAATCTTATCTGATTCAACCATTACAATTACTTCACGAGCCGCTTTTGCCATTACTTGGCTCAAACCAACTAACTCATTAAAGGTTGTTGTGCCACGTTTTACATCTATACCATCCGCACCAATAAAGAGCTGATCAAAGTCATAAGAGCATAATACATTTTCGGCAACTTGCCCCTGAAACGACTCAGAATGCGGATCCCACGTCCCACCGGTCATCAAAAGTGTTGGCTCGTTCTCAAGTGCTAATAAACGACTCGCTACTTTAATTGCGTTTGTCATTACAACTAGCCCACGCTTATCAGCAAGCTCGGGGATCATCGCAGCAGTAGTACGCCCGCTATCAATAATAATGCGGTTATGATCTTTTATAAGTGCAGCTGCTGCCTTAGCTATTGCAACTTTGCGCTTTGAATCTATTTCATCGCTAACGATTTCTTTAGGCAGTGCAATAGCCCCCCCATAGCGGCGAAGTAATAAACCACTTTTTTCAAGCGAGGTTAAATCTTTTCGAATGGTTACTTCAGATGTTTGAAACTGCTGTGCTAACTTTTCAACGGCTACTTCACCTAATTCATTAACTTGAACCAGTATATTGTGACGACGCTGCTGTGTGTTTCGTTTAGTCATAAAGCTCGTGAATTAAGTTTCATTTCGAAAGTTATGCGATTTTAAACGAAACAACCTAAATGGCAAGTGAATGAGTAAAAAAAGCGCAATGTGCGCTTTTTAATTTAACAGCATGTAGATGTGGTGAAACATTCTAACTTGCTCAGTGAGCTAGAAACTAGATTACTGAGCACGCTATTATTTTTTAGTTCAAATAAGGATATATTAAAAACTCACTACCTAAAATATATAAACTCCAAGAATCACGCTCATCTTTTTGAATTAATACATCGTGGTAATTATTCGAGATTTGTGGACTCTCCCAAATAACTTGATTTGATAACTTATCCACTAGGCTAATTGTTTTTTCTATAGAGTAATGCGCCAGATAGTTTCGGCCATAAACGCCACCTATAGCTTCATCGAGGATTTTCTCTTTGTGGTAAATTGTAAAGCCCTTAATTTGTTGTTCGTCCAAAATTTCTAATGCTTTCGTTTTCGTATCTAATACTATTAAACCACCTTCTTCATCGAAAGTACCAAAAGTACGATAATCAATTATTAGCTCTAGTTGAGGATCTGAATCTAGCTGAATAGCATGTACATGCGCTACATGGCTTGTTGTTTCTTGTAAGAAATCTAAAGGTACAGGCCAATTGCTACTGTCAATTGAAATGGGTGATAAGCTTGGATTTTCGTAAAAAGCTATACCTAAATCGTAATAACCTATTATTATTTTTGACAACTCCTCAGACGGCAAGTAAGGAAAGTAGGCTCTTGATACGACTTCTCCTGTTTGTTTAGCGATTGTGTAATATCTAATATCACTTTTAAAGCTCAAGTGTGTTTCGGACTCTGTAAAAGCAAAATCATACGAATTAGAAAAAGTCACTTCTGCAACGCTAGTTTGCCAAATTACACTGGTTGAACCTGTATTGCGTTTAACAATAAATGTCTCGTTGTTAATTTGAGTTAATGAATACTCAATTTGATTTTCATTATCTTGCGTTAACAGCATCTCTCCAGTGAAAGTAACAGGTGCATTATTGTGCGTTACCTTAGCCGAACGGCCAAAATCTGAAATGCTAACCGTATCATCAACAGCACCAACAATATGAAGATTAGGAAGTTGACCTTGAGCCACTGATGAATACTCAAGCTGCCATAGCCCATTCTCATAGCTAAAGCTTTGCATCGCATATTCTTCGTATAAATAACTTCCTTCTAAACTATCTGTTTTGCTTACTAATAATGACTGTATTCCATCATTATCAAAATCAACAGCACCTATTACTCTCCCAATGGGGTTTTCAGCAATAGATACAGAGAACAATTGCCACTGCTGATCAAAGTAATAAAGCTCTTTTGAATTAGAAAAATAAACATGACTATAAGGACTATCTACTTCAAGGCTAATCGAAATACCATCATTGAAATTAGTCTCAAACTTTTCACTACCCACCTGCAGTTCACCACCTTCCCACCATATTAGTTCACTATAATGTTCGGAGGCCTTATATCTAGTTACACGACAATTATCACCACTGGTAAATGCCTTAAATTTATATTCAGAATAGGGTCCTATCAGGTATTTGTTCTGTTTGACATCAAATATACTTTCCCTATCAATTAACTCTTTAAAGCCGTCGTTATTCAAATCACAAACTTGAATCAAGCGATTTGAATAATTAAGTGAAAGGTCCGGCGCAACAATAAGCGTAGTGATAGAAAGATCATTTCCATTAATAAGATAACTATCATACGAATGCCCCGCCGAAAGAAGAATATCTTCAATACCATCGCCGTTATAATCAAATACCATAGAGTTATAGTTTTCAGCCGAAACATCATCTATCAGCAAACTACTTGAACCCTCATTAGTTAAAAATATTTGATGTTTAGCTGCCTCTTGGTTGTAAGTAATACTTAGCCAATTTAGTTGCGTCCCTGACTGATTCAGAAATGCACCTACATGCTCAACATTTGAAGGTAAGGGAGGTATCCATTTATTGTATTCTAGCAACCCTGTCTCACTGAGACTTAAAATATAATTATCATTACCGCGTAATACACCCCTTTTTTGGTTCGAAAGCTTAATTGAAGCTACACTGGATGTTGAGTTGTTCACATAACCAACTGAGCGATTATCTACGCCACCGAGTGATTGAAGGTTGATTTGGTGCTTAATTCTTATTTGATTGTCAGAGTTTGAGATATCAACAGCAAAATTTACGTTTAAATTACTACCAAAGTCAGGCGCGTTGCTTAACCAATTAATCTCTCCTTGTTCTGAAATCGAGATATTACTTGGCCCATAAGCAATTTTGTATTCAAAAGGACCATCGAACTCATCATTGGATAAGTTAATAATGGCTGTATAGTGTTCACCTAATTCTATTTCATCATATGCAGTAATGTCAGAAACAATTGCTGGCAGTTTTTCTAATTTAAACTCATGCTCCACAGTATTTTCTGCACCACTTGGGTCTACAACTGTTAACGAAATACGATAAAGGCCAGGTAGGTCTCCAATAAAGTCAATTTTGCTACCGGTGCCAAGTTGCCAACTAGCATTCTGCGGAAAAGTTATTAATTTCCACTCATAACCTAATGGTTCAAAATCAGGGTCCTTGGACTGCGTTGCATCAAGAGTAAGGATAGAGTGTCGTAGAGCTTTGTTCGAGCCTGAAATACTTGCTATAGGAACAGAGTTGGCAGTATTGTTATAAACATTATCTAAGTCAGTTAAATAAAACTCTAGTGGTAAAAATTCATTAGATAGATGTATGGTCGAAATGCCATTAGCTTTGAGATCTACACTGGCAGTATTTTGTGATATTAGGGTGTACTTTGCTCCTATTATTGAAGGCAGAGATATATCATTGGTTGGATAAAACTCATCAGTTTTTATTGTTAGTTTTCCTAAATCACTAAAATAAACTTCACCATTAAAACCAATACCATACCCAACATTCGTTGCATCTAAAACAGCATCAAGCCTTACATTAGAGAATAAAATATCAAGCGAATTTTCATCAGCACCTTTAAATTGAATATTCACAGTAGCGCTACTGTCACTATTTACTCCCTGACTATTAGCAATAGCAAAACCTTCTGTTAAATAGGTAACCCCAAGCACTTCGTTACTAATTGTTAAACTAGGTACTACCCCATATTCTAAAACAAATTCAGCGTTAGAGTTTTCGATATAAATATCAGATTGCCCATTAAAAACCCACCCAGCAGCAGAGCAATTGTTATAAGTAATTATATAGTGCTGATTAGCCTCTTCCTCTTTCATGTCAGCAGAGCCAGTAACACAACCGAAATTATCAGATTGGTTATCTAGCACTGGGTCGTGGAGAAATAGATTTTGATAATCCTCTCCAAATACTATGGAATTTAGGCTATCTATTAGATATGAGTACTGAGTTGTTAGTTGAGTTACATTACTTGCTGTTATTTCGAATAAAGATAATTCACCGTCATAGGTAGGCGTATTTTGATAATCAGGCTTAACAAATTTAGTTTTTCCAGAAGAACCAGAATCATTATTAGCAGGTTGGCTGGCATCATTACCCCCTCCCCCACAACCGGCTAAAATAATTGTTAAACAGAATAATTTAGTTAGTTTATTTAATTTCATTACTTACTCCTTGTAACATGAATTTTACATTATTAAAGCTTTTTTAAAAAGGAATATAATAAAAGTCAAAATTTGTTTAAAACCTTTTTAGCTCATACAAAAAGGTAATAACAACTTTTCAGTAAAATATATAAGCATGAGATAATACTTAATAATGTATGCATATAAATGAATAACAAACTCAATGAAATTATTTAATAGCGTGACTAAGCCATATTTAATGCAAAGAAAACAAACAGGCGAGATATGCCGATTATTCAATAAAAGCCCGAGCAAAGGTAATTTAAAGCGTATTAAAGAGCTGTTCGCACAATGCGGTGAAGAGGTAATTATAGAATCAGGTTTTCATTGCGATTATGGCAATCAAATAGTTATTGGTGATCGTACTTTTATGAATGTTAATTGCACACTTCTCGATTCGCCATTAGCCAATTACTCAATCACCATAGGTGATGACTGCTTAATAGGCCCGAACGTTCAGCTTTTAGCTGTGTCACATGCTACTAATCCAGCAGAAAGGCTTAATAAGGAAAACTTTGCAGCACCTATCGCGTTAGGCAATAACGTATGGATTGGCGCAGGCGCTATTATTCTTGCTGGAGTTAATATAGGCGAAAATAGTATTGTGGGTGCGGGTGCTGTGGTTACTAAAAATGTAATGGCTAATACCGTAGTAGCGGGTAATCCAGCTCGTGAAATAAGAACACTATAATGTGATTTTAACGTTGGGAGTCGCTGTGCTCGCCCGACCTACGTGATGGTGTTGCTATGAGTGTGTTAATTCGCACATTTCATTTTCTGCAGACGTAAAAAAACCGACTATTTCTAGTCATGCTCTCTACAATTTTAAGCCTTGTGATGTCGTAGTGCCCACAGCGGTGGAGAGTCACATAGCAAATGCTACTGGATTGGCCCACTGAGATATTGAGGGATTTTGCTGTGATTTTAACGTCGGGAGTCGCTGTGCTCGCCCGGCCTACGTGATGGGGGTTGCTGTGAGTGTGTGTTAATTGCGCGTATTTCACTTTTCTGCAGACGTAAAAAAGCCCGACTATTTCTAGTCGGGCTTTCTACAATTTGAAGCCTGGTAATGTCCTACTTTCACATAGCAAATGCTACACTATCATCGGCGCTGTTTCGTTT
>NZ_JACJEO010000044.1:0-7534 GCF_014164115.1 Pseudoalteromonas sp. SG45-2
TTTTTTTATTTTTTATTTTTTATTTTTTTACCCCGCCACTATCATTTGTAAGAAAACTACTGAGTGAACTGACTTACTGAAATACGCAAAAGGGAGATAGACATAAATCTACCTCCCTTGTGCATTTGACCTATGGCCTTGCCAAACATGATTACAATGACCTCGCTTTTGAGGCATCGTAACGAAACCCTGTATTTGCGCAGGACCCCCTCCCAGGTTTGATACTCAGTAACTGAGTAAAATGCCCTATTAAACGCTATTGCAGTTAGGGCAACGAATCAGCAAATAATGATTCAGGCATATTTTGGGAGATATGATTAGGCTGTTATTTTGATTTTGAAAATAACCATTATGACCTCAGTTTCAATCGTTAATTTTTTCAATTAGACCCTAGGGATAAACATCATCCTCGAAGTCACACGGCAGCTCCACACGCTCTACTGGGTGGCTAATTAGGCTGTGCATGAGCTCATAAGCAAGTTTTCGCATAGCAAACTCATTTAGTGTTTTATTCGCTGTAATTTCAGGGCCAATAACCTCCCACAGCTCATCTAAATTCGCATTATCACTGCGTAATTCTAATAAGTTTATCTGGTGGTCATTAGCGGTGATTACTCGGCTAAATGAGTGTAATAAATTTAAAAAATCCAATGTTGATACGTATGTATGTTTCATTTTTTCACTATCCTTGTGTGTTTTGTTATCAAAATCGATAACGTATTAGTAAATAAAATCAGGCATGGGTATTTAAAACGGTTTACGAAAAATATTTTTAAAAAAGCGAACAAATGTTCGCTTAGGGGGTTATGCATTGTCGATAATATCGACCCAATCACTTTCTGTTGCTGCAAAAAATGTAGTTGGCGTTTGCATAAATATTTGCTGGAACTCTTCAGAGAACAGCTCACAAAACTGTGTTATTTGCTCTATGTAGATAAGTAAAAAAAGCGTCATGTCGTGCCCTTCTAAATACCTATTCTCAAAACTTGGATTTTTTTCCAACATACTATTTGAAATACTAATGCCAAGTATTTTTCCAACGCTATCTCTATGTAAATAGATGTAATTATTGAAATTTAACTCTAATGTTTGTTCATTAACTACATCTGCTAACAATAAAATTGTAGAGCAGTCATCCCACGGAGATCTACTGGCTCGAACGTATTGGCGAATAAATTGAGATTTAATATTTTTCATGATTTGTCCTCGTTAATTGTCCTGAAATTAACTAGGGCCATGCAATGGGTAAAAGTGAAGAATTGCGTTTTGTTGGTTTAATTTGCAAAAATAATAAAAATCATTAATGTTGGAATATCACTGTACAACCTTGAGGATGAATAATATGGCGGAATATATTTGGTTATTACCTGCGACCGTATTAACAATAGTTTTAGTCGTGGTTATTAAAAAGTCCAGAAAGTAAACCTATATTTTAAGTGCTTAGACAATTCAGCGTGAAGAGTAACTTGAGCCTACCTATCAGTAATAAGTATTGAACAATTAATAAACCAACTTCAATAATTTCCTGATAAATATACAAAACACATTACTTAATTCTCTATTTATCTAAAAAATTTTTTGTGTTTTTCTCTGAATTTTAATCAAGATGCAATCTAACTCCCCATTTAGCGGAGGGATTCAGAAAAATATCCAAAACATCCCTAAATTTTGAAAAATTTTGAAAATAGTTATCATAGTACTGTTAGTTTGATTAATTAAGCCTTCAAGCTAACCAATTCTTTTATTAATAACTTAAAGGTTTCTATGCAAATTATTTCTTCTAATAATAATGGACTGCAAATGCAAAAAGGATATGCGCTAGCGATAATAACCAATAAAGGTAAGATTATTCAGTCAGGTATGGTTGTTGAGTTAATGGTCTTTGAAGCAATGCTAGATCATATTATTAAAACCTTTTGTGCCAGGTTTACAAGTATTGATCCTAATTATTTTAAAGAACCTAAATAACTAAGCCCTTCAACTAAATAATATTGAATATGGCCTGTTGCAAGGGTAAACTTGCGTCAGGCCACTTCGTAATTACGTCAAAAGTCATAACCACTAACTAGCTCACCAGTATGTTTATGCAGACGCAACAAACGCTTCTTATCATTATGAAATTCCAGTAAAAGCTCAAAGTAGTCAGCATTTGAGGCACCTAATAGGTGCTCAAAAACATTATTGAGGCCACCTTTATCGCCGCTAAATGTATTTAGCTGTAAACTGATGCTTTTAAAAGTATCTTTAACTAGCTGGCGAATAGCTAAACGTTCGTCATTGGAAAGTTTTACAAGGTTTTTAGTAAGCGATAACCAGCGGTCTGTTACTTCATCACGAAAAGAGTGGTCAATTTTAGCAAGCTTGTTTTTACTGGTATCTATTTGGGTTTGAATGTCACGCGCTTGTGTTTCAAGGGCTGATATTTTATTAGCTATCGCCTGTGGTGGCGTGCCCTCAAGTATTAAAAGCGTTTCTGTAAGTGAGTTTATATCGTCATTAATTTTTTCAAGCTGCGCAACCAGTGCTGATTCTTCAGTATTAATTAATTCGCGGTCGCTGCCCCCTAGCAATATACGTTGCAGGTTTACTTTATCCTGGCAAAACTTAACAACAGCACTTTCAACCATTTCAATTTGCACTGTAGAACTCATTGTACAGTTATTATTGCGCCTAGCTTCAACACAACCATAGCGCTTATGGCTACTTTTTACTTCATCAATACACTTTTTACGATAAACAACATGCGAACCGACCGATTTACCACAACAACCACATTTAAATACACCAACGCCCGATAAAATCCCCACAAACTTTTGTGTGTGTTTCGTAGCACCTCGTTTAGATGAATCTGCGACTAAAAAATCAAACTCAACTTTACTCATTAATGGCGGGTAATAACCTTCAAGAACGTAATCAGCATCGCCTACTTTTACATTCAGCTCACCAATTAACGAACGGCGCTTTACCTCTTTATAAACATTAGCCCCAGTGTGGTGAACAGTACCCGCACCAAACTCTGCATTAATAAGCTCAGCTATTTTTATACCGCCGTGCCCTTTTTTAAATAATTCAAGCTTACGCAGCATAATAGCTTTATTGTGCGGATCGAAGTCGAATAACTTTTTATCATCATTCCACACTACCCAGCTAGGCGGCTTACCACACTTAACCCTAAAACCACGTTTGCCGGCTAACCAATCATCACATTGCTTAGTCAACGCAGAACGAACCCGCAGAGATTTAGTTTCACTTTCCTCATTGGCCCGTATCAACACCAGGATAATATAAACCAAATCCATCGGATTCTTTTTAATGGTTTCTTTATTATACTCTTTACGGTCAGCCGCCGTGATCACCGTAATATCAGCATTAATAATTTGTGCAATAATGCCCTGACTTTCAAGCGGCGCAGCACGAGAAATGCGGTCCAAACTTTCAAGCACTAAAATAGAACCCGCCGGTACCTTACCCTGCTCTACCGCCGCTAAAAATATACCCAAAGCGCCCCGGGTAATATTGGTTTTATGAAACGCACTTAACCCCATATCACGCATTGATAATGAGTCATCAAGCTCAAGCCCTTTTTCCTTAGCAACCTCTTTAGCAAAACTAAGCTGCCGATTTAAAGACTGCCCCTTAGCCTGTTCGATTGTAGAAAAGCGTATATAACTATAGAGTAATGGTTTTAAAGTAGTATGCTTATTCATGTTTTTGATTCACCTCTGTTGTTATATACAGTGTAAATCAATACAATATAAGTATCTACTATTATTATCCTTTTGCTGGCCTGTAATAGCCGTAGATACACATATATTTCGTGTATCCAACCGTACCAAGCTTGCCATGGGTAAAGATGTTGTCGCTGTAGAACAAAAGCTTGAAAAAGTAGTACCAAAAGAATTTAAAGTAGACGTTCACCATTGGCTAATACTACACGGGCGCTACACCTGCGTAGCGCGTAAACCCAAGTGTGGCAGCTGTATTGTTGAAGACTTGTGTGAATTTAAAGATAAAACAGAGTAACTACAGGCAGCCTTGAGCGATTACCGGCCATTGAGGTTGGTTAAATACAATGGAAAACTGTGATAGTAATATCTAAAGTTATTTGTTAAAACTATATAGATTATAAAGGCGAGCTTTACATCCGCTCAGATGTGCCCTTCGAACACTAAGAAATGTTAAGCATTTAAGGAATAAATTTGAAACATCCCAAATATAAAGGTGTTAACTTTCTAGATGCAGAAATACGAAAACTTGAACAAAATGTAATTACTAGAGAGATAGAGTTCGAGTGGGCAGTAAAAAAATTAAAAAATGCAGATCCTTATGACGATATACATAAATTAAGGAAGGCCTTAAAAAGTAAAGAAAAGTCTGTTATTAAAGCTAGACGACAAGTTAAGTCAAAAATAGCTCAAAAAACCAGAAAGTTAGCTGAGCGAAATAAAGAAAAATTTGGTGGTAAAGTTCAAAAAAGAAAGAATATTGCACTTAATCAATCATTAAATGAAGAATTAAAAATTCAGGGAAACATATTGTCTCAATTAAAAAATATGCCGATCAGTTTTGCTAAGGATTTAACTAAGCAAGATGGTAAAGCAAGCGACTTATTTATTTCACACGCCTCTGAAGATAAAGCTGATTTTGTGAAATCATTAGCAGATGAGCTCATAAAACAGGGAGTTTCAGTTTGGTATGATGAATACGCACTAAGAATTGGTGATAGTTTAAGGAAGTCCATTGATAAAGGCCTTTCTCAATCTAGGTTTGGTTTAATTATTTTATCTAAAAGTTTTTTCGAAAAAAACTGGACACAATATGAACTAAATGGATTAGTCGCAAAAGAGATGGAGGGTGAAAAAGTCATTCTTCCTATTTGGCATAATATTAGTAAAGATGAGATTATGAAGTTGAGTCCTACGCTTGTGGATAAGTTTGCTCTTAATTCAGCAACTAATACGGTATATGAAATTGCAGAAAAAGTTGCAGATGCCGTAAACAACGCGTGAAAGCTAATTAATTAGAAAATCCCTAAGAGAGAATAAGAGCAAATTTTGGCTCATGAATCTCATTATCGAACGTCTGCAACTGGCACTCTCCAGCCACTCGACAACATAAAATGCTGATAATAATTGGTAAGGTATTTTACTGTGTCGGATGGCGTTTCGCTTATTCGACCTACACTGGCACAAAACTGCCCATCAAATAAGTATGATTTTTATACTTTAGTGGTATAAAACTTAAAGGGAGGTATATTGTCGTTGATAATAATCAAAATCTTTATGCTTACGATGCAAACAGAAAACACATGAATTTCATTGCGCCTCTTATTTGTAGTAGCCAATGAAATAGAATAATTATTAGAACATTATCAAAGTATTAATTTCACAAGTTACACTCCTTTGGTTATGCTAGTGAGCATTATAAAATTATATTGCGAAACCCTCTATGCTACCTCTACTTCGTATCTTGATAATTGAGCAAGACCCAGCCACTTTACAAGGGCTTTCAACGAACCTATCAAAGACCATTCCTAACTTTGAGCGAGACGATATTCATATCGATATTATTGAATGCCTCGAGCTTAAACACGCGCTGGAATGTGTAGAGGAAGATGGTGATATTCAAGCCGTGGTTCTAAGCTGGGATATGCACAACAAAGTGGGTGAGCGGATGTATAGCCGCTTTATCGAGGATTTAAAGGCAATTCGTCTTGAGTTACCGGTTTATGTTATTGGCGACGACACTAAAGGGCTGGAAATCGTTAACGAATCAGAAGAAATCGAATCATTCTTTTTTAAAGATGAAGTGATTTCTGACCCAGAAGCTATTTTAGGCTATATGATCAACGATTTTGACGACCGCTCTGAAACGCCATTTTGGACGGCGTATCGTCGTTACGTTGGTGAAGCAAACGACTCTTGGCATACACCGGGTCATAGTGGGGGTTCTAGCTTTAGAAACTCACCTTACATTAAAGATTTTTATCAGTTTTACGGCCGCAATGTATTTGTTGGCGACCTGTCGGTTTCGGTAGACTCGCTAGGTTCATTATCAGACAGCACTAATACTATTGGTCGCGCCCAAGAATCAGCCGCGGCGACGTTTGAAGTTAAACACACCTACTTTGTTACAAATGGTTCATCCACCTCAAATAAAATCATCTTGCAGACACTGCTGCGCAAGGGAGATAAAGTAATTGTCGACCGTAATTGCCATAAGTCAGTACACTATGGCATCTTGCAATCAGCCAGTTACCCTATTTATTTGGCGAGTATCTTAAACCCAAAATATGGCATTTTCGCGCCACCATCGTTGGCCGACATCAAGTTAGCAATTGAAAACAATACTGATGCTAAATTACTAGTGCTTACCGGTTGTACTTACGATGGCTTACTTAGCGACCTAAAACAAGTCGTAGATTATGCTCATCAATATGGTATTAAGGTATTTATAGATGAAGCTTGGTTTGCATACTCTTTGTTTCATCCTAGCTTTCGTCATTATTCTGCGATACATGCAGGGGCTGACTACATTACGCATTCGGCGCATAAAGTAGTATCGGCGTTTTCTCAAGCGTCTTATATTCATATTAACGACCCCGATTTTGATGCCGATTTCTTTCGAGAGATTTATAGTATCTACGCTAGTACATCGCCTAAATATCAGCTTATTGCATCGCTTGACGTGTGCCAAAAGCAATTAGAGATGGAAGGCTATAAGCTGCTCAATGCGCTGCTAAATCATGTTGAGGAGTTTAAACAACAGATGGCCTCGCTTAAGCAAATTAAAGTATTAGCTAAGCAAGACTTTATGGAAATATTCCCGCATTTTAGTGGTGATAATATGGGCCACGACCCATTAAAGATCCTTATTGATATTAGTGAGCTACCTTACTCATTAAAAGATATTCATAAATATCTACTGGATGAAATTGGGCTAGAGATAGAAAAATACACACACAGCACCATTTTGGTTTTACTGACGCTTGGCGGCACACGCTCAAAAATAATTCGTTTGTACAATGCATTGAAAAAGCTAGACAGCGGTAAAGTAAAACTATCGAAATCGACGCGTAGAGCTCGCTTACCTGAAAATTTACCAGCCATAGACTTGGCGTGTATTCCAAGCGATGCTTTTTATGGCGACCGCGAATCTGTGCCTATTAGCAAAAGTAACAACCGTATTTGTGCAGGTTTAGTTACTCCATACCCACCGGGCATTCCGCTTTTAGTCCCAGGCCAGCATATCACTGATGATCATGTTGAATATTTGCAAGAGTTGGCAAGCCAAGGACTGACGATACAAGGCAGTTTCGATGGTGAAATTTATGTTCTTAAGGGTAAGGTTAAGAAGTAACGGTATTGGTTTAATACTATCTCGATAATAATACCAACCTGCTTATATACGGGGTCTATTTAACGTTAAGAAAATTACGCTAGAACTAGGCAAAAATTTTTGTATCTAGTTGTTCTAAATAAAAAATTTTTAACGACGTTATAGTGCAATTTAATTCGTTAAATTGATCAAAGAT
>NZ_JACJEO010000045.1:0-6499 GCF_014164115.1 Pseudoalteromonas sp. SG45-2
GCGATTATAAAGTTGAACTTTATCTCGCTAGGGCTGCGCATATTACGCTTTCCTATTTTTTTGTCAACACTTAAATTTAAACTTTCTAAAAAGATTCAATCTAAGTTTTACTTAACACCCTGAGTTGTTCGTGCCTCGCTATGCGTTGCTGTTTCCCGTCTCATTGGGGTCGCATTATAGGGAGATCCGAAAACAGATCAACCCTTTTTTGAAGAAAACTTGAAATAATGTGCTGTTCGCTGAGAATTTGAGCTAAACACGTTAAAAATACAACATAACCATCAAATTATTAACAACTAACGGGGTTCAAACCTATTTTATGTTAGAAGTAGAGTTAAACGATCTTCATATAGAGGCTTACACCCCAGATGATCAATACGATCGTTAATGAAAGTGTTACGGCTGCAGATCCCATATCTTTGGCCCTACCTGACAATACATGTAACTCTGTACTTACTCGATCTGTTAATGCTTCAATGGCGGAGTTTAGTAATTCAACTATTAATATAATAAGCAGTGAGCTAATTAGTATTGCCCAGTGTAATAGTGATGAAGCAAGCCAAAATGAAATAGGAAATAATATAAGGCTTAATAGTAGCTCTTGCCTAAATGCTGCTTCTTCCTTAAATGCTGCTTTAAAGCCTAGGTAGGAACAATAAGTCGCTTTGAAAACGCGTTTGAGGCCTAAGCCATTTGGTTTAAGTATATCTTTCATTAAAAAACTCTATGAATGAAGGTCAAAATAAAGCCCCGCAGTGCGAGGCTTTTTATTTATGCTACGCCGTATTGATCACGGTAAGCTTTAACTGAGGCTAAATGCTCATCCATTGTGCCTTGGCTTTCAAGGTAACTGATAAGATCAGCTAATTTTACAATTGAAATCACTTTGGTATTAAAGTCACGCTCAACTTCTTGAATAGCTGATAATTCAGCTTTACCCTTTTCTTGGCGATCTAACGCAATTAAAACACCACTAAGGTCAGCACCATTTTGTGCAATGATTTCCATCGACTCACGAATCGCAGTACCTGCAGTAATTACATCGTCAACTAGCATAATTTTGCCATTGAGTTCTGAGCCTACTAATGTGCCGCCTTCACCGTGTGCTTTTTTCTCTTTACGATTAAAACAGTAAGGTACATCTTTATCATGATGATCCGCTAAGGCAACCGCTGTTGTTGTCGCTATTGGAATACCTTTGTACGCAGGACCAAATAATACATCGTACTCTATAGCAGAATCTTCGAGTGCCGATGCATAAAAGCGACCTAAACGCGCTAAGTCTCGACCAGTATTAAACAAACCAGCATTAAAAAAGTAAGGACTTGTGCGTCCAGACTTTAATGTAAACTCACCAAATTTTAACACCTGCTTCTCTAGAGCAAATTCTATGAACTCTTTTTGATAATCTTTCATATCTTGTGGTCTACCTATTTATGCTAATGCTTGCTTTTGTACGTCAATAATTTCGCGAATAGAATGTTTAGCTAAAGTAAGTAACTCATCTAGCTCATCAAACGAGAAAGGTTCGCCTTCAGCTGTACCTTGAATTTCAATAATTTTACCTGTTTCGGTTAAAATTACGTTCATATCAGTCTCTGCTGCTGAATCTTCAATGTATTCTAAATCGCTAATTGCTTGGCCTTTGTAAATACCAACTGAAATAGCTGCAATCATATGTTTAAGTGGGTTTGAATTAATCATACCTTTTGCACGCATATGTGTTAGTGCATCAACAAGTGCAACACATGCACCACTTATAGAAGCAGTACGTGTACCACCGTCAGCTTGAATAACGTCACAGTCAATGGTAATTGTGTTTTCGCCAAGTGCTTTTAAGTCAACAGCAGCACGAAGTGCACGTGCAATTAAGCGCTGAATTTCCATAGTACGACCGCCCTGCTTACCACGTGCAGCTTCTCGAGCATTACGCGTATGCGTTGCTCGCGGTAACATACCGTATTCAGCATTGATCCAACCTTTACCCTGACCTTTCATGAAACGAGGAACGCCCGATTCAACAGTAGCTGTACAAAGTACTTTGGTGTTACCAAACTCAACAAGTACTGAGCCTTCAGCATGCAAAGTATAATTACGTGTAAATGTAACAGGTCTAATTTGGTTAGGTGTTCTTTCGCTTGGACGCATTGACGATCCCCTTAATTCAGAATTTGCGACATTATAAGTGTATGTGGGTATAGATACCATGTTGATTTAAATAAATAGCTGTATGCAAAATATTCAGTGTATTAAATTTTCCCTAGAGCTTAAGCAGTGTTACGGTATAATCATCATAATATTGTATTTATAAATTTAGGAAAATATCCATGATCCACAGTATGACAGCTTATGCGCGTCGCGAAATAAAAGGCGATTGGGGTACTGGCACTTGGGAAGTTCGCTCAGTAAACCAGCGTTACCTTGAAACATTTATACGCGCACCAGAGCAATTTCGTGGCATGGAGCCAGTTATTCGTGAGCGTTTACGCAAACACTTACAACGCGGTAAAGTTGAGGTCTTTTTAAAGTTTGTGGCAAATCCTGCCCACGTTGGCGAGCTATCAATTAACCAAGCACTTGCTGAACAACTAATAAATAGCGCTAAATGGGTTCAACAACAAAGTAATGGCGATATTAACCCTGTTGATATATTACGTTGGCCTGGCGTTATGGAAGCAGAAGAGCTTGATATGGATAGCGTTAATACAGCATTAATAGCTGGTCTTGATCAAGTAATCGAAGATTTTAAATCTGCACGTGGCGATGAAGGTGCAAACCTTGAAGAAATGATAGCAATACGCCTTGATGCAATTCTAGAGCAAGTAGAAATTGTAGAAACGCATATGCCTGAGATTGCTAAATGGCAGCGTGAAAAACTTGCTCAAAAGCTAGAAGACTTAACAGCAAACATTGACGAGTCACGCCTTGAACAAGAACTAATTTACCTTGCGCAAAAACAAGATGTGGCTGAAGAATTAGATCGCTTAAAGTCTCACGTTAAAGAAACTAAAAAAATCCTTAAAAAAGGAGGTGCATGTGGCCGCCGCTTAGATTTTATGATGCAAGAATTTAATCGTGAAGCTAACACGCTAGCGTCTAAGTCTATCAATAGTGACATCACTACTGCAGCCGTAGAGCTAAAAGTACTAATTGAACAAATGCGTGAGCAGATCCAAAACATAGAATAGCGTTTTAGCCTGTTTCAAGTTGTTTATAACTCATTAATAAGCCTATATTTTTATAGGCTTTTTGTTTTCTACCGTTCATACTAGCCCCCTATTGTACGTGTCCAAGTGGTTACCAAACTACTTGATATCACCGTAACCACTTTTAAAATCCTTGATAGCCATTTTCATACAACTCAATTAATGTAAAAGAAACCAAACAAAAAATTAAAAATGGTATAGATCCGCTTGCTGAAAGAGGTAAGGCAGGGACAGACATTATTATAACAATGAATGACCTATTTAATGACTGGTTTAAAGATAAAAGTAAAGAAGCAAAAAAACAGTTTTTACCTATTAATAAAGCCTTTAAGTTTAATTGGTAGTAACCGTCAACGGTTGGCGGTTTGGTTTTTTAAGCTAAACCGTCTTATATAAATAATGCAATGCCTGTGAAATATTGATAATTTTTATTAGCTATATAGTTAACATCAAATAAGTGAATATATGTCGAGTAGAGCAGATATTGGCAAACAAATAAGTACTAGCAGGAAAGCTTTAGGCTAAAAGCAACAAAAGCTATCAGAGATCGCGGGAATTAATAAAACGACGATTTCCGAGATTGAGAACGGTCGCTTTATGGGTTCATTCGATATATTTGAGCGACTGCTTGATGCTGTTGATTTACAATTTGAAGTTACCTCAAAACAACACTCTCTACCAGACTGGGATACCATTGAAGATATATTCTCGGAGGATGGCTAATGAGTGGCACACCACAGCTTCCAAATAAACCTGCTTTAACAAGGTAAGTTTTAGCCCAACTTAAGCGGTGGTAGGCATAAGTTTACTTGCCGCTAGGAATGCGCAGTTTAAGCTGCTCTACAAATAAGCCTATGCTTTGATAAACGTGTGCTTCAATCTCTTTGAGCTTTACTGTTTCACCGTTAGCTAAGCATTGCAGTAATAGGGTCATGAATGATTGGTAATCTGGTAACGACATACTATTCCCTGCCAAGCCGTATTAGTTAGTTACTATAAAGCTAATCCATTGTTCTTATTAGTTGAGATAATATACAAATTAAAATTATGGGGCAAAGGTTATGTACGCAGCTTTACTATGCATTATAAACAATTACCCCCTCGCAGGGCGCTGAGCTTACGGGTAGCGGGAGGGGTGTTATTTTATAAAGAGTCTGAAAGTATTGTATTCACAATTAATGATTCTTTGGCTACTTAATACATTCGCCTTTGTGTTGAGCGATACTAAACAAACGGGTCTAATAAGTCTTCGTCAAATACTAAACCTTTAAGGTTGTTACTTTGGATAATATTTTTAAACTCATCAGTACAATAAACTTTTTGAGCACCTTCCAGCTTAGATTTAAATAGCAGTTTATTTTGTATATCGTCTTGCTCAAAGGTAAGTAACTCTAAACCGTCTTCGAAGCCATCTTCGTATTTGGTTAAACACATGTCTTTTTGCTCTTGCCCGAAGGTAAGCAAGTTAAACAATATCATGTTGTTGCCTTCAGCTTTAACGGGTAAAAACTCTCCAAAATTTGCTAAGCGCTCTTTTAACAACTCATATACTGGCATCTTCATTATAAAAAAATGACCTAGCCGCGATATGTCATAATCTTGCTTTTTAGCTTTACCAAAATAGGCAAAATTTAACCCTTGAGGCCATAGAGGGCTAAATTCGATATTATTTAGTGAGGATGACATAAACATCCTTAGTACAGTATCTGTATCAAGGTCGTTATTTTTCGAAATTGTTTCTGAGAGCTCAACAATATCAAAGTCGATTACGTCGTATGTGTAAGCTTCGTTTTTAATTTGATATACAGTCACTATAAAGCCTTCCAATTTTCATTTTTTGGTTCAAGTAAACCTGCAGGTACAGTACCCGTTTTTATTGTAACTTTAACGGTTCTCAATCTATTCAAAAATAAAGCTTTAGGCGTAGCCGCATTACCAAAGTTAGTATTAATCCATGTCTCATAGTTATATCTGTGTAGCTTTCGATGAGGTGGCGAAGCTGGGCTATCCCAATTTTGCTCTTTATTTTTTTCAAAGTTAATTAACCATACACCGTTGATTGGATCGTTAATACCAACTCCATGCAGATGAAGATTAAGCCTTGTTTGTAACATATTCGCTGACTGGTATTGCCCTGTGCCACAAATAATATGGTGAGCCTCGTGCAGCTTAGTTGGTTTAGGCTCCCCTATTGCAGCCAAGTGACGAGCAAGCTTTTGAGTTGGATGGTGCTTTTCTTGTTTTAATTGCGTGACTGTAGAGCTTGCACTTAGCTCTCGGTATTCTTTTAAATCAGTTTGTAAGCGAGCATGAGCAGTAATTCTCTCTTTCTCTTTTTGCAAATGATTAAAATCACGAGCCATCTTATTTTTAAGATCTTCACTCGCCTGCCCCTTTTGAGCTATTCGCTTGTTATGGAACTCTTTAGCTTTTAACTCATAGTTATAAATAGCCATTTCTAATGGTGAAGGATTTTGAGGTCTCTCGGGATGAGGGTATGCGTGTAGCGGTTACATAAAACACTCTTCCTTGATTATCTGATTATGATTATGATTATGATTAGGTGTATAATACAAAAACTAAACAGTTTATCAATTTTTATGTGTGTTATTCGCTACTAGTTTAAGCTTATTTCCTCTTTAGTAAAATAATCTCTATTTACCAGAAACCTATTCCAAGTGGTTACCATAGCGGTTACCAACTGCAATATAAACACACTAAAATTACAACAAGCCAATGATAATATTGAGATTTAAATAATTACTCTATATTAAAATTCAAAAAGTTAAATAGTTTTCAGCTAAGTATGACACATTCATAACTTATCAAAACCCGAGCGTAGCTCGGGTTTTTAGTAATACCACTAATAATACTTTGAGTATTGTTACCAAGTATCTTCACCTAAGATTAAAGCGGCATCTTATACCAATCCGAAATAATACTTAATCATTTTGCGGGGCTAAACGTGTCGCTACCTGTGTTAAAAAATTCTCAATTAGGACAACTAAATAGCGATTTGTTTGCCTAGCTATCCACACGTTTTTCCATCCTCAAAATAGATCACTTAATTAAGCGTATTGGTATTAAATCGTACTTTATTTTAGACATTAAAAAGCCCGAGACTAAGCTCGGGCTTTTTGGTAATAATTAGCTAGGCTAATAATTACGCTACGATAGTTGCTACAACACCAGCACCTACAGTACGACCACCTTCACGGATAGCAAAACGAAGACCTTCATCCATCGCGATTGGTGCGATTAGAGTTACTGTCATCTTGATGTTATCACCAGGC
>NZ_JACJEO010000046.1:0-5009 GCF_014164115.1 Pseudoalteromonas sp. SG45-2
GACCTTAATGCAGGGAAGCAGGCCGTGCCGCTAGCCAAACGCCACTAGAGCCTACTCTGTCTAATATTTTATTTATCATTTGAAAGTCTATTGGTTGATATTACCATCATTCTAAACTCCGTATACAAGTACGGAGTCAATCATTTTAATGAGTCAATTATGGGGCAATGTGTTGGATCTTCGTTTTGCATACAGGTATTTGTCATACCCACAATTACTTTCTCTAAACGTTGAAGGTCATTAATTTTGTCTCGAATGATTGCTAACTTTTGTCGGTTTAATAGCTCAACTTGAGCGCAGTTGCTGTCCATAGACATTAGCGATTTTATTTCTCTTAACGTAAAGCCGAGCGCTTTGGCTTTTGTGATAAACCTAAGTTGTCCTGCTATTGATTCGTCATATTGTCTATAACCAGATATTGGTTTTTCAGGTTGTGTAATCAGTCCTTCTCGTTCATAAAAACGAATGGTTTCTACATTTAAATTTAATGATTGTGCTAATTTGCCAATGGTTTTCATTATTGCCTTTGTGAATACTACTAATCTAAAGTTATATTTAGTTCAACTATCTAATGACTTGATAATGCCACAGACTTCAATTGTACCGTCAGACCCGCAAGAGCTTGCCATTAGTTTTAACTCTTTTTTGAGTGCATTCAATTCCTTCATTCGTTGATTAACTAAAGTTAGTTGCCGATCAATTAATGCATTTACACTAGAGCAACTCTCCTCTGGCTTGTTTTTTAATTCAATGAGTCGCTTAATATCATTAAGCGGAATATCTAAACTTCGACAATGCTTTACGAACTCTAGCTCTTTAAATGCCTTATTAGAATACAACCTGAAATTCCCTTCAGTGCGATCAGGATCTGACAGCAAGCCCTCCTTTTCATAATATCGGATGGTTTGTACTGAATACCCCGATGTTTTCGATAACTCACCAATTTTCATAAAATTTCCAAATAAACTTGACCCTATAGTCACTATAGGATTTATAGTTAGAGCATACAAGTTAATCGGAGATGAAAATGAGCGATTGTGGGTGTGAAGTTGAGCTAAAAGATAACCAGCAAAAAACGGTGCTTTATTGGCTTCTGGCTATCAATGCCTCGATGTTTGTTTTTGAAATTGGCTTTGGTTGGTTATCAGAATCAACGGCTTTAATTGCAGATTCGTTAGACATGCTAGCGGATGCAATCGTCTATGCAATTGCACTATACGCGGTGGGAAAGTCAATCCAACATAAGGCTAATGCTGCTTTAGTGAGTGGCTATTTCCAACTGGGGTTAGGCGTGCTAATTCTAATGGATATTGCTAGAAGGCTGTATGGTGAAAGTGAGCCTCACTCTTGGTTTATGATTGGCGTAGGCATGGTTGCTTTAGTTGCAAATGTGATTTGTCTCATCCTTATTCGAAAGCACAACAACGATGAAGTACATATGAGAGCTAGCTGGATATTTTCAGCGAATGATGTAATTGCAAATCTTGGTGTCGTTATCGCAGGCATACTCGTTATGGTGCTGAAACAGCGTTGGCCTGATATCGTCATTGGTAGCATCATTTCAATGTTAATTCTTCGAGGCGCTTACCGAATACTAAGCGATGCTAAACAAGAATTAGCTGTTGCTGAGAAAACACGTTAAACACCAAATGAAGATAAACAATCAACCTTTGGTTGTTCAAAGTAAGGAAACATCAATGAATAGCAAATATCTAGAAAAAACCAAGATAGTAAATTTTGAACACTCTACAATTCAATCATTAATTTCTGAGCGTAATTGGCAAGAACTCGATGACTTCAACAAAATTGGTGCAGCCTACCAATTTGTTAAAGATGAAATATTATTTGGTTACAATGAGAGTGATGATATTTCAGCAAGCAGTGTTTTAGCCGATGGTTACGGACAATGCAATACCAAGGGTAACTTGCTGATGGCTTTGTTACGAGGATTAGGTATTCAATGTCGTTTTCACGGCTTTACTATTGAGCAGCGATTACAAAAAGGAGCTATTCCAACTTATGTATTTTGGTTAGCACCTAAATATATCATTCATAGTTGGATTGAAGTTTATTTCAAGGATCGTTGGATAAACTTAGAAGGCTTTATATTAGATGAACAATATTTAAGTTCACTACAGCACAAATTTAGTCAAATAAAAAACGAATTTTGTGGTTATGGTGTTGCAACAAAGTGTTTCTCTTCGCCAGATACAGATTGGCGTGGTCAAGATACCTATATACAAAAAGAAGGTATTCATGATGATTTTGGTGTTTATAATTCCCCTGATGAGTTTTATCTCGAAAAAGGAACTAACTTATCAGGAATCAAACGTTGGATGTATCAACGAGTGATCCGTCACTTTATCAATTTTAACGTAGTCAATGTAAGAAATTTAAAAGTTCTTGAGGTGGAAAATGCACAATCATAGCCATAGCCATTCGCATGGAAAAGACGACCGTATAGGTTGGACATTTTTCCTTAATGTTTCATTTACTATTATCGAATTTATTGGTGGTTGGCTAACCAACAGTACCGCTATTATGGCTGATGCTGTACATGACCTGGGTGACAGTTTATCTATAGGATTCGCTTGGATACTGAGTCGTTTCTCGGATAAAGAAGCATCCGATAGATTTAGCTATGGCTATCGTCGTCTTACCCTGTTTGGCGCATTAATTAACAGTATTGTATTAGTTATTGGTTCTGTCTGGGTGCTATTTGAAGCAATACCAAGATTATCTAATCCTGAAATGCCAATGGCTGAAGGAATGTTGGGTCTTGCATTACTTGGGGTTGCTGTTAATGGGTATGCAGTATTTAAACTAAAAGCGGGTAAAACGCTGAACGAAAAAGTACTTACGTGGCATTTGCTTGAAGACGTACTTGGCTGGGTTGCAGTCCTAATTGTTTCTATCGTGCTGCTTTTTGTAGATCTACCAATATTAGATCCTTTGCTTTCTATAGGCTTTACACTGTTTATATTGTTTAACGTTTTGAAAAACCTGAAAACAACATTGGCACTATTTCTTCAAGCTACACCTGATGAAGAAGTGCAGAATAATATTGAAAAAGCGATAAAGGCTATACCTGAAATTAATGGGATTCATCATATGCACTTTTGGTCATTAGACGGGGAAAGTCACGTATTAACTGCTCACCTAGAGTTAGCCCATAACTTTGAGGTTGATAAATTAATTAGGCTAAAACAACAAGTGGCTAAGGAACTTTCTTCTTATAATTTATCTCATACAACCATTGAGTTTGAGTTTCCTCAAGAAACTTGCCGTGACGAGCATGAAAAACATGCGCATGGCTAGTTTAGAAAACCTTTTTTTGATATTATAATTTTTCATATTTAAGTAGGTGTTTATTTTGAAATTCAATGTTGCGTTAAAAATACTATTAGTCGTTTCGATTGTTTTGCAATCGTTAACTGCTGTTGTATCCGCAACACCTGAGAATCACCAAATAGATATAGAGCACCTTCAAATTCAACATGATCATGCAGATGATCGAAATGTCTCAAATGATAATGTAGGTGATGAGCAGCATAATGAAAAAGATTGTCATCACTGCGGACATTGCAGTGGCAGCCACTTATCTTGGATTTTAGTCAGTAATTCAAATACCACGGGCAAACTAAACATTATCAATAAAACGCCTTATCAAATTGATCAAACAAGTACCTTTCTTGAAGCGATACTTCGTCCGCCCATTTCTTAATTAGATTAATTTTTAATGACCTATTTATCCTTTAATAATGGATAAAGGTTTCGTGTTTATTAATTTTAAAATTAAGAATTTTTATGTATATATATTTAAAAAATGCAGGTTTAGTCCTGTCTTTATGTATGGCTGTGAGTTTTTCAGTTGCCACTTATGCCAAACAGAAAAGTATTTCATGGCTAGATAGTCAAATAAATAAAGATCCCGAAGTTGTTGCGGCTAAAGAGTTACTTAATGCAAGTAATCATAGAGCCAAGAGCTTAACTAAAGCCGTATATAACCCAGAGCTTGAAGCAAGCTATGAAAAAGAGGGTGATTTTGATAATTATTCTATTGGTATCAGTCAAACGATTGATTTTTGGGATAAGCAATCAGCAAATAAAAGCATTGGTGAAATTGGTGTTTATGCAAACCAGCAACAATTGTTATCTCTACTCGATTCTAAAAAGGCTAACGCTTTAACTGCAATAGTTAATTGGCAAGCAGCAAAAAAGGTGGCTCAGTTACTTTCAGTAAGAGAAAATCAATTACAAACGCTCGTTGGAATTATTGAAGATAAGCGAAAAGCAGGACTTTTAGAGCCACTTGACGCTGAACTGGTTTATTTAAACTTGTCCCAAGTTTTCAGTGAAATATCTGAGTCGCAAATTGCTTTGAAAAATGCAGAGGTAAATGTTCAGGAGTTATTGCCTGATTGGACGCCTAATACTACCAATTTGTTTTCATTTACTTTTGGAGCAACAAACTATTCATTTAACTCTCAGTGGGTTGAGGAACATCCAAAAGTTAAACTCGCTAGAGCGCAATGGAAGATAAAACAATCTAAAGCTCAACTAACCACTATGGAATCTAAAGCCAATCCAACCATTGGAGTTAACGCAGGGAAAAGTGGAGATGAAGACTTGATTGGCGTGACTTTCTCAATGCCTTTAAATATCAGAAATAACTATTCAGATACTGTTAAAGCCGCTTATTCAGAAGCAATTGCAGCAGAGGCTAACTTTCGGTCGGTTTATCGAAAGCAGTCATTTGAAGCAAAAGCTAATTATGAATCGCTTATTGTCAGTAAAAAATATTATGAGCAATGGCAAAAACTGACAAAAGGCAGATTAGATAGCAGCGAAAACTTATTAAATAAGCGCTGGGAAGCTGGTGACATTAATACTTCTGACTACTTACTTGCATTAAATCAACGTGCGGAAGGGCTTCATGCAGGAATACGTTTGGAAAATCAATTCAAGCTTGCAGAAATATCCTTCATTTTAAGTATGGGTCAGTTATC
>NZ_JACJEO010000047.1:0-4854 GCF_014164115.1 Pseudoalteromonas sp. SG45-2
AGATTAAGACTGCAAAGATACGAAAGCGGAAGTTAGCTTTGGCCTGTTTAACGACAAATATTCCGACAAAGCAGTCATGACTATTAGTTTATTGTTAAATCTAATCTTTCTTTTCGTTCATCTACTCAATAACCCCACGCTAAACGTGACTTTAGCGTGGGGTTAGAGTTCACAGTCATTTTATCTGGATAGCTCTTTTATTTTTTTCTCTGAAAACCAGCGATATAAAACAGGTAAAACAAATAATGTTAACAGTGTTGCAGTTACCAAGCCGCCAACAATAACACTCGCTAAGGGGCGCTGTATTTCTGCACCAACACCATTAGACATTAACATCGGTATCAAACCTAAAGCTGATGTTATAGCAGTCATAAGTACAGGTCTTAATCTTGAAGTAGCGCCTTCAAAAACGGCTTTAGATGCTTCTAGACCGTCTTTAATACGTTGGTTGATACTTTCTACCATAACGACCCCATTCAATACCGCTACACCAAATAAGGTAATAAAGCCAACGGAGCTTGGTACAGACAAGTATTGTCCAGATAAATATAAGGAGAAAACTCCGCCAATTACAGCAAGCGGCACGTTGACCAATATCAGCATAGCTTGACCAACAGAACCAAAGGCAAAGTAAAGTAGTAGTGCGATTAGTGCTAACGATAAAGGTACAACTATAGCTAACCTATTTTGAGCACGTTTTTGACTTTCGAACTGGCCGCCAATCGAAACAGAATAACCTGAAGGTAAGTCAACCTTTTCAGCAATTACCGTTCTGATATCGGCAACCACGCTTCCCATATCTCGATTTTGTACATTTGCTTGGATAACGACTCTTCGTTGTACATCATCGCGTCTAACTTGTGGTGGGCCTGACTCAAATGAGACTGAGGCTACGTCACCCAGCCGCACCCAAGCACCAGTAGGTGATTGAAGCCGAATATCAGCAATAGCTTCTTTGTTACTTCGGTACTCTTCCTCTATGCGAACGTAAATATCATAACGTTCATTACCATTGATTATTTGTCCGGCTTCAACACCACCAATACCATCACGCACAACCTCCATTATGTCACTCACAGACAATCCAAAGCGCGATAGTTCTTGCCTGTTAGGACTTATCACCAATTGCGCTTCACCAGCAATTTGCTCCAATGCAACATCCCTTGCACCTTCAATGTTTTTAATTGCTGTTTCTATTTCTTGACCTTTAGCCGCCAGTACCTCAAGTTCAGGCCCAAACAACTTTATCGCCAACTGAGCCTTAACACCAGATAGTAGCTCATCGACACGAGTCGCAATAGGTTGAGAAAAGTTGAGTAGCAACCCAGGGAATTCTTCTAAAGATCTCTCCATTTTTCCTTGAAGTTCATATCGATTAGATGCACTGGTCCACTCAGAAACAGGCTTCAACCCTATGTAAATTTCGATGTTATTCACAGGCTCTGGGTCTCCACCTATTTCTGCTCGACCAATTCGGCTTAATGCATAGGTTACTTCAGGGAAAGCCATTAGTTTTTCTTCTAGAATTGGTGCCACAGTGAGCGCGGTATCTAAACTGGAAGAAGGTGCAAGCGTTGCTCTTAAGTTTATCGTCCCTTCTTCTAACTCAGGTACAAATTCAGTACCAATTAATGGAACTAATGCAAAGGCAGAGAAAACTAATATAAGTGCGGCTGAAATGACTAATTTGGTGCGTTTTAGTGCGAATGTAAGCCCTTTTCTGTAGAGTTTGTCTAATGGCCTAAGAACAAAGCTTTCCCTCTCTTTTACACCTGACTTAAATAAATAAGTAGCTAAAGCGGGTACAACAAACAACGCAACCACAATAGCAGATATAACAGCTAAAATGATGCTTATTGCCATAGGTTGAAATAACTTTGCCTCAACACCTTCAAAGCTAAATAAAGGCGTAAATACGACTAAAATAATAGAAGCTGCAAAAAATACGGGACGAGCCACTTCTTTACCCGCATTTTGAAGACGTAACTTAATACCATGCTCATCTTGTTCTACATCATGTGGATCAGTATCAGCACTAGGCACTCTTTCTTTTACAGTTTTTAAATGGGTAGAGTCTGGTCTATTTAAATGCTTAAACATGTTTTCAACCATCACGACTGAACCATCAACTAGCATACCAATGGCTACGGCAATGCCACCCAATGACATAAGGTTTGCAGAAATGCCCCACCAAGCCATGATCATTAACGCGATACCAATTGAAATTGGAATAGATATTAGGACAAGGAAGGTTGCACGTATATTCATTAAAAATAGTGCTAATACAATACAGATGAAAATAAATGCTAGTAATAGTGCATCAACTACTGTATCAACGGCTTTTTCAATCAAATCAGCCTGATCATAAAATGGTTCAAAGCGAACACCTTTAGGCAATGCTTGATTAATCAATGGGATTCTTGCATTGATACCATCAATGGTGGCTTTAGTATTAGACCCCATGCGTTTTAAGACAATGCCAGAGACAACTTCACCTAAATTTTCGACTTTACCGTCTTCGGTTTTGCGCGTCATTGTGACAGCACCTTGACGAATTTCACTGCCCATTTCAACTTTAGCAATATCCGAAACCGTCACAACTGTCCCATCAACTGTTTTGACGGGAACTTGTTTGATATTACTAATACCAGCGTCACCACTTTCAAACCAACCTGCACCTCTAATAACAAGCTGCTCTTGCCCACGGTTCATATACCATCCGCCAACATTGGCATTGTTGTTATCTAGGGCACCAACAACGTCTTCTTGCGTTAGGTTATAAGAAAGAAGCTTAGATGGATCTACATTTACTTGGTACTGCCTAACAATACCTCCAAAGGAGAGTACATCAGTAACACCATCGACAGGCATAACGAGTAATTTTACTACCCAATCATTGAGACTCCTGAGTGCCATAGCATCATAGCCTGCATCTTTATCTGAAATAAGAAGGTACTGAAATACTTGGCCTAGCCCTGAGGTGTTTGGCCCCATTTCGGGTGTGCCGACACCTTCTGGTATCAGTTCTTTTGCGGCTTGAAGACGCTCAAATACAAGTTGTCTTGCAAAGTAAATGTCGGTGCCTTCTTTGAAAACAACCGTGACGCCAGACAAGCCTGTTTTAGAAATTGAGCGCACTTGTTCTACATCAGGTAAGGCATACATGACCGCTTCAATGGGGTACGTAATGAGTTGTTCAACTTCTTCAGCAGCTAGTCCTGGCGCTTCAGTATTTACAGCAACTTGAACATTAGTAACATCAGGAAAGGCATCTAAATTTAGTTTTGGTATAACCATAATTGCGCCGACAATTGTGGCAAACAGCGCAATCAAAATCAGGAGTCTATTATTAACAGACCAATCTATTATTTTATTAAACATAGTCTTGCTCCTTAGTGGTTATGCGGATCAAATCCGCCTTTAGCGATTTCAGAAGCAACAAAAAATGCGCCTTTGGTTACAATTCGCGTCCCACTATCAAGGCCAATGATTTCCCTAAAATCACCTAAGGCTCGGCCTAGTTCTACTTCTACAGCTTTAAATTCTCCAGGGTGGTCTTCGACAAATACGGTCCAATCACCATCTGCGCTGCGGATCAATGCTTCTTCTGGCACAGCCATCACTTTCTGCTTTGTGGCAAACTGAAAGTAAACTTTTACAAACATACCTGAATGAAGGTTATCATCAGCATTCTGTACCCCCAATCTAATAATTCTTGTACGAGTTACGGGATCAATTGTATGGGCTTCTTGGATAACTTTGGCATTGTAACTCTGGCCTTCTAATTTAAGTACCGCAGGAGAATCAATTGATAAATTTAGCTTTTTATTTGGAGAAACTTTTGCTTCAACCCATAGTTGTTTTTCATCAGCTAACAACATGACTGAATCCCCAGCATCAACACGTTGCCCTTGGATAAAGTCGTCTTGAAGCACGACACCTTCACGGTGCGCCGTTAATGCATATTGCCCAAATGCTTTAATGTCTTTGTTAGAAATACCATTTATTGCTTTTTCAGTTAACCCTAAAGCAATGAGCTTGCCATAGCTCGCATTGTATGTTGTTTCAGCTTGTAATAATCGACTTTCACTCACCGTCTTATTACCCAGCTTTTTTACACGTTGCCATTCGGTTGAAGCGATTAAATAGTCAGCTTGTGCTTGTGCCATTGCTTCACTAAATAATGTAACTAACTTCTGACCTATTTCTACATACTCGCCAAGCGCTGCATGGCGACTGATAATGACTGACTCTGTACGTGGTGATACCACATAACTTTTATAGCCATTAGCTTTTATTTCGCCAGGTGCATATACGGAGCTAAATTGATATTCAGGCTTAACACTTTCCACTTTAATGTTAGCAAGCGACATCTTCTTTGGATCAATAGTGATACCTTCTTCATGTCCTTCTTCTCCCTCTTTATTACCACCTTCATGGCCGTGCTCGTCATGGTCACCTTTATCTTCTTCATGTCCCTTTTCGTGTTCATGCTCATCTTGATGTTCTTTTTCTTCTTGTTTCGAAACGTTTGTGACAGAACCAGTTCCATCTGACGACTGTGCAAAAGCATCATGATTTGTAGTAAACCCAACTAACAGGCTGCTAATTACTACGGCTAAAAATTTTTTACTAATTACTGTATTCATTTTTGTAACCTATATTTTTAATAAATTTAAGATTTCGTTTTTCGCTACTGAAAAAACAAAGCGCTCAAATCTCAAATTTGGATAACTGACCCATACTTAAAATGAAGGATATTTCTGCAAGCTTGAATTGATTTTCCAAACGTATTCCTGCATGAAGCCCTTCCGCACGTTGATTTAATGCAAGTAAGTAGTCAGAAGTATTAAT
>NZ_JACJEO010000048.1:0-4677 GCF_014164115.1 Pseudoalteromonas sp. SG45-2
AAACTGTCGCATAAAACGCGTTTGGCGTTGTATGGTTAAGCCTCACGGGTAATTAGTACAAGTTAGCTTAATGGCTCACACCACTTCCACATCTTGCCTATCAACGTTGTAGTCTTCAACGGCCCTTCAGAGACTTTAAAAGTCTAGTGAGAACTCATCTCGAGGCCTGCTTCGCGCTTAGATGCTTTCAGCGCTTATCAGTTCCGAACGTAGCTACCGGGCAATGCCATTGGCATGACAACCCGAACACCAGCGGTTCGTTCACTCCGGTCCTCTCGTACTAGGAGCAACCCCTCTCAATTCTCAAACGCCCACGGCAGATAGGGACCGAACTGTCTCACGACGTTCTAAACCCAGCTCGCGTACCACTTTAAATGGCGAACAGCCATACCCTTGGGACCGACTTCAGCCCCAGGATGTGATGAGCCGACATCGAGGTGCCAAACACCGCCGTCGATATGAACTCTTGGGCGGTATCAGCCTGTTATCCCCGGAGTACCTTTTATCCGTTGAGCGATGGCCCTTCCATTCAGAACCACCGGATCACTATGACCTACTTTCGTACCTGCTCGACGTGTCTGTCTCGCAGTTAAGCTGGCTTCTACCATTACACTAACCGTACGATGTCCGACCGTACTTAGCCAACCTTCGTGCTCCTCCGTTACTCTTTAGGAGGAGACCGCCCCAGTCAAACTACCCACCAGGCACTGTCCGTAACCCCGATTCAGGGGCCAACGTTAGAACATCAAAACTACAAGGGTGGTATTTCAAGGACGACTCCACAACAACTAGCGTCGCTGCTTCAAAGTCTCCCACCTATCCTACACATGTAGGTTCAATGTTCAGTGCCAAGCTGTAGTAAAGGTTCACGGGGTCTTTCCGTCTAGCCGCGGGTACACAGCATCTTCACTGCGATTTCAATTTCACTGAGTCTCGGGTGGAGACAGCGTGGCCATGGTTACACCATTCGTGCAGGTCGGAACTTACCCGACAAGGAATTTCGCTACCTTAGGACCGTTATAGTTACGGCCGCCGTTTACCGGGGCTTCGATCAAGAGCTTCTCCCTAAGGATAACCCCATCAATTAACCTTCCGGCACCGGGCAGGTGTCACACCGTATACGTCATCTTGCGATTTTGCACAGTGCTGTGTTTTTAATAAACAGTCCCAGCCACCTGGTCACTGCGGCTCCCGTCCGCTTAGAGAGCAAGTCTCATCACAGATAGGAGCGTACCTTCTCCCGAAGTTACGGTACGATTTTGCCTAGTTCCTTCACCCGAGTTCTCTCAAGCGCCTTAGTATTCTCTACCTGACCACCTGTGTCGGTTTGGGGTACGATTCCATATAATCTGAAGCTTAGAGGCTTTTCCTGGAAGTATGGCATCAACAACTTCATCACCTTAGTGACTCGTCTCGTGTCTCAGTCTTAATAGCAACCCGGATTTACCTAAGTCGCCAACCTACTCACTTTCACATGGACTACCAACGCCATGCTTGTTTAGCCTGCTCCGTCCCCCCATCGCAATTATATCGAGTACAGAAATATTAATCTGTTTCCCATCGACTACGCCTTTCGGCCTCGCCTTAGGGGTCGACTTACCCTACCCTGATTAACATGGGATAGGAACCCTTGGTCTTCCGGCGTGGGAGTTTTTCACTCCCATTATCGTTACTCATGTCAGCATTCGCACTTCTGATACGTCCAGCATACCTCCCGGTACACCTTCAACCGCTTACAGAACGCTCCCCTACCACTCAGAATAAATTCTGAATCCGCAGCTTCGGTGCATAGTTTAGCCCCGTTACATCTTCCGCGCAGACCGACTCGACCAGTGAGCTATTACGCTTTCTTTAAAGGATGGCTGCTTCTAAGCCAACCTCCTGGCTGTCTGGGCCTTTCCACATCGTTTCCCACTTAACTATGACTTTGGGACCTTAGCTGGCGGTCTGGGTTGTTTCCCTCTTCACGACGGACGTTAGCACCCGCCGTGTGTCTCCCGGATATTACTTTACGGTATTCGGAGTTTGCAAAGGGTTGGTAAGTCGGGATGACCCCCTAGCCTTAACAGTGCTCTACCCCCGTAAGTATTCGTCCGAGGCTCTACCTAAATAGATTTCGGGGAGAACCAGCTATCTCCCGGTTTGATTAGCCTTTCACTCCTAGCCACAGGTCATCCCCTAACTTTTCAACGTTAGTGGGTTCGGTCCTCCAGTTGATGTTACTCAACCTTCAACCTGCCCATGGCTAGATCACCGGGTTTCGGGTCTATACCTTGCAACTATTCGCCCAGTTAAGACTCGGTTTCCCTACGGCTACCCTATTCGGTTAACCTCGCTACAAAATATAAGTCGCTGACCCATTATACAAAAGGTACGCAGTCACCCAACAAGTGGGCTCCTACTGCTTGTACGTACACGGTTTCAGGTTCTATTTCACTCCCCTCACAGGGGTTCTTTTCGCCTTTCCCTCACGGTACTGGTTCACTATCGGTCAGTTGGGAGTATTTAGCCTTAGATGATGGTCCACCTATATTCAGTCAAAGTTTCACGTGCTCCGACCTACTCGATTTCACTTAAAATGTCTTTTCATGTACGGGACTATCACCCTGTATCGTGGCACTTTCCAGAGCCTTCCATTAACACATAATAAGCTTAAGGGCTGTTCCGATTTCGCTCGCCGCTACTTTCGGAATCTCGGTTGATTTCTTTTCCTACGGGTACTTAGATGTTTCAGTTCTCCGCGTTCGCCTCGTTAACCTATGTATTCAGTTAACGATACCTGCAAGCAGGTGGGTTTCCCCATTCGGAAATCCTAGTCTCAAGCGCTTTTTACTAGCTTGACTAGGCTTATCGCAAGTTAATACGTCCTTCATCGCCTCCAACTGCCAAGGCATCCACCGTGTACGCTTAGTCACTTAACCATACAACCCAAACGGGTCTTTGTTTTGTGACAGTTTAACTTCGCCAGAAGTTAATATTGAATACTAAAGTAGATACCAATCAATCAACGTAAAACGTTAATTAAATGGCACTGAATGGTACTGCTACCATTCTTTTTTTACTTTTGAAAACTCTTGATAAATACAAAGTATCTATCAGAATTTTATTATCAGCTTTTCCAAATTTTTAAAGAGCATATTAATTAGTTATTCCGAAGAACAAGCACTAATTAACAATCATCTGTGTGGACACTACGAACAAATAAGTTCTAAATCGTATAAGGAGGTGATCCAGCCCCAGGTTCCCCTAGGGCTACCTTGTTACGACTTCACCCCAGTCATGAATCACTCCGTGGTAAACGTCCTCCCGAGGGTTAGACTATCTACTTCTGGAGCAACCCACTCCCATGGTGTGACGGGCGGTGTGTACAAGGCCCGGGAACGTATTCACCGCGTCATTCTGATACGCGATTACTAGCGATTCCGACTTCATGGAGTCGAGTTGCAGACTCCAATCCGGACTACGACGCACTTTAAGTGATTCGCTTACTCTCGCGAGTTCGCAGCACTCTGTATGCGCCATTGTAGCACGTGTGTAGCCCTACACGTAAGGGCCATGATGACTTGACGTCGTCCCCACCTTCCTCCGGTTTATCACCGGCAGTCTCCTTAGAGTTCTCAGCATTACCTGCTAGCAACTAAGGATAGGGGTTGCGCTCGTTGCGGGACTTAACCCAACATCTCACAACACGAGCTGACGACAGCCATGCAGCACCTGTATCAGAGTTCCCGAAGGCACCAAACCATCTCTGGTAAGTTCTCTGTATGTCAAGTGTAGGTAAGGTTCTTCGCGTTGCATCGAATTAAACCACATGCTCCACCGCTTGTGCGGGCCCCCGTCAATTCATTTGAGTTTTAACCTTGCGGCCGTACTCCCCAGGCGGTCTACTTAATGCGTTAGCTTTGAAAAACAGAACCGAGGCTCCGAGCTTCTAGTAGACATCGTTTACGGCGTGGACTACCGGGGTATCTAATCCCGTTTGCTCCCCACGCTTTCGTACATGAGCGTCAGTGTTGACCCAGGTGGCTGCCTTCGCCATCGGTATTCCTTCAGATCTCTACGCATTTCACCGCTACACCTGAAATTCTACCACCCTCTATCACACTCTAGTTTGCCAGTTCGAAATGCAGTTCCCAGGTTGAGCCCGGGGCTTTCACATCTCGCTTAACAAACCGCCTGCGTACGCTTTACGCCCAGTAATTCCGATTAACGCTCGCACCCTCCGTATTACCGCGGCTGCTGGCACGGAGTTAGCCGGTGCTTCTTCTGTCAGTAACGTCACAGCTAGCAGGTATTAACTACTAACCTTTCCTCCTGACTGAAAGTGCTTTACAACCCGAAGGCCTTCTTCACACACGCGGCATGGCTGCATCAGGCTTGCGCCCATTGTGCAATATTCCCCACTGCTGCCTCCCGTAGGAGTCTGGGCCGTGTCTCAGTCCCAGTGTGGCTGATCATCCTCTCAAACCAGCTAGGGATCGTCGCCTTGGTGAGCCATTACCTCACCAACTAGCTAATCCCACTTGGGCCAATCTAAAGGCGAGAGCCGAAGCCCCCTTTGGTCCGTAGACATTATGCGGTATTAGCAGTCGTTTCCAACTGTTGTCCCCCACCTCAAGGCATGTTCCCAAGCATTACTCACCCGTCCGCCGCTCGTCAGCAAAGTAGCAAGCTACT
>NZ_JACJEO010000049.1:0-3993 GCF_014164115.1 Pseudoalteromonas sp. SG45-2
TTGATCACAAGTCTGACTCAAGAGATTTTGCTAAATCGTAGCCTTCCAGGATGGCTTGTAACTTAAGCCATCCTTGCCATAACACTTTCACAGATGCACGCCCTGTGCGCTTGGTATCTTTCCAGCCTCCTAACTTTGCCAGTTCCTGATACGCCCATGACATATTTGGAGCAGTTTCAGGCAATGGTGTTTTTATTCTCTTTAACCACAATAACTTCCATGCTTTGGGAGATAATAGTTGTTCACAACTTGGAGAATCAGGCTGCTCATTGGTGAACTTTAGTTGCAATATTCGCGTCGCAATAAAGCCATTAATCGTCACCAATCTTTCCATGTTATCTTGGCTTTGAAGGCGTAAACTTTCGATATCCGTGCCATCACTTTTCCAGACTTTATGGTATTCCTCTACAAGCCAACGGTGCTCATAGTAGGTGATGATAGCTAAGGCGTCTTCTTTGCTGGTGACTGGTTCACTGGTTAATAGGTGCCAGCTTAAGCCGTTCTCAGCGTTTCCTCTCTCTGCACTGCCGACATAGTAAACTGGGAGGGAGCGTCCTTTCTTATTGTAAGGCGCTTTGAGTGTCACTGGCGCATAGGTGATATCCAGTGTTGCGCTTCGGGCTTTTCTTCCTCCTTTTTGTGCAATGTGGATGTGTTTGGTGCCTGCACTCATCAGCTCGCTTGCAAACGCATAGAGCTTATCCTCACCTTCTTCAATATGACGACTTTGCATCGAGCGTACGACGAATCGTTGCTGCTCGGTCAGTTTATACTGCAAGTATTCGTAGATGTCCGCTTCGCGGTCACACACCGATATCACGTTCGCCATTTGTCCTTGCAGCCGCTCTGCCATCGCTCGTGACGCTGACTCCCACTTGTAACTTTCTTTTTCTTCGTAAGAAGTCGTCGCGTGTTTTTCTCTTTTTCCAATCGTGTTGATATCACGACTCCAGCGAGACTGTTCAATTAATCCCACAACTTGCTTTGTGTCTGGCGCAAACAGTAATACGCTATGAGCTAACAAGCCTCGTTGTTTTGCTCCTCGTCCGACATGACCCAAATCATCTCGAATGGAGGAATGTTTATAAATTAGTGTGGTCGTGTCTTCTAATGCGAGCAACAAGTTATGACTTTTTGCTTGTTCAACCGTGGCTTTAAAGCCTGACTCTGCTATAGCCGTTGCGTCAATATTCTCGTTGCGAATAAAGCGGTAGGCACCTTCCATATCGGCGGGGGATTGAGTGATGTTTACAAGTGGTTTTCCTGGTTCATTTGCAAGCGTTGATGCTAACTTTACCAGACGCGCTGTTCTTCTTGGATCACCTAAGTCCGATTTACCGAATTGTTGTTTTGCCCAATGAGTATGTTCGTTAATCATAATGTGCCCTCAAACAAGATTTGAAGATCTGATCATGACATTGAGATTTAGTTCAAAAAAATCCCCGCTAATTTCTTAGCAGGGATTTGTGTATAAGAGACAGCTAATTAGCGCCTTTTTGCATTATGGCTAAATATAAATTTAATGCTGATTGATCATGTGCGTTGCTAGTTGAGAGAATGATTGCTTTAAGCCTTCACGTAACAACGGATTGTCTATTTCTATATCCAGCGTTTTATTCATGCAGTACATCCACTGATCGCGCAATGCTTTATCTACAGTAAAAGGCATATGTCTTTTACGTAGCATTGGCTGGCCATGTTTTTCAGTAAATAGGTTTGGCCCGCCTAACCAACCAGATAAAAATTCAAAAAATACTTGGCGAATTCGATCTAATGGCAGAGGATGCATATCATATAACGGTTTAGCGTATTCATCTGACTCCATTATGTCGTAGAATCGATTGGAGATAGCTCGCGCCCCTTTCTCTCCACCTATTATTTCATACGGTGTTTTTTCAGGAGTAGGAGCCTGTTGCTCGGGAGCCGGCTTAGATTTAGAAAAAAGTCGTTTAATCATATTACTTATCATTGTTAATAGGCAGTTTATAGCTGCAAAGAGGTTGCTTTAAAATGGACAAATATGCGGTTTTTGGAAATCCAATTAAACATTCAAAATCCCCCGCGATACATAAACAATTTGCTGTATCACTGGGTGAGCAAATCGACTATCGCGCAATATTAGCACCTATCGATAACTTTGAAAAAACAGTATTGTCTTTTTTTGAGCAAGGCGGTGTGGGTGCTAACGTTACAATGCCATTTAAAGAGCAAGCTTATGCAATGGCTGATGAGCTTACCCCATTAGCCAAAATAGTAGGGGCTGTTAATACACTAAAAAAACGAGATGATGGCTCATTACTCGGTGATAACACCGATGGTGTGGGCTTTGTAAATGATTTACTCGCTAATGAAGTAGCCATAACTAATAAACGCATTTTAATCATAGGTGCGGGCGGTGCTGCTCGAGGGGTTATTTTACCTTTGTTAGAGCATAACCCTCAGGAAATAATAATAGTTAATCGCACAGCACAAAAAGCCAAAGAACTCGCAGAGCTGTTTACCCAATATGGACCAGTATCTGGCTTTGGTTTTGATGATTTACCAGTAAGCGATTACTCACTAATTATAAACTCTACCTCTAGCAGCATGAATAACGAACTTCCAGCACTTGATAAAAAACACATAACTAACTGTGAAGTCGCTTATGACATGTTTTATTCACTGCAAAATACCATTTTTATGAATTGGGTTGCACAGCATAATATTAACGCTAAGCTTTTAGATGGCAGTGGCATGTTAGTTGGTCAAGCTGCTCAAGCATATTATGTATGGCGTAATAAAATGCCAAAAATACTTCCCGTCGTTGATGCGCTCAAACAAGGAACGCTTAAATGAATCAGGCAATACAATTTATAGATAGGCTAGAGTTTAGAGAGCCCGATCATCAGTTAGTATTTTTTGCACAAGTTAGTGGCATGCTGGTGGAGTGTGTAATAGAAGTAAATACACTTAAACTAACAGACGAAAGTCACGCAACAGAGTATTTTGAAAAGTATCGTTTTGATTACGAAGAACGTGCCGAGGAGCTTATCGAAGAAGAGAGCTATAACTCGGCAGGCCAAATTGAAGTAAGTTTATTAACTTAAATTAGCTATTTCAGCTAAGTACTCATCTTTAAGTGATACATAGTTATCGGCAGATATTTTTAAAAAGGCAAGTTCTTGCTCCGTTAGAGGGCGGGCTTGCTTAGCCGGACTCCCTACATATAAGTAACCAGACTCTAAGCGTTTGTTTGGTGGTACCAAAGAGCCGCCACCTATAATTACATCATCTTCAACAACCACGTTATCCATAATAATAGCGCCCATACCTACAAGTATACGGTTTCCTAATATACACCCGTGCAGCATTACCTTATGACCTACAGTTACATCGTCACCTATAATAAGTGGATAACCATCTGGATTGCTTTTAGTTGCACGAGATAAATGCAATACACTGCCATCTTGTATATTGGAGCGTTTACCAATACGTATATAGTTAACATCGCCTCGGGCGGCTACTAAAGGCCAAACACTACTATTATCACCTAAAATAATATCACCAACCAAAACTGATGACTCATCAATATAAACAGACGAATTAAACGAAGGAGTTACACCTTTATAAGAACGGATTGCCATATTTAGTGCCTTTTAGATAATAGTTATTAGCTTTGAGTGTATCAGCAAGGTTATTTTTGTACCATAAAAGGCGCCGTTTGGTTACAAAACTATCAGTTTCAGGGGGTTTAGTTCAGATACTGACCGAACAGCATCTTTTTTTACTTTTTCTTTAAAAAAGTACTTGCGTAAAAATCTGTTCTCCCTATAATGCGACCCCACTGAGACGGGAAACGCCGAAGCATAGCGAGGCACGAACTACTCAGAGAGTTAAATAAAACTTCGGTTTTAAATCTTCTAAAAAGAAAGTTTAAAACAAAGTGTTGACTCGAAAAATAAAGGGTGTATTATTCGCATCCCTTGAGACGCTAAAGCGACTCAAAACGTTCTT
>NZ_JACJEO010000004.1:0-82911 GCF_014164115.1 Pseudoalteromonas sp. SG45-2
AATCTGTACGAGTGCCCACACAGATGATTGCTTTATATTGTTAAAGAACGTTTTGAGTCGCTTTAGCGTCTCAAGGGATGCGAATAATACACCCTTTATTTTTCGAGTCAACACTTTGTTTTAAATTTTCTTTTTAGAAGATTTAAAACCGAAGTTTTATTTAACTCTCTGAGCATTTCGTGCCTCGCTATGCTTCGTCCGCTGCGCGTCGCCATATCCCGTCTCAGTGGGGTCGCATTATAGGGAGCGGCGGATTTTACGCAAGCGTTATTTGCATAAAATAGTAATTAAAATTAAGCCCCAAGCAAGCACACACGATAAACACAAGTTACCCACAAAACCCTGTTGATAACTCTTGTTTTTACATAGCTAAACCATACTAAAGATATTAATTAAAACCTTAAAAATGCAAAAAGCACCTTATTTAGGTGCTTCTCAAAAGTAATAGTTATTAGAATCTAGGGTCTGTTTATCTTTCAATGTTAAATTTGCAGCAGCCTGTTTGGTATTCAGGCAAGGCAGAGCCTATGTAGTGTGGTTACTCCCCATAAATAGGCGATAACGTAGCATTAATGCCAAACAGGCGCTGCCCAAAGGGTTCTTCCTAGGGGCTATTTACTCTTTGTTACTCGGTTTTTACTTAGCCCACTAGGTTACAAATCTCGCGCCGCGATTAAACACCCCCTAGTTTGAACAAATTTCAATCCGCAAAGAGCAACAGACCCTAGTATAAAATACTGTATAACTTGCGACGATACTTAGCTGCGAGTGCGTCGCCATCAGGTAAAGAGGCAATAATGGCTAAAAAGCTTGGTTTTGCTTCGTTGAAGTTCAGATCTTTTTGGAGAACTGTAAACAGTACATCCAATGCTTCTTCTTTTCTGCCTGCTTCATTAAGTAAAATACTGAGCTCTTCTTTTAATTCTAAGTCATTTGGATACTTTTCTACTTGTTGTTGCTTTTCTTTAATCTCTGGTGAATCTTTTGCTTCAAGCGCGGCTTCGCATTTTGCTTTTATATTATTAAAGTAAGCATCTTGCTCTTGTGCATCTATTGTATTTATAAGCGCTTGCGCTTCATCTACCTTGTGAATTTGAATACATATGTCTGCTAGCACTAACTTGATACGTGCATTACCGCTGTCTATTTCATAAGCTTGCTTTGCATAATTAAATGCAGCATTTAAATCTGACTTTAATAACGCTTGCTTTGCTTGCTCTAATAGTAAGTCTTGTTGCGCAGGTAAATGCTTTGCTAGGGCTTCGCGTATTTGCGCTTCGCTTTGAACACCTGCAAGTAAATCTACTGGTGCGGAGTCTTTTAATAATACAAGCGTAGGCAGTGTTTGCAGACCAACTTGTTGCGCAAGTTGAGAAGCGAGTGCTTGTTCTGCATCGCAATCTAAGTTTGCTACTACTATATAGCTTGCATTTTCTGCTGCTACTTTATCTAAAATTGCAGCCTGTCCGATGCAGTCAGGACTTTGAGGAGAGAAAAAGTTAAGCAACACCAATTTTTGTTGTGATGTTTCACCGAGTACTTGTTGAAGGTTTTGCGCATTAATACTAACTATGTTGCTCATTGAATTGATTGCCATATTCGTCTATTTAGGTTTTTATATGGTGGTGAACATAATAATTACAAGTCATATACCTAAATCACTCGGTATACATATTCAACAATAAGGGAAAATATGAAATTAACTTACCTAAGTGCAATACTTTTATTAGCAAGCCCATTAGTACAAGCAAATGGACTCGATTTGAATTTAAGCAAAGCCATGCCAGCTATTGAAAAGTTTTACCTCGACTTACACCAATCCCCAGAGCTTTCTTATCACGAACAAAAAACAGGTAAAAAGATAGCAGATAGATTAACTCAGCTGGGTTTTAAAGTAACAAGTAATGTAGGTGGCTTTGGAGTAGTTGGTATTTATAAAAATGGTGAGGGGCCGACAGTAATGATCCGCACTGATACTGATGGCTTACCTATTATTGAGCAAACAGGAAAATCCTATGCCTCAAAAGTCAAAGTAATAGACGAGCACGGTGCAAAAGTAGGTGTAATGCACGGCTGTGGCCACGATATCCACATGAGCTCTTTTATTGGAACTGCAGAGCAGTTAATTGCTCATAAAAAACAGTGGCAAGGTACATTAATGATGGTTGCACAGCCTGCAGAAGAAGTAGGTGGGGGTGCTAAAGCGATGTTAAGCGAAGGACTATTTAGTAAATATGCAAAACCTGATCATATAATTGCTTTACATGTAAGCGCTAGCGTCCCCGCTGGTAAGGTATCAATGAAAAATGAATACACGATGGCAAGTGTAGATTCTGTCGATATTACAATTAAAGGTAAAGGTGGTCATGGTGCTTACCCTCATACAACTATAGACCCAGTGGTTATAGCTGCACGCACTGTACTTGCTTTGCAAACAATCACAAGCCGAGAGCTTTCACCGCTTGAGCCTTCTGTGATTACAGTGGGGTCTATTCATGGTGGCTCAAAACATAATGTGATTTCGGATGAAGTAAAACTACAACTCACTCTTAGAAGCTATAACCCCGATGTAAGAAGCGCTCAAATAGCAGCAATAAAACGAATCACCGCAGGTATTGCACAAAGTGCTGGCTTAAATGAATCTAACTACCCTGTAATATATGTACATGAAGATGAATCGATTCCATCTACTTATAATAACCCTGCACAAACAGACATTGTTAGAAACTCTATTGCCAGCGCAATTGGCGATACTAATGTACTTGAAACACAAGCTGTAATGGCGGGTGAAGATTTTGGCCTATACGGGCGCACCGATGAAAATATCCCTATCACCCTCTTTTGGCTAGGAGGCGTAAACCAAGCACAATATGCAGATTCAATAAAAACAGGTGAGGTACTCCCTTCTCTACACTCTAGTAAATTTGCACCAGATTATAAAGTTGCTATTCCTACTGGAATAAAAGCAATGAGTAACGCTGCTGTTGCTTTATTTAATAAGTAACCTGAATTCTGGATAATAAATCTATCTCAAACAGAGTTCAGGTTGAGTAATATCGTTTAATAAAAAAGCTCTGTTGCTAACTAGCAACAGAGCTTTTTTTATAACTCGACTTTTTAAAGGTCGCTTTTCCACCTCGTTTAGCAAAACGTTTTTTAGGTGAGGTTTTTGGTAACTTCGCAAATGCATTGCTATCGCAGTTTGCTGCTAATTGAACAAACCCATTTAGGTCAGCAAGTAAAGGCTGTAAAAATTGCTGATAACTCATTGCCTGCTGTGCAATATCACCTAAGCTCGACTCCCACTTTGCGGTTAAATCAGGACTCGCTAAACCTTGTGGTAATACGCTAATAAGAGCAAGTCCCGTTTCGGTCGCTCTAATTGACTTACCTTCACGTTTTAAAAAACGCCGCTTAAATAGCAACTCGATTATTCCCGCACGTGTTGCCTCCGTACCTAAACCATCAGTGTCTTTTAATACTTTTTTAATTTGTGGATCTTTAACATAACGGCTAATGCCCGTCATCGCAGCCAACAATGTGGCATCGGTAAAATAAGCAGGGGGTGATGTATGCTTTTCGACTACTTCGCCTTTATCGCAAAAAAGAGGCATACCTTTTGTTAAAGGAGGTAGCGAGGCTTCATCTTTTAATTCAGATTTACCCATTAACACCTTAAAACCCAAGCTTACATCTTGCTTTGCATTTGCCTTAAAAAGCCCACCAGCAATAATTACCTCAGCTTTAGTTTCGTTATATATATAGTCGGGATAAAACTGAATTAAGTAATGACGGCTTATTAATTGATATACCTTTGCTTCGTCACCGCTCAAACTCGCTGACTTTAACTGCTTAGCCGTAGGCACAATGGCATGATGGGCAGCTACTTTTGAATCGTTAAAACATTTACTATGCTTTTTTACATCAGCCCCGTTTACTAATTCACTGCTTTGCCCCCCATTTGCACTTATTGCCTTTAAAATAGCAGATGCTTCTTGATGGTGATCTTTAGGTAAATAACGATTATCTGAGCGTGGGTAAGTAATTAGTTTATGACGTTCGTAAAGTATTTGGCAAATATCCAATACTTTTTGAGCTGGCATACCAAATGCTTTAGCAGCATCTATTTGCAGAGCAGATAAATTATAAGGTAATGGAGCACTTTGCTTTTTTTGTTTTTGGTCGAGTAAAGTAAGCTCAGCACTTTGCTTTGTAATACGTGAAGCAACGTTTTCTGCAAGAGCTTTGTTAAGTATTCGCCCTTCTTCATCTTGATGTGGCTCACATGCTTTGCTTGGAACCCACTTAGCTATGAATGGTTGATTATCAGGAGTAAGCAAATGCGCCAATACATCGTAAAAAGGCTTAGATACAAAGTTCGCTATTTCGTTATCTCTATTAACAACAAGACCTAAAATAGGGGTTTGTACTCGCCCTACCGAAAGTACATTACCAAACCCTGCTTTTTGCCCTGCTAGTGTGTATGCACGCGTTAAATTCATACCAAATAGCCAATCAGCACGAGAGCGCGCTAAAGCAGATACACTTAACGGAATAAAATCTCGATTAGAACGCATAGTACCCAGTGATTTTTTTACTGCGGACAAATTTAAATCACTAATGAGTAAACGTTGCGTACTCTGCTTTTTAGCCTGACTTATTTTGGCTTCTTCTATTACTTGATCGACTAGTAGCTGGCCTTCACGGTCTGGATCGCCAGCGTGAATAAGTTGCGAGGCCTGTTTAATTAATTTTTTTAAAACAGTGAGCTGTTTGCGAGTTTTGGTTTTGGCTTTTAACTTCCACTGTTTAGGTATTATAGGTAAGTGTTCAAACTGCCATTTTTTAAAGCGCTCATCATAGTCATCGGGTTCTGCTTGTTCTAGCAAATGCCCAATACACCACGATACACAATCGCCATTAGCGACTTCTATATAACCATCATGTTTTTTATGTGGTTTTGGTAAGGCATCAGCAATTGCTCTGCCTAGTGATGGTTTTTCTGCAATGTAGAGTTTCATGGGAGTCGCTCACTCACTGTTTATATAAACAGTAGTTTAGCACAGCTATATTGAAGGTGGGGAGTTTTCTATTTTTGACTTTACACTACCTTGCTTAGTGAAAAGGATAATTAAAGGTAAATAGCATACAACCACCGTGGCAATATTGATAAATGGCATTAGGGTCTGATAAATAACGGTACTGTAAGCTAAATCCCACAAATGGCGGTCAACTAATCGGAATAGTTGTAATATAGGTGCGCCAATAACAACTAGTTGCCCAATAACACATTGCCATAAATAAACTTTATCCTTTATACCCCAGTAAGCTATAAGTGCCATCCAAATAATATCTGTGATCGCCCAAACTAAATAACGATAAATATAAATGTCATCAAACGCTCGTAGGCTTGAAGCAGTTAGGTTACCAAAGAGGAAAAAAGCTGCGGTAAGTAATACAAATCGAAAGGCTAGGCGATCTTTAAATACAAAAAATATAAAAATAGCCGGACTTAGCATTAAAACCCAGCTTTTGCTTAAAATACTAACAATATATAAAAACCATTCAGGCAAAATACTCTGCCCTATTTTGTTTTTTTATCGTCATCAGTACCATCACCATTACCCGGCATGTCGCAATATTTATTGATTATTTTCACAGGCACTCCATTACATATGTTAAGGAAATGTACTGTAAGCTAAAATGACGAAATTGCCAAGATACTTAAGGCAATTAAGTACCTTAAATCAAAACAAACATAGTGAAATATAACACAAGCAATAACTTAGCGCACATCAATAGGAGCAGACTCTTTAGCCTTACCTTGCAGGATTGATATTTCTACTCGACGGTTTCTTCGGCGATCTTCATTTGAATCGTTTGGAACAAGTGGACGAGTATCAGCTCGCCCCACTACCATCATGCGGTTTTTATCAAACCCTTGCACCGTTTGCAGCTCGCTTGCTACAGCTACAGCTCGCTTTGACGATAAGTCCCAATTATTAATATATAGCTCATTCGATACCTGAAAATCGTCGGTATGGCCAGATACAGTTATTTCGCCAGGTACATCTTTTAACAGTACACCAATATCTTGAATTATGGGTTTAAACTTAGGTTGTAAAAATGCACTACCCGAAGGAAATGAACCATTCTCTCTAATACGAATAATTATTTGCTGCCCTAAAGATTCAAGCTCAATTGCACCATCTATTATTTGCTTTTCAAGCTGCTGCGCGATTTTTTTAACGAGCTCGTTAGTTTGTTCCTGATCGGCCGCTGAAGTTGCTTGCTCTGACGATTGCTCTTGAGAAGTACTACGAGATTCGCCACCACGTTTATCCCCGCGTTGTTCTTGCCTGCCGCCAGCTGAGCTTTCATCTCCAGCCTGAAACTCTAACATTTGTTGAGTCATTTCGACTGTTTGCTGCTGAATGGTTTCTATTGGGGTTGGCTCTGGTTTGCCTGGGGTAAACTCCATAGCAATAACAGAGGTACCTTTAGGGATATCTTTTACTTCAATTTTATTCTGCACACCAAAAGCAAACTTCATAGAGCCCGCAATTTGTTTAAACTTAAGTACATCCATTTCTGAAAACGCAAGCAAGAGTACAAAAAAGCACATTAACAGTGACATTAAATCGGCAAACGTTCCCATCCATGCTGGTAGGCCTGGTGGTGGGCATTTGCACTCTTGATCAGACATAATTACTCCTCGGTATCTACTTTGCGTTTAGATTCAGCTAAGTAATTTTTCAAAATACCTTCGATAACTTTTGGATTTTGGCCATCTTGTATACCTAAAATAGCATCTAAAATTAAACGCTGATTCATAGCTTCTTCGTCTTTACGCAGTTCAAGTTTTACCTGAATAGGAATTGCCACAACATTGGCTAAAAACGCACCATATAAAGTTGTTAAAAGCGCTACCGCCATTGCCGGGCCAATTGCTTTTGGGTCATCCATGTTAGATAACATTGCAACTAAGCCAATTAGAGTACCAATCATTCCCATTGCTGGTGCAATATCGGCTAATGACTTAAATAAGCCTGCACCCATTTCATGTCGAGTAGTGGTTAAAGAGATGTCTTTTTGAAGTGTGGCGCGAACAACATCTGCGTCATGGCCATCAACAAGCATGTCGACGCCTTTGCGCATAAATGGATTTGGGATTTCAGCTTCTTCGAGTGCTAAAAAGCCCCCTTTACGAGCTGAATCAGCAAGTTCTACTGCTTTTTCAATAAGTTCTTCTGGCGTTTCAATTTTAAACATAAACGCTTTAGCAACAACTTTACCTATACCCAAAAACTGCGACATGGTGAAATTTGATAAAACAATGAAAAGTGAACCACCAAATACAATTACACTAGAAGGAGCATCGGCAAACATAGCCATTTCACCGCTACTACTCATAAACATAGACATGACAATTAAGCCAATTGCGCCTAGGATCCCGATTATGGTTGCTAAATCCACATTTCCTCCAGAAGTTTCATGCTTAATGGCCTTATCATAAACTTTTATTATTAACTGCTTATCGGCAACATATTGAATTGCTTAAGCCATTTTTATAAATAAACATAAAAAGCAGCCTTTAGCACTATTTTAGATCAAGTTATAAGGGCTACCTAATTATCAATTGATTTATTAAACTAACAGACCGCTATTAAGGCTTTATTAATACACTTGAAATATAATTTAACGTTATAAAGGTAAAAAACCAATATCATCCTTTGACCTAGTTTAGCATTCCCCCTAAAATTGACCCCTAAATTTATTATGTAAGCTGAAATAAAGATGGCGACTAAAAAACCTGAAAACTTAAGTTTCGAACAAGCACTAGAAGAATTATCTACAATCGTTAGTGACATGGAACAAGGTGACTTATCGCTTGAGCAATCGTTAAAGCAATTTGAGCGTGGAATTGCATTAGCAAGTGCTTCATCAGGTAAATTACAGCAAGCAGAACAAAAAGTATCAATTTTGATGGGGAATGGCGAAAAGTCAGTTCTTACGAATTTTGATAATGATATGGAATAGCTGTGAGCATAAATAATTATATCGAACGTGCTCAAAAAGATGTAGTAGCGACCTTACAACAGCATTTTAAACAGTCTCTCGATACTGAAGAAACAGTCAAGAACGCCACCCAGTATGGATTATTTAATGGCGGTAAAAGATTACGTCCATTTTTAGTTTATGCCACAGGTAAAATGCTCGGTGCAAACCAGCAAGACTTACATGTACTTGCAGCTGCAATTGAGTGTATCCATAGCTATTCGCTAGTTCATGATGATTTGCCCGCTATGGACGATGACGACTTACGCCGTGGCCGCCCTACTTGCCACATAGAATTTGGCGAGGCAAATGCAATTTTAGCCGGTGATGCCCTACAAACACTCGCCTTTGAGCTTATTGCGAATCACAAATTTACATGCTCGTCGCAAACACAAGTAAAAATGATTGCTACGCTTGCCAACGCATCAGGCCTTGAGGGCATGGTAGGCGGACAAGGTCTTGACATAGCAGCAACAGATAAAGTAATTACCGTACAAGAGCTTGAGCGAATACATAAGCTAAAAACCGGAGCTTTAATTAATTGTGCAATTACACTTGGTGCACTGTGCAGTGAAAAGGCAGATCAACAAACCTTAGAAAATTTAAGCATTTTTGGGTATGCTATAGGGCTGGCGTTTCAAGTACACGACGACATTTTAGATGTTGAAGGCGATACGGTTACTTTAGGTAAACCACAAGGCTCCGATATTGCCGCGAATAAAGCGACATATCCGGCGTTATTAGGTATGCTAGGCGCTAAAGAAAAGGCGCAAAATTTAATACAACAAGCCCATGAAGCGTTGGCAAATATAGATGCTGACACAACACTTCTTGCGTCGCTAGCAAATTACCTAATTGAGCGTGACCACTAATTTTTGCTCATACGTATTGCAATTAGCACTGACATTATTACTCAACATTAATTATTCGTAAAAGCTTTGAATGAATTAATGTTAGCGAAGGATATATATAAAACCATGACACTTGATAGTAGCAAGTATCCATTACTTAATTTGGTTGACGAGCCAGCCCAATTGCGTGACTTAGCGCAAGACAAACTCCCTGCATTTAGCAATGAGCTGCGCGATTATTTACTCAACTCAGTATCGCAAAGTAGCGGTCATCTAGCGTCTGGTTTAGGGACGGTTGAACTAACCGTTGCGCTACATTATGTTTATAACACTCCAGACGATCGCCTAGTTTGGGATGTGGGTCACCAAGCTTATCCACATAAAATCCTTACAGGTCGTCGCGACCAAATGCACACTATTCGCCAAAAAGACGGTTTGCACCCTTTTCCTTTTCGCGATGAAAGCCAATACGATACGTTTAGCGTAGGTCATTCAAGCACCTCTATTTCAGCTGCCTTAGGTATGTCTATTGCCGCCCAAAAAGAAGGCAAAGGTCGAAAATCTGTAGCCATTATTGGTGACGGAGCTATCACCGCAGGCATGGCATTTGAAGCGATGAATCATTTAGGCGATGTAAAATCAGACATGCTTATTATTTTAAATGATAACGAAATGTCGATTTCAGAAAATGTTGGCGCATTAACAAATCACTTTGCCCGAATTTTATCAGGTAGCTTTTATACTAACATTCGTGAAGGCAGTAAAAAGTTACTCTCAGGTGTGCCTCCGGTAAAGCAACTTGCCAGTAAAATGGAAGAGCACATTAAGGGCATGATGATCCCGGGGACCTTCTTTGAAGAATTAGGCCTAAATTACATAGGCCCAATTGATGGTCACGATGTAAACATGCTTGTAGATACATTGCGTAATATGCGTAATTTAAAAGGCCCACAGCTTTTACATATAAAAACGCAAAAAGGTAAGGGCTACAAACCGGCTGAAGCCGATCCTATTGGCTACCATGGTGTACCAAAATTCGATCCGAGCACAACTAGCCTGCCTAAATCTAAACCTAGCGCTGCTACTTTTTCAAAAGTTTTCGGCGATTGGTTATGCGACATGGCAAAGCAAGACAGCAAGTTAATGGCTATTACGCCAGCAATGCGCGAAGGCTCTGGCATGGTACGTTTTTCTAAAGAGTTTCCAGATCAATACTTTGATGTGGCCATTGCAGAGCAGCATGCTGTTACTTTAGCAGCTGGTTTTGCTTGTGAAGGTTTAAAACCTGTTGTTGCTATTTACTCGAGCTTTTTACAACGTGCGTATGACCAATTAATACATGATGTTGCACTGCAAAACTTACCTGTATTATTTGCCATTGACCGCGCTGGTATTGTTGGAGCCGATGGTGAAACTCACCAAGGTGCGTACGATTTAAGCTTTATGCGCTGTATTCCAAATATGGTAATTATGGCACCAAGCGACACCAACGAATGCCGCCAAATGCTATACACCGGTTATAAAGAAAACTGCCCTGTTGCAGTTCGTTACCCTCGAGGTAGCGCAGGTACTGCAGACATTGAAAGCACTATGCAACTGCTCGAAATAGGTAAGGCAGATACAATTAAGAAAGGCAGTAAAATTGCCATTTTATCGTTCGGTACATTACTTGAAAACGCCCAGCTTGCAGCTAACGAATTAGATGCAACGCTTGTTAATATGCGTTTTATTAAACCACTTGATACTGCACTTTTAAATGAGCTTACTACTAGCCACGATACCTTTGTTACGCTTGAAGATAACGCGATTGCTGGCGGTGCCGGCTCTGCAGTTAATGAATACTTGGCAACGCAAAAAGCTGATATTAATATCCTTAACTTAGGTATTCCTGATGAGTTTATTAAACACGGCACGCAAGATGAAATGCACGATGAAATGGGATTAGGCGAGCAAGGAATATTAAACGCTATTAAGGCGTTTATCGCTTAAGCTATTTACTTAGTTTATTAAAAAGGAGCCTCAAGGCTCCTTTTTTTGTTTTTAATTTTAACTTTTTTGCATCCAGTTTCATTTTATAGCCGTTATTGATATGAGGTTAACATGTAAATAATCAGTGCCGCTTAGTCTATGCCTTATGAGCAAGCGCGTTATTTACCTACATTTGATGGAATATTTAAAAGGTAAAAATGATGAATAAAGCTAATTTAACAACTCATTCAACACAAAAAAACACACTTAAACACACGCTTAGTTTTTCAGCTTTAACACTTGCAGTATTAATCGGCATTACAGGCTGTAGCTCAGACGATGGTGAAAACGGCGTAGATGGTATTGCAGGCACCGATGGACAAAACGGTACCGACGGTACAAATGGCAACCCTGGTTTTGCATCAGCCACATTAATTTTGGCAAACAATGGCGAGAGCAATACAGGCACTATCGATTTAATTAACCAAAACGCCTCTAAACTAAAAACCTTTAATACAACAGCTAACGAAGGCGTTGCATTTGATAGCTTAGGTAATTTATTGCAAGCAAGCGACAGCGAAAATGGCAGTATTAAAACTATTTGCCAGCTTGCAAATCGTAGTGACGGCGCAACCTATACAGCTAATACAGATCGCGAAATAACAGGTACTAACACAACACTGGTAAACCCTAAAGGAATAGCTGTAGCACAAAAGAGTGGCCTTGTTTTTATTGCTGACTTTGGCGCAATGCAAGTAACGACTTTTGGCGCTACAGCCGCGGGCGATGCAGCGCCTTTAGGCACAACTATTACAGAAGCGGCGCCGTGGGATGTTGATTATGATGAATCTAACGACCGCCTTTATGTAGCACTAACAAATGGTGATGTAGCCGTTTATGATAATTTTGTTGGTGGTGAATTTGCCGCAATGCCAAGCCGCACAATTACTCCAAGTAATAATGATGGCACGCAAATATCTGTAAATATTCACGGCATTGTTTATGACTCAAATACTAATAAACTTGTTTTGTCTGATGTAGGCAGTGCCTCAGACGCAACCGATGGTTCGTTATTTGTAATTAATAATGCTTCAACTGCAGAGGGCTTAGTAAGCGTTGCACGAAGTATTGCCGGTCCAGCAACAATGCTTGGTAACCCAGTTGATATTAGCCTTGAAGGTAGTGACTTACGTGTAGCTGAAAAATCAAATGATGCTGTTCTTGTGTTCAGCAATATATTTTCAGGTGAGAGCGGCGATATCACTCCTGATTTAGTTACCTCAACAATTAAACCTGAGTCAATTACTAAACTGGGTATACAAAATGAGATGGCTGATATTTCAGATAGTGATACCGCTAATATGGCGCTGCTAGGTGTTGCTGTAAGTAGTAATCCGGGCACTGCAGGTGAAACAACTGGGCAAATTAGTCGATTAAGTTCACAACTTAACACAGAAATTGGCAACTATAATGCAAGTCAAACTATCGAAAGTGTAACTTTTGATAAAGCGGGTAATAGTTATACAACGTTCGATAACAGTACAACCTCAATTGGCGGTATTGTTATTTCAAATAAAGTGGCAATAAACAGAGATGGGCAAACTTATAATACGAACCAAGACAGCATTATTACTGGTTCGAATACAGGCCTTATATCTCCTAAAGGTCTTGATGTGGCTTCTGATAGCGGTATGATTTTAGTTGCAGAAAATAATGCAGATACTCCAAGCATTTCAATATTTTCAACTTGCACCACAGGGGATGCAAGCCCATTAATGACGCTTACGTTTGCAAACGATGCTCGCCCTTGGGATGTTGATTACGATGCAAACACTGATCGAGCTTTTGTAGCACTAACAAATGGAACCGTTGCTGTATTTGACGAAGTTAAAAGCAAACTAATGGCTGGTAGTACTAATATTGCAGTTGAGGATAGGCTTATAACGCCAGCAAATGCAGGTACAGCAGTAGCAGCACCAAGCAACATGCACGGCATCGACTACGACTCGCTAAGTGGCTCGCTAATACTCTCTGATGTTGGTAGCGCAGCAGTTGCTGACGATGGCAAAATATACGTATTGAATAACGTAGCAACTGCATCGGGCTTGGTAAACATAAGTACCACTATTAGCGGTCCAAATACCCTACTGGGTAACCCTGTTGATATTATGTATACCGGAACAGATTTATACGTAGCTGAGAAGTCAAATAATGTGGTTATGCGATTTAATAATATTTTAAGCAGTGCAGGCGGTGATATAAGCGCCGATACCAGTACGGCATTTACAGCCCCTGAGTCGATTGCAATATTACCAGCTTGGCTTAACAAATAGAGTTAACCTCACCATGCCTGACCAATAACCTTGGTCGGGCATTATCGCATCCACACTTTTATATCTGCCAAGCCATTACTTTGTAAAATACCTAATTGCTGATCAACATTAGAGTTTTGTTCAAACTCAAATGCATCGAGCTGATCATCAAACGTAATATTAGCCACACCATCACCACCGCGCTTTTTAACTTGATGCAGTGCTATATCTGCTAAGTTAATAGAGGTTTCCCAGCTAATTACCTGTCCGCCTAGTAAAGGTAATGGATAAAATGACCAACCAATTGATGCCGTGATATTAGTTGTTTTTCCATTTGGTAATTGGAACGAATTAGCCGCTATTACTTTACAAAGTTCTGAGGCATAGCTATCTATTTTATTGCATTTAAAGTCACGTAATAATAATAAAAACTCATCACCACTCCAACGTGCCACATAGTCAGAGCCCTGCGTACGCGAATTTAACAATGCAGCCATTTGCTGTAAGCAGCTATCACCTGCAATTGGGCCATACGCATCGTTAATACGGCTGAAGTTATCAAAGTTAATAATTACCAGCACCAGTGACTTACCTTGTGCCTGCAGCGACTGTGAATTACGTTGAAAGTGCTCAATATCTTTAGGGAGTTGATCAAACAAAAAGCGGCGGCTACGTAGCCCTGTTAGCTCATCTGAGTGACTCACTAATTTAAGCTGTGAATTCACTTGGCCTAATTTATCATTAGCTTGGCGAAGCTCTAAGGTACGCTCAGTGATTAAGCCCTCTAATGCTTCTTGTTTTCTGCGTTCTTGTGCTCTAAACACCCAAAAAATGAGATAAAAAAGCAAAATAAAACCACTGGTAATTAAAAGCCTAAAGTAAATTGTTTCGTCAAAGCGCTCAGGCACTACAAAACCGTATTCTACATCTTGCGCTTTAGCCCAGTCTTCACCTTGGCGCTTAGCTTCTAATTGAAACAAAAACGAGCCAGGAGGCAAGTTAGTATAAATAGCTTCACGTCGCGTATTTGCATAGCGCCAGTCACTATCTAAGCCACTTAGTTTATATCTAAATTCAATGCTGTTTGGTGCATAGTAATCAATAGCTGTGTAAGTTAGCGTTATATCACGCTCGTCTGTTTCTAATGATGGTTTTTTACCAAGCGCAGCGGTAGTTAAATGACGAAGTGGCGTTGTTATTGTCTCTATTGTTGGCTTTAATGCAAGCACACCAAATAGCTCTACATTTTTAGGTATTTCAACAACACCTTGTAAGCTTGGGTACCAAATAGAATTTCCGGTGTCTGCTACCGCATCATGCCCAAGTCCACTACAACATTGATTCGCTTTACCATCAAGTTGACGGTCAAAAGATGAAATTACTTCTTCAACTTTTAAGCTTTTTATTTCTGTTTTAAATTGCTCTACAGGCATTCTGTAAACACCTTTCATGGTGCTTACCCAAACATGCTTTAACTTTTCATCATATTCTAGGCTAAATATAGAACCATACGGTAAACCATTAGCTGCATCGAGCTGACGCCATTGCCCTTGCGTACTTCTGTAAAAAAGCCCATCGTTAAGAGAGCCTATTAAAATACCCACGCCATCTATATGTAGCACGCTAGTTACGTATGCGCTTTCAAGTGTTGTTTGGTCGCCAATTTTTTCAATGCCACGGTCTGTAAAGTAATATGCGCCCTTACTAGTACCAATCACACCAAAGTTTGTTTTATCTAATACGTAGGTAATAAACTTACTACCTAAAAAAGCGTTATAGGCAAAAGGCGTTAAACCAGCATAATTTAATCGATATAAACCGCGTCCGGTACCAATCCAAAAGCCGCCTTTACTAGAGCGACTTATTGCAAATACCGGATTATCGCGAAGTGCTCGACCAGGGACGGTGTAAAGTGTCTTGTTTTCAAAAACAAATAAGCCGCGCCCTGTGGCTATATATAATCGCTCACCATCAAATTGTAGATCGTGTACTGATGCGTATCCATATTTACTACTTGGGACTAAATTAATAAAACTTTTATCTAAATCGAAATAACCAATGCCGCTTTTATTCGCAACCCACAGTTTACCATCGGGTGCTTGGCTAATAGCCATAACAGATTCGGTCATATTTGAAACTGCTGAATGCCTTTCGACTCGCCCTTCATGAGCAAGCCACAAGCCTTCACTAAAGCTTGCTAACCAAACGTTATTTTTATCATCTCTAAAAATATCAGCAAACCATATACTTTGATCGAGTTGGCTAGGCTCTACCCATTGCCACTCACCGGTTTTATCTCTGAATAATAAGCGTCCATAGGTCGAAACCCACAAGCCACCATCGGTATCACTCATAAACTTATAAACGGCTGAGTTATTTGCATTAGGTAGAGGAAAAGGTCTTAGCTCGTCATCTAAATCTAAAAAGTATGCACCTAGCTCAGAAGCTATATACAAATTACCATTTAAAAATGATAAATCGTGCACTATGGTTTGCGCTAGGCGCTCTGGTAAAGATATTTTTGCGGTAAGCTCTAAACGTAGTTTAGAAAAATCTGATGAGTTTTTTGTAAGGCGTAATAAATGACGATCATTAACCAGCCAAATGCCTTCAGGAGAGAGTGCCATTTGGCTAACAGAGCCAACTATTTGTGTGATCACAGTAGCATTAACAATAGGTAGAGGACCATTTACTTCAGTGCGTAAATCAACTTGCCCTCTATCTACATAGTATAAGCCGTTGGCCGCAATCCATATGCTACCTTTAGAGTCCTCAAGAATATCCCTTACTGGACCTTTAATATTAAATTCTTGTGCTGCAAATGTGGCTGGGTTAATAACTACCAAGCCACTTTTAGTGCCTACCCATAACAAACCACTAGAATCGACTAAAAGCTTATTAACACCATTACTAGGCAAGAATGGACTATTTTGCGTGTTGTAATTTGTAAATGTTGTACCATCAAAACGGCTTAAACCAAATTGCGTACCAAGCCACATATAGCCTTGCTGATCTTGCACAACACTTTTAAGTGATTGCGACGGTAGGCCATCTTTTATATTCCATTGCTTAACTACGTAATCAGTAATTGAAGCCCAACTTGGCGTCGCGCACAACATAAGTACACAAACCAGTAAAAATCGCATCATATTGCTGCCACCTAGTTAAACAAATCAAATATAAAAATTAAAAGGGCAGTAAACCCACTTTTATTAACGCTTGTAAACATATAAGCGAAAAAATACCCGCAAGTATATCGTCGGCCATTATACCTAAACCGCCATGCACTCGTTTGTCTAGCATACGGATTGGGCCGGGTTTTGCTATATCAAAAAAGCGAAATAACAAAAAACCTACGAGTAATGTTTGCCAGTTAAGTGCTGCGCCAATCATAGTGATGTAATAACCCGCCACTTCATCCCATACAATAGCAGGATGATCGTGCACGCCTAAATCATCAGCCGTTTTACCGCACGCCCATATACCAAATATACTGATCACAACGGCAAATACAATTTGCAGCCATAACGGATAATACATGGTCATAAAAATGAATGGCAAGGCAGCAAATGTACCAAATGTACCGGGCGCTTTAGGGGCAAGCCCAGTCCCAAAGCCCAGACCAAAAAACTGATGTGGACGCTTTAAATTAAACTTGCGGTTATTGTTCAAACCAGCTCCTTTGCAAAGTGCTCAAAACCCTGCGGTTCAAAATCAAACTTTTCACCGTTGTGTAAAAGCTCAATTTGGCCATCGCCACTTTTAACTTGGCCAATGCATGTTGCATCTACACCATACTGGCGTAGCTTTATTTCTAACATACTCTTATTGCTATCAGGGACCGTAAAAATTAATTCGTAATCATCACCGTAACTGAGAATAAATGGCAGCTGCTGATTAAAATCAAGGCTTGCTTGCATCGCATCTGAAGTTGGAATACTTTCAATATTCACCACTGCACTTACTTGTGACATATCGAGTATATGACTTAAATCAGCGATTAAGCCGTCCGACACATCGATAGCCGATGATGCAAGGCCTCGTAATACCTGCCCTGCAGCAACACGTGGGGTTGGAAAGTCAAAGCGTTTATTTACGTACTTTAAATGCTCTGGCTCAATACTTATACCTTGTTTGCGAGACTCAATTGCAAGTCCAGCGTCACCTAGCGGACCCGTAACATAAATCCAATCACCCACTTTTGCGCCACTACGACGAAGTGCAGTACCTTCGGGTACAGTCCCTTTCGCACAAATAGTGATGGTTAGTGGGCCCTGAGTTGTATCGCCACCTATAATCTGCACATTAAAATATTCAGCAATTTCATGCATGCCATCAGTAAACTCTTCAATCCACTGTGGGTCAATACTTGGCAAAGTTAACGCAACTGAAACCCAAGTTGGCTCAGCACCCATGGCCGCTAAATCACTTAAATTAACAGCAAGCGCTCTGTGACCTAATGCACGAGGGGAAATATCATCAAAAAAGTGTACGCCAGCAACAAGAGTGTCTGTTGTAACGGCAAGTTGGCAGTTTTGTGGAACGGTTACTAAAGCGCAATCATCCCCTATACCTAGGTTTACATCACGACGGGTGATACCGCGACCTTTAAAGTAGCGGTTAATTAATTCAAATTCCTTCATACACAAAAAAGCCGGCCTATGCCGGCTCCCCTCTTTAACGGTTTACTTACTTGCGTAAATGCTTAACAGCTTTATCAAGTACACCGTTTACAAATTTATGGCTGTCTTCAGCGCCAAAAATTTTGGCCAGCTCAATACCTTCGTTAATAGCAACTTTATAAGGTACGTCTTCACGGAACTTAAGCTCATAGCTGCTTAAACGTAAAATTGCACGCTCAACCATATCTAAGTCATCAAACGGACGTGTTAAATGTGGTGATACAGCTTCGTCTAGTTGCTTGTAATTTACAGCAACACCCGTCGCTAGATCTTTAAAGTATTCAACATCAATTTTAGTAACGTCTGTTTCGATCAACATTTGTTGTTCGATATCGGCAATTAAATTGCCACTTATTTGCCAAGAATAAACGGCTTGGAGTGCTAAGATACGTGCTTTACGTCTTGCTGCTGGTTTCACAAAAATTCCTTAAACTTAAATTTTATCTAACACATTAACCATTTCAAGCGCGCCTAAAGCAGCTTCGCCGCCTTTATTGCCCATTTTGGTGCCAGCACGCTCAATTGCTTGTTCAATGCTTTCTGTGGTTAATACGCCAAATGCAACCGGGATATCATACTCAAGTGATACTTGCGCAAGACCTTTGTTTGATTCGCCAGCAACTAGGTCAAAGTGTGGTGTACCACCTCTGATCACTACGCCTAATGCGATGATTGCATCATACTCTTTTTTTGCCGCAACGCGTTTAGCCGCTAAAGGTAATTCTACCGCGCCTGGCACATAAATAACGGTAATGTCGTCATCTGATACGCCACCTGTGCGTTTTAGCTCATCAACAGCACCTGCAAGGAGGCTGCTACCAATAAAGTCATTAAAACGAGAAATGACAATGGCAAATTTTTTGCCTGGAGCGTACTTATTACCTTCAATAATTTTCATTTGATAACCCTAAAAATAAGTTCAAGCGGTTGCGATTGCGCAAAAATTGCTGCGCATCATACCATAAAAATAAAATAATAGCCTAGTTTAAGCGTGATGCTTATTGTGGCTCAACGTAATCAACAACTTCTAAATGAAAGCCCGAAAGTGCATGGTACTTTTTAGGGCGACTCATTAATCGCATTTGTTTAATTCCAAGATCGGCAAGTATTTGCGAACCTACGCCAACAGTACGAGATGTACCTTTGAATTTACGTGGCGTAACGCTTTCGCCAGCATCAGCTGCTGCAAATGCTTTCACAGTTGCCTCTAACTCTTCAGTGCTTTCTTGCTTACCTAAAATAACTAAAGCACCTTCATTTTTAGCGATATAAGCCATTGCTTCAGAAAGGCCCCAGCTACGGTCAGCACTTCTGTCTGAAAGTAGAATATCGTTAAAGGTACTTTGTAAATGTACACGTACATTTGTCGGCTCTTGATCTTTTATATCGCCTTTGAGCAATACGTAATGTAATTGGCCGTCAATTGTGTCTTTGTAAGTAACTAAATCAAATTCACCATGAACAGTTGGTAACTTACATTTTGCTACTTGCTCAATTGTTGTTTCGTTTAAGTTGCGGTATTCGATTAAATCAGCAATGGTGCCAATTTTAATATCGTGCTCTTTCGCAAAAACTTCTAAATCAGGGCGACGTGCCATAGTGCCGTCAGCATTAAGTATTTCAACAATAACAGATGATGCTTCAAGTCCAGCTAAACGCGCTAAATCACAGCCAGCTTCAGTGTGTCCTGCGCGAGTTAATACGCCACCAGGTTGCGCCATAATAGGAAAAATATGTCCAGGCTGAACAATATCACTTGGGACTGCGCCTTTAGCTATAGCCGCTTGCACTGTACGCGCTCTATCTGCTGCTGAAATACCGGTTGTAACACCTTTTGATGCTTCTATCGACATTGTAAAGTTAGTCGAAAATGCTGCACCATTGTTTTTAACCATTAACGGTAAATCAAGTTGCTCGCAACGCTCTTGCGTCATGGTTAAACAAATTAAACCACGGCCATGGGTAGCCATGAAATTAATCGCTTCTGCGCTAATATGCTCAGCAGCTATTATTAAATCGCCTTCATTTTCTCTATCTTCATCATCCATTAAAATAACCATTTTACCGGCTTTAATATCGTCGATGATTTCTTGCGCACTGTGTAAATTCATAAATTTGCTCGTGTAAGTTGTCAGTTTCGTTATTTAATAAAACCCGCTTTAGCGAGTAAGCTCATCGAAATATCAGAGCCCGTTGGTTGCTCTGCCCCCTTTATAAGGCGCTCTAAATAACGTGCAATTTGATCGACTTCTAAATTAACTTGGGTACCTACTTTAAAATGAGCAATTGTGGTTTGCTCACTCGTGTGTGGGACAATTGTTAATTTGAATTTATTACCCTCTACAGCGTTTACTGTCAGGCTTATACCATCAATACATACCGAACCTTTGTAAGGAATGTATTTCATTAAATTTTCGTCAGTTGTAAGCCAATATTCTGTTGCTCTGGCGTTTGCTGTAATACTTGTAATTGTTGCGATACCATCAACATGGCCAGACACTAAATGACCGCCTAAACGAGAAACAGGTTGCATGGCTTTTTCAAGATTCACCGTTTGTCCTAAAGCATAGTGAGCAAAACCGGTCAAACTAATCGTCTCATTAGATAAATCCGCACTAAAACCATCAATATGTTTATCAACTACAGTTAAGCAAACACCATTAGTTGCAATGCTGTCACCTAACTTTACGTCTGTCATATCAAGATCAGTACTTTGGATACGAATGGCTAAGTCGCCTTGTTTTTTTTGTAATAAAGCAATTTTGCCTGTGGCTTCTATTATCCCAGTAAACATAGCACTACTCTTTTTATTAAGTGATTTTAATGAGTTTTGACGCGGTGATACGTAAATCGTCACCAATGCGCGCACATTCATTAAATGTTAAATCAACGGTGTTCTGCATACTCGTCAATTCAGGAAAATTAACTAAACTTTTTGCATCATGGCCCATTAGTTTAGGCGCTAAATAAAAAACAAACTCGTCAACTAAATTAAGCTCTGTCATTTTACCAGCAAGTGTTGCGCCAGCTTCAAGCCAAACATTATTAAACTGCAGTTGCCCAAGTTTTTCTAAAACGGCTTGTAAATCAACTTTACCGTTACTTTCACTAACTTCAATATGCTTTACAAAATGCGGCCATTGCAATGATTTATCAACCTTAGTCGTAAATATTATTACATCACTTTGGATTTCAAATAAAGCAAGGTCAGGTGTTAAACGGTTTTGAGAGTCAATTATAACACGCACGGGCTGGCGAAGCGGCAAATCAGTAGGCAGTGTGCAAGGCAGCTCACTTAGTCGCACATTAAGTTTAGCATCGTCTACTAGCACTGTATCGGCACCGGTTAAAATAGCGCAGCTTTTCGCTCGGTATAATTGTACGTCTTGTCGAGCAGCAGGACTTGTGATCCACTTACTTTGCCCATTTTTAAGCGCCGTTTTACCATCAATACTCGCTGCCATTTTGCAAATCACATAAGGTAAGCCTTGTTCCATACGCTTAAAAAAGCCAACGTTAAGTGCGCGAGCTTGTGATTCGAGTAACCCGTAAGCAACGTCAATACCCGCGTCGCTCAGTATTTTAAGGCCTTTGCCAGCAACTTGTGGATTTGTATCAACCATAGCAGCAATTACTTTTACCACACCGGCAGCTTTTAAGCCTTCGGCGCACGGTGGCGTACGGCCATAATGACTACACGGTTCAAGCGTTACATAAGCCGTTGCACCTTGTGCATTTTTTCCAGCGACAGCCAGTGCATTTACTTCTGCATGGCCTTGACCTGCTAATTGATGAAAACCCTCACCAATTATTTGATTATTTTTAACTAAAACACAGCCAACATTAGGGTTAGGTGTGGTAGTAAACCGGCCTTTTTTGGCAAGTTCTATGGCGCGTGCCATATACATTTCATCATGTTCAGTAAAAGGAACTTGGCTTTGCATTGTTACTCCCCTAAGCGGGCAATTTCTTCGCCAAATTCGCGTATATCTTCAAACGAGCGATAAACAGAGGCAAATCTTACATACGCTACTTTATCGAGCTTTTTGAGGGCTTCCATAATGCATTCACCAACCAAATGGCTTGAAATTTCTCGCTCGCCTGTAGCACGCAACTGCGATTTTATTATATTCACTACTTCGTCTACTTGCTCTGTGCTCACTGGGCGTTTTTCGAGTGCGCGATTTAAGCCATTTAATAATTTATCTTCGTTAAATGGTTCGCGGCTGCCGTCTTGTTTAATAACACGAGGCATAACCAGTTCAGCGCCTTCAAATGTAGTAAAGCGCTCATGGCAGTCGTTGCACTCACGGCGCCTGCGAACTTGATGGCCTCCACCAACAAGGCGTGAGTCAATAACTTTAGTATCTTTTGCGGTACAAAATGGACAATGCATAGCTCGGTACTTCCGTTTTAAAACAAAAAAGACCGCTAAATAGCGGTCTTTTATCTTAGCAAAAAAATAGGGCCTGTTGACCTTTCAGGATTAAATTTGTTCTATCTATGGGTGATTTAATCGCGGCGCGAGGTTTGTAACCTAGTGGGCTAAGTAAAAACCGAGCAAAGCTTCCGCGTCCTGCTCACGCCCCTTACCTACATCCATGTAGGCAACAAAGAGTAAATCGCCCCTAGGACGAACCCGAGGGCAGTGCATGTTTGGCATTTATGCTGCGTTATCGCCTATTTGTGTGGAGTAACCACACTACATAGACTCTGCCTTGCCTAAAAACCAAACATACTACTGCAAATTAAACCTCGAAAGATAAACAGGCCCCTAGCCTATGTGATCTAAATTACTGCTGCTTATGCAATTAAGCGTAAACAGGTAATTTTGCACAAATTGCTTTTACTTTTTCTTTAACTTGCGCCTGCACAGATTCATCAGTGATGTTATCTAGTACGTCACAAATCCAGCCAGCAAGCTCTTTTGATTCTTCTTCTTTGAAACCACGACGAGTGATTGCAGGAGAACCAATACGCAAACCAGATGTTACAAACGGAGAACGTGGATCGTTTGGCACTGAGTTTTTGTTAACTGTGATGTTAGCGTTACCAAGGGCTGCATCTGCATCTTTACCAGTAATATCTTTATCGATTAAATCGAGTAGGAATAAGTGGTTTTCAGTTTTGTCAGATACGATTTTGTAGCCGCGCTCTTGCATTACAGCAACCATTGCTTTTGCGTTTTTAACAACTTGTGTTTGGTATACTTTAAATTCTGGTTGAAGCGCTTCTTTAAATGCCACTGCTTTTGCTGCAATAACATGACATAAAGGACCACCTTGGCCACCAGGGAAAACTGCGCTGTTAAGCTTTTTATAGATTGCTTCATCGCCACATGCAGAGATAATTAAACCACCACGAGGACCAGCAAGTGTTTTATGCGTAGTTGTAGTTACAACATGTGCATGAGGAACTGGGCTTGGGTAAACGCCTGCCGCAATTAAACCTGCAACGTGAGCCATATCAACAAACAGGTAAGCACCTACTTTGTCAGCAATTTCACGGAATTTAGCCCAATCAACAATACCTGAGTACGCTGAGAAACCACCAATAATCATTTTTGGTTTATGCTCAAGTGCTAGTGCTTCAACCTGTGCGTAATCAATTTCGCCCGTTGTTTCATCTAGTCCGTATTGAATTGCATTGTAAAGCTTACCAGAGAAGCTTACGTGTGATCCGTGAGTTAAGTGACCACCATGAGCTAAGCTCATACCAAGTACAGTGTCGCCTGCTTCTAATAGCGCTAGAAAAACAGCAGCATTAGCTTGCGAACCAGCATGTGGTTGTACGTTTGCGTAGTCAGAACCAAATAACTCGTTAGCACGGTCAATTGCTAATTGCTCAACAACATCAACGTGCTCACAACCGCCATAATAACGTTTGCCAGGGTAACCTTCTGCGTATTTATTTGTAAGCTGTGAACCCTGCGCTTCTAGTACGCGTGGGCTACAGTAGTTTTCTGAAGCGATTAGTTCAATGTGCTCTTCTTGGCGAGCAGTTTCTTTGTTTATCGCGTCAAATAACTCTGGATCAAAATCCGAAATATTCATGCTACGTTCTAACATTGGGGTCTCCTAGGGCAACGTGTATGGTGTTTTTTAGAGGCTTTATTGTACGCTTTAAACGACTCTTTGCCTACGCTCTTAAGTTGAGGATATTTAAACAGGGATTGAAACTATTTCACAGACTTTTTAAGATGATATTTTCTTATAAAACCATAACAATTTTAAATGAATGCTATTTCCTACATTTAATTAGTAAATGCAACTCACTAGATTTAAAAGCCTAAAGTTATAAAAAAAGGCGGCTTAACCGCCTTTTTGAATTAATTAACTTAGCCAAGTTTAGCAAGTATTTCTGTACGTAATGCGTCGTAATCGGCCTTTATATCGCTTGCTAGGCATGGTTTTGCTAGTGCGTCGCTAAGTGGTTTTGGCATACCTAATTCAATATTTAAAATACCCTCTACGCTTTCTTTAAACTTAGCAGGGTGAGCTGTGGCTAAAAAGATGCCCGCTGCACCAGGCGCTCGATTTTCAACAAGACCTTGGTACGCAATAGCAGTGTGAGGCTCTGCAACATAACCCGTTTGTTGAATTTTTTTCATCACCGATTGCGTGTCTTCCTCGTTTACGCTAGTTGAATAAAAATTATCGTAGCTAAACCAGTTATTATCTAACATTGTTTGCACACGCGGCCAGTTGTTTGGCTTACTTACATCCATTGCATTTGAAAGCGACTCAAGTGTTGCGTTTGGCGTCCAGGTTTTATCAAGCATAAAGCGCGGCACAGTATCATTTTGGTTGGTTGTTGCACTTAATTTACCTACAGGTAAGCCAATAACCGCACCAATCATTGCAGCACATACATTACCAAAGTTGCCACTTGGCACTGATATATGCGCTGTTGCGCGTTTTTCTTTTGGTAGTTGTGCAATGGCCTCAAAGTAATAACAAACCTGAGCAACTAAACGGCTAATATTAATTGAATTAGCAGAATTAAGCCCAAGTGTTGATTTAACTTCTTCATCTAAAAAGGCATTTTTAACCAACTCTTGGCAATCATCAAAACTGCCATCAACTGCGTAACAATGAATATTGTTACCTAACGTAGTAAATAGCTTTTGCTGAGCAAGTGAAATTTTGCCTTTAGGATATAAGATGACAACATCGATATTCGGCTTGTTATAAAAAGCATGTGCAACGGCTGCACCAGTATCGCCCGATGTTGCGGTTAAAATAGTTACTTTTTCATCTTTATTAAATTGCGCTAAACACTCAGCCATAAAGCGACCACCAAAGTCTTTAAACGCAAGCGTAGGACCATGAAACAACTCTAAGCAGTATGTATTCTCTTCAACTTCCACCAGCTTAACTGGAAAGTTAAATGCATTTTTAACCATTTGTGCCACAGTGTCGCTAGGCAGCTCATCACCAATTAGGTGAGATAATATTTTGCCACTGCGTGTAACAAAGTCCATATCAAGCAAAGCATCAACATCGGACAGTGGGGCAAGGGATTCAGGGAAGAACACACCTTGATTACGACCCAAACCTGTTTTTACGGCTTCAACGAACGACACTTTTTGTGAGCTATCTTTTAAATTATGTAATTGCATGACTACCTATCCTATAAAACTGTTAATTGACGCGTGCCGTCGTTATCTAATTTACAAATGTGGCAAAAGCCTTGCTCGTTAATGTAATTTGCCTCTAACCACTGCGCGCATTGCTTTGCAGCTTCAAGTGTTTTACATACACTAAACAAGGTAGGTCCTGCGCCCGAAATACTCACTATTTCAGCGCCCAACGCTGGTAAGCTTGCTTTGGCTTCACTAAAACCTTTAATAAGCGGTGCGCGGTAAGGTTCTGCTATTTCATCTTTCATTATGCTCAGTGCATCGTCAAAACGATTAGTCAACAGTAAGCTACTAAATGCCGATAAACGCTGTGCAAACTCAACACTTGCATGCATGCTCAACTCTTTTGGTAAAACCGAGCGCGCTTTTGCAGTGTTGAGTGAAAAACCAGGGAACGCAGTAACGTAGTACCAATTTTCATCAACAGGCAGTGCAATCGATTTATCAGGGATTAAATCACCTGTTAATTGCAAACCACCTAAATAGCATGGCGTGATGTTGTCGTAATGACGACCACCGCTCACTACAGCTTCAAAGTCAGCCATAAGCTCAATAAGCTCAACCTGACTTAAGTTAGTTTGTGCAAACTTATCAAGGGCAGCAAAGGTAGCCACGACCGAGCATGCACTAGAACCAAGTCCAGATCCAATTGGTAAATTCTTTTTAAGCTCGAGCTTTACGCTTGGCATATCAGGCGCGACATGCGCTCTAAAATGTACTAAACACTGGTACGCTAAGTTTTCATTCGCATCACTTGGTAACTTGTGAGCGTAGTCGCCAGTACAAATAAATTCGTCACTTGGTGCTGCACTTACAACAGCTACATCGCCTAATAAACTACCATCGATTGGCGCAAGCGCTGCGCCAAGTGCATCAAAACCCACTGCAAAATTACCAATAGACGCCGGAGCATATACTTCAATCATAACGAGCTCCTAGCGCGATAGTGTTTTTAAAATATCAGCAAATACACCCGCTGCTGTTACTTCAGAGCCGGCACCATAACCACGAATTACAAACGGACGTGGCTGGTAGTATTGGCTTAAAATAGCAAGCGCGTTTTCGCCATCGCGAATTACATTAAGCGCATGCTTTTCATCAACAGCCTCAATACCTACTTTACAGTGACCTTCTTTAATTGTACCTACATAACGAAGTACCTTTCCTTCGCTCGCAGCACTTTGAATGCGGTCATTAAAATCAGCATCTAGGCTTGGTAGTTTTGCCATAAACTCATCAACGCTATCACCTTGTGCAAAACCTTGTGGTAATACTGACTCAACTTCAATATCGCTTAGTTCCAACTTCATACCGGCTTCGCGAGCAATGATCAGTAACTTACGTGCTACATCGGTACCCGATAAATCATCACGAGGATCTGGCTCAGTAAAACCGCTTTCTTTGGCTTTAATAGTTGCCTCAGAAAGTGATAAACCATCTTGAAGTGCGCCAAACATATACGAAAGTGAGCCTGATAAAATACCGCTAAACTCTAGTAACTCATCACCGGCACCAAATAATGACTGCAAGTTATCGATTACTGGTAAACCTGCACCAACGTTAGTTTCGTATAAAAATTTACGATTATTCTTTTGCGTAGCAGCTATTAAATCTTGGTAATACGTGTATGAGCTTGTTGTCGCTTTTTTATTAGCTGCAACCACATGAAAACCTGCATTTAAAAAGTCTACATACTGCGCAGCAAGTGCATCTGAAGATGTACAATCTACTAATACCGGATTCACTAAGTGGTTTTGCTTAACAAATTGCTCTACTAATTTTAAATCAAATGCTTGCTCAGATGAGGCCAATTTTTGCTGCCAATCACTAAAGGCGATGCCTTCGTTATCAAGGTGTAATTGACGAGAGTTAGCAACACCATACAAGTTAAGTTTAATATTACGCTTTTCAAGCCAAGCTTGCTGACGTTCAAGCTGATTAATAAGCTCTTGCCCTACTAAGCCACAACCTAGTAAAAACACATCAATTGACGGCACATGCGTGAAAAAGTTTTCATGGCATATTTTTACAGCGTCATTACATAACTCACCATCAATTACCGCAGAAATAGCACTTTCTGTAGAATCCTGTGCAATTGCCACAATATTTACTTGCGCTTGTGCAAGCGATGCAAAAAACTTAGCCGCTAAGCCTCGGTGTGCGCGCATGTTGTCGCCCACTAAAGTAACAATGGCTAAATTACGTTGTACTTGTACAGGCTCAATAAGCCCTGCTTGTAATTCAAGCTCAAATGCAGTTTGTAGCGCATCGAGTGCAAGTGCTAGGTCTGTTTCGTGCACACAAAAACTAATACTAAATTCACATGATGATTGCGTGATCAATACAATTGATACGTTATCGTGAGCAAGCGCGTTAAATACCTTAGATGCCATGCCTACTTTACCTTTCATGCCTGGGCCTGAAACAGTTAACATTGCAAGGTCTTGTAAGCTAGAAAGCGCTTTTACGGGCTCATCAGATGAATAATCGTTACCAATTAATGAGCCTTGTGCGTCTGGGTTATGCGTATTTTTAATTTCACATGGCACGCCTGCTTTAGCACACGGTAAAATTGTTTTTGGGTGAAGTACTTTTGCACCAAAGTAAGAAAGCTCCATCGCCTCTTTATAAGATAAAAAATCTACTTTAGTGGCTTTTTTAATATAGCGAGGATCAGCGCTATATACGCCATCAACGTCAGTCCAAATTTGGCAAATCTCAGCTTCTAAACATGCCGCAGCAATAGCTGCTGAGTAATCTGAACCATTACGGCCAAGCGTCGTAAGCTCACCTTTATCATTACTCGCCGTAAAACCAGGCATAATATAAATAGTTGCAGGGTTTTCTTTAAGCACAGCTTGAAAGCGAGCTTTACTTGCCACTAAATCAGCTTCTGCATCAATGTAGCCACCAGTTGAAGCAATACAGCTTGTTGCTTCTAAGTACCTTGCATCTTGTGAGCTCAATAAAGCCTGCATTAAAGAAACGCTAACGCGCTCTCCAAAGCTAATTACAAATGCGCGAACTTGATCAGGGCAACACTGTATAAGCGACACGCCATCTAATTTATTTTTAAGTTCCCTTAGGTCTGGCCAGCTTGTAACTACTACGCCACTTTTTTCAACGTCAGCTTTTAAGCCTTCACAACGACTCGCTAATGCTTGCCATTGCTGCGAAAAATCTAAGCCTTGCTCTGCAGCACTTGCAAGTGCAACTAGCGAATCGGTCATTCCACCTGGAGCAGAAAGCACCAATAACATTTCATCTTTTAACTGTGCTTTAACTAACTGAGCTACCTGTTGTAAGCATGCATAATCGGCAAGTGAAGACCCACCAAATTTTAAAACTCGCATTGTTTATGTTCCTCATCCCATAAAACGAAAAAAGGCCTGTGTTCTAAGTGAACACAGGCCTTTAAATTTGTTGCACCGACCTATGCCACTATCCAGTAAGAATGATGGTTGTAATAATAATGGTCAGTACGCGATTGATTGTTTTCATATGTTAAGACTGCCTTAACAAAGGCTATGCTGTCAACCCTAAATCAAAAGATAAAACAGCCTTTTTTAACATGAAAAAACCTAATGAATGCCAAATTTATGCAATATTTCATTCAAGCTTGATTTATTAATAGGTTTATCAATAAAATCAATTGCGCCAAGTTGGGCGACTCGTTGCTTCATTTTTTCCTGTATATCAGCAGAAATAACCAACACAAAGCACTCTATTTTTTCTGTTTTTATAGTTTCAAGTACTTGTATACCATCAACCTCTGGCATGGTGAGGTCTAGGCACAGTAAATCAAAGTTTTGTGCTCTTAAAAGATCGAGGGCGTTTGCTCCATTTATAGCTTGTTGTATATCTGCGTCTATACACTCATTTAAACAGCGCACGACTTGTTTACGAGCAACAGCAGAATCATCACAGACTAATATCGAAAATTTCATCATGTTTACTACTACACAACCATCAAAGTTATTAAAAGACCATCTTTCTTTGCACTCAGGACACTTTAACACGCATCTAAATACTTAGCGCATTAATAATTCAATGCAATGATAAATATAGAATTAACTCATTTAAATATGATGAACGAAACTAAATTCTAATCAAACTTACAAAACTTAACGTCTAGCAAATTTACTAATTCATAGCTGAGTTTAATTACATTAATACTACATACCGACTTAATTAGATTTATCTTATTAAATTTTAACTTTTTTATTTATTTTTAGAGGTTTATTGACTAACTTTTAAATTACAATAGTAACGTTACAAAAATAACAAAGGATGAACAAGTCACTCATGTTACAAAAAAGCCTTTCTAAGAAGCTGCTAACAAGCGTTTTATCCGTTTATTTTTTGCTTACCTTCGTAGTGACTTGCGGACAGGTGCTTGCTGAATATCTCAATACTAAAGACTATATACGTGATGAATTAAGTACATTACAAAAAACCTTTAGTCGTAGCTTAACACGTGCAATTTGGGAGCTTAATACCAAGCAAACAATTACAACAGCAGAAGGTTTACTCGCCATTCCCATGATTGAAGGGATTATTGTTCGAGACGACAGCGGCGAAATTATTTCACAGTTAGGGCGCTCGCTCGACATACATAAGCTATATAACCAACAGTTAGTACAAGAAGAAGCTATTTTAGAAGACGCGAAATCCGGTCTGTTTGGTTACACCTTTCCACTTATTTTTGAATTTTCTGGCCGTGCTACCCAAGTGGGCGACGTTACCTTGTTCTCTAGCCGAGAAGTTGTTTTAAGCCGAATTATGGTATCAATCTACTTTTTGATTGGTAATGCGATGATTAAAACTACCTTTTTAATCATTTTATTTTTAATGGCATTTAGAAAGCTTCTTACAGATCCCTTAGCTGAGCTTACTGAGCAACTAGAAAACCTAGAATTAGATGAGCTAGAAGGACAACACATAGAAATAGAAACAGAGGAGCATAACGAACTAAAAGTAATGGAGCAGTCGTTTAACAAACTAATAGATAAAGTGGTTCAGTACAGAAAAGAGCTTGAGCACACCCAAAAAGAACTTATTATTAGTAACGAAAAGCTCGATCATCACAACATACAACTTGAGCAAGACGTAGCCCGTAAAACATCAAACTTAAGCCAAGCAATGATGGAATTACAACAGCAAAAATACGAACTTGAGAAGCAAAAAATTGTGCTCACTGAAGAAATAGACTTACGCCGCAGCACAGAGCAAGAGCTAATTACAAAACAAACTGAATCTCAGCGTTATATAGAGGAATTAAGCCTTGCACAGGAACGTTTATTGGGCACAGAGAAGATGGCCGCACTAGGCGGGCTTGTGGCGGGTATTACGCATGATATTAACACCCCTATTGGTATAGGTGTAACGGCAATATCGTTTTTGCAAGAACGCTTAAATAAACTCGAAAGTGCTTATAGTGAAAAAACACTTTCACCAAAAGCACTAGAAGAATTTATTAACGAAGCAAAACAAAGTACAAGCTTGTTAACCACTAACTTAGATAGAGCCTCAGAGCTTATTGCTAGCTTTAAGCAAATAGCGGTCGATCAGGCCAGTGAAGCTGTAAGAACTATTAACTTTAAAGATTACACTAACGAAGTAATACGCTCACTGCATCCAAAACTAAAAAAGACATCCCATACAATAAAATTAGAATGCCCTGATGATTTAGTTTTAAATTTACCGGCAGGCGCCATCAGCCAAATTTTTACTAACTTAATTATGAATTCACTCATTCATGGCTTTGAAGGTAAAAGCAACGGTGTGATGGATATCAAAATAAGCGCAGATGACACTAACTTAACGATTGATTACAAAGATGACGGTAACGGAGTTACCAGTGAGCAATTGAAAAAATTGTTTGACCCATTCTTTACGACTAAACGCGATGAGGGCGGAAGCGGATTAGGTACCCATATAATGTTTAATTTAGTTAAACAAACTCTTAGTGGATCTATTGATGCAACGAGTGAACCTGGTAAAGGTCTGCGTTACTATATTCAATTTCCAAAGAACATGGCTAAGCCAATGCCTATTTTTGATAAATATGAATAAAAAAGTATATGCATTAAATTATTAGGGCGTATTGTTCTTTGGTGGTTGAATTTGCAGCAATATGTTTGGTTTTTAGGCAAGGCAGAGCCTATGTAGTGTGGTTATTCCCCATAAATAGGCGATAACGCAGCATAAATACCAAACATGCGCTGCCCTTTGAGCTCGATCTAGGGACGATTAACTCTTTGTTGCCTACATGGATGTAGGTAAGTGGCGTGAGCAGGACGCGGAAGCTTTGCTCGGTTTTTACTTATTCTTACATGGGTGTAAGCCAGTAGGGTAACGCAGGAGCAGTTACTTAGCCCACTAGGTTACAAACCTCGCGCTGCGATTTAACCTTCCTTGGATTGAACAAATTTCAATCCATAAAGTTCAACACGCCCTAGTAACAAATCAGTCATTTCGAGATGCTGTTTTTATTGCTATGATTGGACAAATTTTTCAAATGGATCAATTCCCCTATGTGGTTTAGTAACCTTATTTGTTACCGCTTTAAGCAAGACGTTTCATACACCCAAGAAGATTTTGATAAAGCATTAGAGCAAGATTTATTTCGCCCATGTACTGGTCAAGAGCTTGCAACATTTGGTTGGACGAAAGCGTTTGGAAAGCATGGCGAAACACTATCGCATTTTTCTCAAAAAAGTATTTTAGTTTGCGCAAAACGTGAAGAAAAAGTACTCCCTGCTTCTGTTATCAACGAACTAGTTGCTGAGAAAATTGATCAGATAGAAGCCGAAGAAAACCGCCCTGTTAAAAAGAAAGAAAAAGACGAATTAAAAGAAAACATTCTTCATACTCTTCTACCCCAGGCATTTAAAAAGTCGAGCTTACAATTCGCCTTTATTGACCAAGAAAATGGCTGGGTGGTTGTAAATAGTGGCAGCTTTAATAAAGCTGAAGAGCTACTGGCACTACTTCGTAAATCGTTAGGAACGCTCCCAGTTGTACCTGCGTTTGCTAACTACGACCTAGATGTATTCTTAACTGATTGGTTAACTAACTTTAGTACACCAGAAGGCTTTGCTATTGGCTCTGACGCTGAGCTTGAAGAAGCTGACGACAGCGGTGCACAAGTAAAACTAAAAGGCCATGATCTGGCATGTGATGAGGTTAAATCGCACTTAGAAAGTGGTAAACGCGTAACTAAACTGGCACTTGATTGGCAAGAACGCCTTAAGTTTATGCTGCAAAACGATGGCTCTATCAAGCGTTTAAGTTACTCTGAAACTCTAAAAGAAGAGAACGCAGATATTCCTAAAGAAGATATGGCTTTAAAACTTGATGCTGACTTTATTTTAGCTTCTGAGGAAATAAAGCAATTACTTGAAGAACTAACCGCTGGCTTAGGTGACGTTGAAGATTTAGAAAAAGCGTAAATACCACAACCTACATAAATATTTAAGCGCTTTGAAGCATTAAATAGATTCATATATAAGCAGGTTGGTATAACAGATAAAAAATCCGATAGCAGTTTACTGCTATCGGATTTTTTAATGGAATTTTTAGAAGCACTTATTTATATGTTTGTTATCCGCGAACAGAATTTAGCTAACGTTCGGCGTATTAAAACCTAAGGTAATCATCTTTTAAGTAAGAGCTTACAGCAAGGTTCAAAGAAAAGTTATGTAGAGTGATATGAGATTATCTGTATTCACTTCAAGCCGGAATGCACAAAAAACTGAAGTTTTGATTTTAATTGAAATCATTAACTTATTTGTGCAGATAACTTATTTTAGCTTTTAGCGTCTTCAACTTTAGGTTGGCGATATATTTTTATAATGTGGTATAAATTTACAAGCGACAATAAGCCGTTGGTAAAAATAACAGGTACTGCGCCAATGGCAACACCGTATGCAGTAAATACAATACAACCAAACATGTTGTACCAACGCAGTTTTACTACATCTGTCATTGTTAACGATGCAACCAATAAAGCTGATGCAATATAGCCTAAATATTCCCAACTCAATTGTTCTCTCCTAGCCTTTAGGTTAGCATTACATGTACTGCTAACTTATGGCACTTATAAGTATTGCAAAGTTACAACAAAATAAAAAAGCTAACTTGCTTAAAAACCTGAAAAAGTTTGCCGGAAAATACCAGCAAATTCTTAAATCATTACACGGGAAATGAAGGTAAAATAATACTATTAGCAAAGCTAATAATATTAGTAGCAAGTTAGCGTAAATTCTTAGTGTCTTAATGCTAACGTCATTAAGATGTAATAAATAGGACAAATGTCCGAAGAGCACATTGATGTTTCAATACCATTTTTCTAGTTACCTTGTTGATCAGCTTTTAACCTTTGCCGGTAGTAGCTATCAACAATCAAAAAAAGAAGTTCTGATCCATCAAGATCAGCCTTTAAGCAAGCTTGTGCTTGTACGCAGTGGCACTGTGTCGTTTAGTTACGACGTAGGTAATGGACGACGCCTGCTGTTAGGACAATTGGATTGTAACAACACCCTTATTGGTGAAATAGAAGCGCTAAATAATAATCCGTGTATTTATACGGTAACGTGCTTTAGCGATGTAACTTATAATCTTATTGAATTAAGACATTGGCGTGCTCTGCTGCTTGAAAAACCAGAACTGAGTTTATACACCGCACAAACTATTGCGGCTAAATTTCAGGAAAACCAAAAAATCAATTTAGATAAGCTACTACTACCATTGAGCTACAACATAGCCAAAGATTGCTTACTAAGAGCCGAGAACAACAACCCTACGCTACTTAGAGCCTATCCAACTGTAAATGCTGAAGCCGAACGCTTTGCTACCACTGAGCGAGCTTACAGACGTGTTGTTACAGAACTTGTCGAAAAAGGCTTGGTACTTAGAAGTAACGATGGCTTACAAGCAGTCGATATACCAAAGCTAAGTGAATACGTAGATAGCTTTGCTCAACTTTAAGTTATTTAAAATTTACCCATAAAAAAAGGCCTTAACGGCCTTTTTCTATTTATACAAATTACTGATTACTTCTCTAGCAAAATGTCATGAATTTTCACAAGATCAGATTTACCTGCAATAATTTCATCCGGTGTTAAACCCGATAGTTCATGCGGGAACACTAACCACTCTTCAGACTCATGAATATAATAATCTGGAACAGTGTCTACTTTTGAGTTTTTTGGCTTGTAGTACGGACATGCAATACGAATATCACGTGGCAAGTTTAAGCGCATAAGCTCTGAAAGCTTTTCTTTTAATGCAACAATACTACGACCAGAGTCAAATACATCATCAACAATTAATAATGAGTCGCCTGCATTTGCGTTCTCAACAATGTAATGCAAACCGTGGACTTTAATTTCTTTAGATTGTTTACCAATACCGTAATAAGACGATGTACGTACTGCAATGTGGTCAGTCTCAATGCCTTTATAATCGTAATATTCTTGAACAGCAATACCGATCGGTGCACCACCTCGCCAAATACCAATAATAAAATCAGGACGAAAGCCATCTTGGTATACTTGTGCCGCTACGCGGAACGAATCTTCAAGCAGCTGTTGAGCTGTGATGTAGCACTTATCTGACATAATTAGAAACCCCAGTGGTGGATATAAGATTTGAGCGCAGCTTAGAGTTAAGCAAAAATTAAACTCAAACAGGTATTGGCGACGGATTTTACCGCAAATGAAATAAAATTGCTTGCCTGTAAATTAAAAAATAGGCACCCAAAGGTGCCTATTTTCAGTGTAAAAAGCATAATTTAGTAAATATTATGCTTTTTCTTGTAGGGTACGAGCAACCGTACGCATACCTTGAGTTGTTGCGCCCGCTGCCCATTGGCTTGTACTGCCCATGTTAAAAGCAGCAGCTAAATCTATGTGCACCCAGCCTTTGCCATCGTTTGGCACAAAGCGTGATAAAAAGCCTGCAGCATTCGATGCACCGCCGTAACCGCCACCCTTTTGTGCACGGCTATTTGCCGTATCAGCATAAGGAGATGGGCAGTTTTGTTGATGCCATTTTTCAAGAGGCAGTGGCCAAGCAGCTTCCATTTCTTGAGATGCAAAACTTTCAACTTCACGTGCAAGTTCTTTATCAAGTGCAAATAATGCATTGTACTCTTGGCCAACAGCAACAAGCGCTGCTCCAGTTAGTGTTGCTGCATCAATGATAAGTGGAGCGCCAGTCTCTCCTGCTGCCATTAAGCCATCAGCAAGTACTAAGCGACCTTCAGCATCCGTGTTTACAATTTCAACTGTTGTGCCATTTTTGTAAGTAAGAATGTCACCTAATTTGTATGCATGACCCGAAATTAAGTTCTCAGCACAACATAAAAACAGCTTAATACGTTTTTCAATACCACGGTTAATAGCCAATGCTAAACCTGCTGTTACTGTTGCAGCGCCGCCCATGTCGCACTTCATACCAAGCATACCTTCGCTTGATTTAATTGAGTAACCACCTGAGTCAAACGTAATACCTTTACCTACAAGCGCAGCACTTACTGGTGCATTTTCGTCGCCTGTTGGGTTGTAATCAAGCTCAAGCAATACTGGTGGGCGAACACTACCGCGACCAACTGCATGAATACCAATCCACTGTTGTTCTAGTAACGCATCACCTTTAATAATTTGGTAACTTACATGTTCAGGCGCTAATGATTGAATAAACTCAGCTGCTTTTTCAGCTAGGCTTTCTGGGTATATGTCATCGGCAGTACCGTTAACCATTTCACGTGCCCAAATTGCTGACGTTTTTAAGTGAGCAAGTTCTTTAATATCTGATTGTGCGTTATCAACAAACTCAACACCGTTTAATGATTTTGGTGTTACAAAGCCTTGGTAAAAAGCCCACTGGCTTTCTGTACACCAAGTATCACCTGCTAATTCAACATTTTTAACGCCTTGGCTTGCAATAGTACGGCCTGCTTTTTGAACATTTTTTAATGTGTCTTGCTCAGATAAATGAACAGTTGCACCGCGCTCGTTAAAAGACAATGACGCATTATCGCCCCAATGACTCGCTGCTGCTTGTTCGCTTAGTTGAACAACAAATTTTTCACTCATGTTAGAATTCCCTTGCACTTAAATGTGCCACCGAGTTTACTATAGAGCGCTTAAGTTCCCAACAGCTTGAGATAAATAACATAAATCACACTGCTGAGCAGTGTTTACGCTTTGGAAGTTATTATGAAGTACACGCCAGCGCTGCAACCAGCCATATTATTAAAGCGCTACAAACGCTTTTTAGCTGATTTACAATTAAGTGATGGCAGCGAATTTACCGCCCACTGTGCAAATACAGGTAAAATGACGGGATGCGCTGAGCCAGGCTTTACTGCTTTTTATTCAACGAGCGATAACGCAAAACGAAAATACCCGCATTCATTAGAGCTTACGCAAAATAACTTATCGCAGCTTATTTGTATAAATACAGCGGTGGCTAATAAAGTAGTTGAAGAAGCAATAAACAATAATGTGATAAGCGAGCTACTCGACTACAGTCAATTGCAAAGCGAAGTTAAGTACGGCAGCGAAAACAGTCGTATCGACTTTTTACTCACAGACGAAAATAAGCCCAATTGTTATGTAGAAGTTAAATCAGTCACATTATTAAGCGAAGATACACCACAAAGCGGGCAAGGCTACTTTCCTGATGCGCAAACAGTGCGTGGACAAAAGCATATTCGCGAACTAATAGAAATGATCGAACAAGGCCACCGAGCAGTATTACTGTTCGCTGTTTTGCATGAGGGAATAAATACCGTAAGTGCAGCTGCGCATATTGATAAAAAATACGCCACGTTATTAAACCAAGCAATAATAGCCGGTGTTGAAGTATTAGCATACAAAGCCAAAATTTCAGCTAATGGAGTCTTACTTCATAAAAGAATAGCATTTATAGAATAGTGTAATAAACCAAGAGATTGAACTAAGCGTAATTTACAAAGCACTCTAATTATAGCAAGTGGTAAAAAGTGAATTATTAAAATTAACTTGTTTTTAAAGCTTTTGCCCATATAACAAGGCAAGTTTTAGAAAGCGAATATGTGAATTAATTAAAAGTGTAAATAAACTATTAATACACTTTTTTACTCAGTAAGCATGGTTGAAGCTAATTCGATTAATTAAAAATAAATTTGCCTAGGGTATAAGATTCTGTTATTTATACCGCCGGCTAATGCTGAGGCATTAAATTAAGGATTTAGGAGAGAGTTATGCCAGACCAAAAGAAACATGGTTTATTGGCTCAAGCCGGTTTAGAACCATACCAAGAAAAACCAGGCGAAGAGTACATGAATGATGCACAACGTGCTCATTTTAGAGCAATTTTAGAGACTTGGCGTAACGATTTACGTAACGAAGTTGATCGTACTAAATCGCACATGCAAGACGAAGCTGCTAACTTTCCTGACCCAGTTGACCGCGCTGCACAAGAAGAAGAATTCTCTTTAGAACTTCGTACTCGTGACCGCGAACGTAAATTAATCAAAAAAATTGAAAAAACAATTAATTTGATTAAAGAAGATGATTTTGGCTTTTGTGAGTCTTGTGGCATCGAAATTGGCATACGTCGCTTAGAAGCACGTCCTACTGCCGATTTATGCGTAGACTGTAAAACACTTGCAGAAATCAAAGAAAAGCAATCTGGACGCGGCTAATTAAAACTTATTAGTTAGTTATGTCTCCTACAGCCGTTACTGCGCCTATGCGTAAATATCGCGGTCGTTTTGCGCCGTCTCCTTCTGGGCCATTACATTTTGGCTCACTTGTAGCGGCTGTGGGTAGCTATCTAGATGCAAAAGCTAATCAAGGAAAATGGTTAGTTCGTATTGAAGACATTGACACTACGCGCGTGGTTGAAAACGCCGACTCCGATATTCTAAATACCTTACAAGCCTACGCCCTTTATTGGGATGAACCTGTTGTATACCAAACACAGCGCCTGTCTTTATATCAAGATATTACCCACTCACTTTTAGAGCAAAACCTTGTTTATGGTTGCACCTGTACTCGCAAGCAAATAAAAGCCATTGGCGGTATTTATCAGGGGCATTGCAAAGCACTTAATCATCATACTCAATCCGGCGCGCTTCGTTTAGTTCAGCAACATCCAACGACTCAATTTAGTGATTTAATTCAAGGTGATATATCGGTAAATAGTACATTATCCCACGAAGATTACTTAATTAAACGCAGTGACGGTTTATTTGCATATCAACTTGTTGTGGTCGTCGATGATATCGATCAAAGGATAAATCGAATTGTAAGAGGCGCAGATTTAATTGAACCAACAGCTCGGCAAATTAGTTTGTTTAAACAACTCGACAGCCCTGTACCTGAATTTGCTCATTTACCTTTAGCGGTTGCCAAACCCGGTTTTAAACTATCTAAACAAAATTATGCCCCCGCCATTTGTAAGCAAAATCCAAAGCCTGCTTTAATTAGCGCTTTTGAATTTTTAGGGCTACCTATTATAGCTGATTTAAGCGACTTAAATATAGAACAATTAATCGATTGGGGAATTAAAAACTTTAGCTTAAAACAGGTCCCCCAAGTATCCGAAATACAAATTTCTCAACATCCACATAGCCAGAAAGTCCAATTTACACATTTAAGTAAATAAAATAGCTAAAAACGGCTTAATTTCAACACATCAACTTAATTTTTAAACCCTGCTGGTATATGATAGCCGCCTAAATATATGCTAATTACGTCAAACAGCTTGTACTGGGTTATAACCGCCCTATTTGCTGTAACTTTTGATTGCGATGCAGAGTCAATCACACCTTCTAGGAGACAGACTATTATTTCCAAGCTTTTTCAATTTTGCCGACAAATAATCGGCCCGAATACCAGTGCCGAAAGCGCTTCTGTAAGCAGTGAACCTATTGTTGTCACTCGTGGTGAGCATGGTATTTCTCGCAAACAATTTAGCCCAAATGCAATCAAAGTATTATACCGCTTAAAAGACGGTGGCTACGATGCCTACCTTGTTGGTGGTTGTATTCGCGATATATTGTTAGGCCAACAGCCAAAAGATTTTGACGTAGTTACTAATGCAACTCCAGATCAGGTAAAAAAACTATTTAGAAACTGTCGCCTGATAGGTCGTCGCTTTCGTCTAGCACACATTGTATTTGGCCGTGAAATTATCGAAGTGGCAACAATGCGTGGCCACCACGAAGCGCAAGAAGACAAAAATCAAATAAGCCAATCAAGCAATGAGGGCCAACTACTACGTGATAACGTATTTGGCAGTATTGAAGAAGATGCAGAGCGCCGCGACTTTTCAATCAACGCACTTTATTACTCAATTAAAGATTTTAGTATTCACGATTACGCCAACGGCTTAGCGGCAATTAAAGCTAAACAAATCGAGCTTATTGGCGACCCTGAAACGCGTTACCGCGAAGACCCTGTTCGTATGTTACGTGCAGTACGTTTTGCCACTAAGCTTGATATGAGCATTGCGCCTAAAAGTGAAAAGCCAATTAGCGAGCTTGCAAGCTTGCTTGATAACATTCCGCCAGCACGTTTATTTGAAGAAATTCTTAAACTGTTTTTAAACGGCAAGGCCGAAGCTAACTTTTTAATGCTGCGTAAATACGGCTTATTCCGCTCACTTTTTCCTGAACTTGATAAAATTTTAGATAAAAACCCAAGTGGCTTAGAGCACACGCTTATTCAGCAAATGTTTCAAAATACCGACAAGCGTATTAATGCCGATAAAAAAGTAACACCGGCGTTTATTTTTGCTGCCCTACTTTGGTTCCCACTGCTTGAGCGCACTAAAAAAATTCAAAGCCAAGAGCAACTATCTGAATACGATGCTTTCGCACAAGCAATGAATAAAGTACTAAGCGATAATTCACAGCATATAGCTGTTCCTAAGCGCTTTACTTTAGGTGCTCGCGATATTTGGCATATTCAGCACCGCTTAGATAAACGTGCTGGCCAACGTGCATACAGGCTAACGCAACAGCCTCGCTTTAAAGCCGCTTACGACTTTTTATTATTACGCGTAGATGCAGGCGAAACTCAGCATACAGAGCTTGCTCAGTGGTGGACACAATACTTAAGTAAAGATATAAACGGCCAAAAAGAGATGGTTAAAAGCTTAGGTCATCAAGGTGGTCCTAAGCCGCGAAAGCGCCGTCGCCCTACTAAAAAGCCAACTGAGTAATAACATGCATTGTGTTTATTTGGGTTTAGGTGCCAACCTAAACTCACCAAAAGAGCAGCTTGATAACGCGATAATTGCGCTTAAAAAGCTGCCTAATTGTGAATTTGTAAACGTATCGCATTACTATGCAAGTAAGCCTATGGGCCCACAAGATCAACCAGACTATATCAATGCCGTAGCCTGTATTAAAACGACCCTTGCTCCAGAGCAATTACTTGATTTAACACAAAGTATTGAGCTTGAGCATGGTCGAGTAAGAAAAGCTGAGCGTTGGGGTCCACGCACACTTGATATCGATACCCTATTATTTGATGATCAAATTATAAATACGGCGCGCTTAACCGTGCCTCATTATGGTTTGAGTGATCGCGAGTTTGTGGTTTACCCACTATTAGAGCTTGCACCTGAACTTATTTTACCTAGCGGCATTGCATTAAAAACCATTGCAAATAACTTACCGCTCAACGACTTACAACAATTACCTCTGTAATTAACCTAGGCTTTTGCCTGCGAGGATATTATGTCTAAAATAACCGTTTCTACTTTAAATAAAATGAAAGCAGAAAATAACAAAATTACTGCATTAACAGCCTACGACGCTAGTTTTGCAAAGTTATTTCATGATAACGGCGTTGAAGTTATTTTAGTGGGCGACTCATTGGGCATGGTACTACAAGGCGGCGATGACACCCTTGGCGTAACAAATCAAGATATTGCATATCATACCCGCTGTGTACGCGCTGGTAGCCGCGAATTATTTGTAATTGCTGACTTACCTTTTATGACCTACTCAAGCGTTAGTGATACCTGTAAAAATGCAGCTGAGCTTATGCGCGCTGGCGCAAACATGATTAAACTTGAAGGCGGAGAGTGGCTTTACGAGAGCATTAAAGCACTCACTCAACAAGGTATCCCAGTTTGCGGGCATTTAGGCCTTACACCACAGTCAGTTCATGTATTTGGTGGCTTTAAAATACAAGGTCGCGAAGAAGATAAAGCACAAAAAATGATTGATGATGCGAAAGCACTTGAAGCTGCTGGCGCGCAATTATTAGTACTTGAGTGTATTCCAAGTGCCCTGGCAAAACGCATTACAGACGCTTTAAGTATCCCAACTATTGGTATTGGTGCAGGCAGCTTAACTGACGGCCAAATACTGGTAATGCATGACCTGGTTGGTATTTCGGCAGGTTACATTCCTAAATTTTCTAAAAACTTTTTGCTCGAAACAGGCAATATGCCTGCAGCCGTTCAAAAGTATTGTACAGATGTTAAAAGTGGCGCATTTCCAAGCGCTGAACATGAGTTTAAATAATGCAATCAATAACTGAAATCAGATCGTTACGTAGTCAAATTAAAGCATGGCGCCAAGCAGGTCTTAGCGTGGCGCTTGTGCCAACAATGGGCAACTTGCACCGTGGGCATTTTTCGCTAGTAGAAAAAGCAAAAAACTTGGCCGACAAAGTCGTTGTAAGTATTTTTGTAAACCCAATGCAATTTGGTGCTAACGAAGATTTAGATAACTATCCTCGTACGCTAAACGAAGACAAACAAGGCCTTGCTGAACTAGGCACTGATATTGTATTTACCCCAAGTGTAGAAACAATCTACCCTAACGGACTGGGTGCACAAAGCTTTGTAGATGTACCTGACATTTCATTAGGCTATTGCGGTGGCTCACGTCCAGGTCACTTTAGAGGTGTTGCAACAATCGTAACTAAGTTATTTAACTTAGTGCAACCAGATTACGCCTGCTTTGGTGAAAAAGATTTTCAGCAACTACAAGTAATCAAAACTATGGCACGCGACTTATCAATTCCGGTTGAAGTCATTGGTGTACCTACAATGCGAGAAGTTTCTGGCCTTGCTATGAGCTCACGTAATGGTTACTTATCTGATGATCAAAAAGCGACTGCAACCGTATTATTTAAAGCCCTTAATACGTGCGCTGAGCAACTTAAAAGTGGCGAGAAAGACTTCGTAAAACTTGAAAGCTTAGCTAAACAAAGTTTAGAGCAAGCAGGCCTAAAACCAGACTATTTTGAGATTGCTCAACGAGATACATTAAAAACTGCTACAATCGAAGATACTCAATTTGTTATTTTAGCCGCAGCCTATTTTGGTGGTGTTAGATTGATCGACAATATCCAAGTCGAAATTTAATATTATTGCGACTCCATTTTAAGGATAAGAAGCATGCACTCTTTAATAAAAACAAGCGTAGTCGCCCTTACTTTTGCACTATTAGCAGGTTGTCAAAACCAAGTTGAAAACCCTGAAATGAATCAGTGTGCTCAACAAAACTACCAGTGTGAAAGTAGTTGTGAACAGCAAACAACTGCTGAGGGCTTAAAGCAACAAGTATGCTCTGGCAAATGTGTTGAGAGCTATAATCAATGTAAAGCACAAGCCGAAAAATTAGGTAATATTTAATTCCTTAAAGTTTTTAGTTTTAGGCACAAAAAAACCGCTCAATGAGCGGTTTTTTATTGCTTATAGTTTATTAATTTAAACCAAGCTTCTTAAGTTCTGTTTCTACTAGCTTTGCAGAAAGTGGTACATAACCATCTTTTTCTACAATTTGCTGACCATCTTTTGAAAGTACCATTTTTAAGAATTGCGCTTCCATTGGAGACAACGGCTTGTTTGGGTGCTTATTCACATAAAGGTATAAAAAGCGAGATAATGGATATTTACCTTGTGCAACGTTATCAAGTGTTGCATCAACAAAGTTATCGCCTTTTTTAGCTAGCGGTACTGTACGTACGCCTGATGTTTTATAACCAATACCTGAGTAACCAATTGCATTTAATGAAGATGAAATTGACTGTACTACTGATGCAGAACCCGGTTGCTCATTTACGTTATTACGGAAATCACCTTTACAAAGTGCTTTCTTTTTAAAGTAACCATACGTACCTGATACTGAGTTGCGTCCGTAAAGTTGCACATCTTTAGCTGCCCAATCACCTGTTAGACCAACATCGCTCCAACGGTTAACTTGTTCTGGTGCGCCACATTTACGAGTAGATGAAAAGATAGCATCTACTTGGTCAATACGAAGACCTTCAATTGGGTTATCTTTATGTACAAATACAGCAAGTGCATCAATAGCTACGCGAACTTCTGTTGGCTTGTAACCGTAACGTTTTTCGAACGCTTCGATTTCTTTAGATTTCATTTTACGGCTCATTGGACCTAGGTTAGCTGTACCTTCGGTAAGTGCCGGTGGAGCAGTAGAAGAACCTGCTGCTTGAATCTGAATATTTACATTTGGGTAAATACGTTTGTACTCTTCAGCCCAAAACGTCATCATGTTGGCTAAAGTGTCAGAACCTACTGATGAAAAGTTGCCTGAAACACCACTAATTTTTTGATACTCAGGAATATTTTGGTCTAGAGCAACTGCTTGTGCAGATACGAAAGTTGTAACAGCCACACCCATTGCGGCAACTAAGTTTTTAAATTTCATGTAGAGTTCTCCGGTTTGTTCGTTCCATTTTCTAACTGCTGCCCACTCTAAAGTGAGTACATGACAGTTACATTACTCTTAAATGACACTTTTATGACTTGACCTATTAGCTTAATTATTTAGTCAGCGAAACTATCTTATCTATTGAAAATTCAAAAGAAAAACACGATCCTTTGTTAACTTCACTGCGAATATTTAATTTACTATCATGGCGAGTTAACACATGTTTTGTTATAGCGAGCCCTAAGCCTGAGCCACCTGTTGTTCTACTGCGAGCTTTATCAACACGATAAAAACGCTCAGTTAATCGGTTAATATGCTCAGGCGCAATACCATCACCATTATCGGTAACACTAAAACACGCTTTATTGTTTTTGCGCTGCCAGCAAACTTCTACTTTACCGCCTGGTTTTGTGTAATGAATCGCGTTGAATACTAAATTAGAAAACGCACTACGCAGTTCATCCTCAGAGCCTTTAATATCAAGGGTTTTATCAATATCAAAAATAAGTTCGTGGCCTTTGTCTTGATTAATTGAGTTTGCTTCAGTGTGAATATAACCAAGTAATTGCGGTACATTTATAGCTTTATCGTTGTCTTGGCGCCGTGCACCTTCAATACGCGAAAGCGATAATAATTGGCTGACTAAGCTATCCATGCGCTTACATTGTTCAAGCATGGTATTTTGCGCTTTGTTCCACATTGCTGGCGGCGGCATCATGTCGCCATCCATCATCTCAAGATACCCTGTAACCACTGTAAGCGGTGTACGTAGTTCATGCGACACATTGGCTACAAAGTCTTTACGCATCTGTTCAAGCTGTTTTAAGCGCGTTACATCACGTACCACAACCATAAGTTGCGTACTTGCATATGGCATTACCCTAAACTCAAGCACCTGCTCAATACTGTGACCGTTATCCAGCTCAAGCGCGTCGTCAAATTCGCCTTTGTGCATGTATTTAGCAAACTTAGGTTCGCGAATTAAATTATCAAGGCGCTGACCATGATCGGTAGGCCACTGCAAACCAAGCACTTTAAGGGCTAATTGATTACACCACACAATACTTAAATCGTTTTGTAATACCACAACCGCATCAGGTACCGCTTCAGCCCCATCGCGAAAGCGACGAATTAAATCTGCAAGCTCATTACGTTTTTTACGATTACGGTGCTGGAGATGATAAATACCTTCGAACACTTGCTCCCATGCCCCCTCACCCTCTGGCGGATTAAAGCTGCGTTGATTAAGTAGCCAATCGCTCAAACGATAAAGTTGATGGTAGTGCCAAATAAGGAGGGAAAAAGATCCTAAAAATAAAAGCAAAAATGGCGCGCCAACCAGCACACCAATTAATAGTAAGGGTAAAAAATAGATAAACAGGCGTTTAACTAACGCCTGTTTATTAACAACTCGATACATACACTCACTTTACCTTAGAGTAGTAATACATGCGTATTTTACACATTAGCTAAGTTTTAAGCTGATCACAGCTTACTTGAAAAACGATACCCAGCGCCACGTACTGTTTGCACCAAACGGTCATGTCCAAGTGGGCCAATTGCTTTACGCAGGCGACGAATGTGCACATCAACCGTGCGATCTTCTACGTAAACGTTAGTTCCCCACACATGATCAAGCAGTTGTTCACGGCTATAAACACGCTCTGGGTGAGTCATAAAAAAGTGCAGTAATCTAAATTCGGTTGGCCCCATATCAAGCTCGTTACCTTCTGAGGTAACACGATGCGAAATAGGGTCTAAACGCAGGCCATGTACTTCAATAGCTTCTTCTAATGAGGTTGGCGATACACGACGAATAACCGCTTTAATACGTGCCATAAGCTCTTTAGGAGAAAACGGCTTAGTGACGTAATCATCTGCACCTACTTCAAGGCCGCGTACTTTGTCTTCTTCTTCGCCGCGAGCTGTAAGCATAATAATTGGGATTTGGCGGGTGTGTTCGTTTTGCTTAAACTTTTTAGCAATTTGAATGCCGCTTCCACCTGGTAACATCCAATCAAGTAAAACCATATCTGGGTAAGGTTCAACCATAGCTGCAATAGCAGAGTCGTAATCTTCTGCTTCAATTGCTTGAAATCCATTTTGCTCTAAAACAAAAACCAACATCTCCCTGATAGGAGCTTCGTCATCTACGACTAGTACTTTACGTGACATTCCAATTTATCTCTTACGCTATCGAATTAGTTTTCATTATTATGACTAAGTATGACATTTTTATGAAAGTGTAACGTGTAAATTAAAATGGTGGTAAAAAAAACACAAATTAGTGACAAAAAACCTCATTAACGTCATATTTTTAAAACCTTTTTAATATTTAACGTAATAAAAAGAGATTTACGATAAATTTATGTAATAGCTAACTTTTTGAAATTATCTTTTTTGTATCGCTATTTAAACCACTAAACAATATCAAACTAGCTGGGATCATTGTTTTACTAACCAAGACATTTTTACAGATCGATCGTTTAAAAGTAGCTTTAAAGCCATTTTAAAATCAACAAACCCGCCTGTGTAACAAACAATACGTTCAAAAATAGATCTAAATTTTACTAAGCTCCAAATAAAGGATCAGATTTTTACCAAGCCGATCAACCCTCAGATCAGAGTTGTACCTAGTCAAAGCCATAAGTTGTTGATTGTTTGTACAAATAAATAACGATCAAATTATCTCAGAACCCATATATAGCATTAAAGTGTATTTGGCTTAGTAAAGTAATGATCCGAAAAAGGCTGTGTTAGTAAATGCGTGATCCCAAAATTCCGCGTTGGTAATGCAGTGATCTGATCAAAAAACCGTAATCTGTAATATAAAAAGGGCTGACATTAAAAAAGCCAGCAACAAAGTTACTGGCTTAGGGCCTGTTGACCTTTCATGATTAAAATTTGTTCAATCTAGGGGCGATTTAATCGCGGCGTGAGGTTTGTAACCTAGCGGGCTAAGTAAAAACCGAGCAAAGCTTCCGCGTCCTGCTCACGCCCCTTACCTACATCCATGTAGGCAACAAAGAGTAAATAGCCCCTAAGCAGAACCCTTCGGGCAGCGCATGTTTGGCATTTATTCCACGTTATCGCCTATTTATAGGGAATAACCACACTGCATAGGCTCTGCCTTGCCTAAATACCAAACATACTGCTGCAAATTCAACCTCGAAAGATAAACAGGCCCTAATAATGATCAATTATAAATTGATCTATTATCTAATTTTAGGGTCTAGTTCGCCGCTTAAGTATTTAAGGTGCATTTCATCAAGTGAAATTGGCTTAATTTTACTAGCCTGACCAGAAGTACCAAACGAGTTATAGCGTGCAACGCAAATCTCTGTCATTGCTTTTGTAGCTTCAGCTAGGTATTTACGCGGATCAAAGTTAGATGGGTTAAGCGCCATATGACGGCGAATTGCACCGGTAGATGCTAAACGTAAATCGGTATCAATATTTACCTTGCGAACACCAAACTTAATGCCTTCAACAATCTGCTCAACTGGCACACCATAAGTTTCTGGAATTTCGCCACCGTACTGATTAATAATTTCTAACCATTCTTGAGGAACTGAAGATGAGCCATGCATCACTAAGTGCGTGTTAGGAATACGGGCATGAATCGCTTTAATGCGATCAATCGCTAAAATGTCATCTGTTGGTGGGCGAGTAAATTTATAAGCACCGTGTGAAGTACCGCAAGCAATTGCAAGTGCATCAACGTGTGTTTTATTTACAAAATCAGCCGCTTCTTCAGGGTCTGTTAGCATTTGATCAGTTGTTAATAACCCTTCTGCGCCAACGCCATCTTCTTCGCCAGCTTCACCTGTTTCAAGTGAACCAAGTACACCTAGCTCGCCTTCAACCGATACGCCACAGGCATGCGCCATCGCAACAGTTTCGCGCGTTACTTCTACATTGTATTCGTAGCTTGAAGGGGTTTTTCCGTCGCTCATTAACGAGCCATCCATCATTACTGATGAAAAACCAAGCTGAATTGAACGCTGACACACACCTGGCGATGTGCCGTGATCTTGATGCATTACAACTGGGATATGTGGCCATTCTTCAACGGCTGCTAAAATCATATGACGAATAAATGGAGCACCAGCATAAGCACGTGCACCAGCTGATCCCTGAACGATTACTGGGCTGTTTGTTTTGTCAGCCGCTTCCATTATTGCGCGCATTTGCTCTTGATTGTTAACATTAAAAGCAGGTACGCCGTAACCATGCTCTGCTGCATGATCTAAAAGTTGTCGCATACTGATTAAAGCCATTGGGTATTCTCCAATTTATCGACAGTAGTTCCCTACCATCTAGTTTGAACGGATGTGTTAGTTTGGCGTTATAACAACGCCACGAAAAACCACTGCTTTGCAGTAATATTCCGTCTAAATTAACGACTAAATTAGGGTGAGAGGTATTTAGTAATTAATTGTCGGTGAGGGCTATTACCCCCTCACCTTACGCCACTAAAATTACTTAGCGCGCGACTCTAGCATTTCAACTGCTGGAAGTTTTTTGCCTTCTAAAAACTCTAAGAACGCACCACCACCAGTAGAAATATAAGATACTTTATCGGCAATGCCGTATTTATCGATTGCGGCTAAGGTATCACCACCACCCGCAATTGAAAACGCATTTGAGTTAGCAATTGCTTGTGCAATAGCACGAGTACCATTACCAAACTGGTCAAACTCGAACACGCCAACTGGACCATTCCATACAACAGTGCCTGCATTTGCAATAATTTTTGCAAGCTTGCTCGCTGTATCAGGGCCAATATCAAAAATCATATCATTGCTTGTTACTTCGCTTACATCTTTAAGTGTAGCTACAGCAGATTCAGAAAACTCATTACCAACCACTACGTCAGTCGGTACCGGAATTTCACCATTATTAGCAATCGCTGCTGCACATAAACGGTTCGCTTCATCCATTAAATCAGGTTCGTAAAGCGATTTACCAACTGGGCTACCTGATGCAGCAATAAAGGTATTTGCAATACCGCCGCCGGTAACTAATTGGTCAACAATTTTAGAAAGTGAATCTAAAACGGTAAGCTTAGTAGATACTTTAGAACCACCAACAATCGCTACTAATGGACGCGCTGGATTATCAAGTGCTTTTCCTAACGCTTCAAGCTCAGCCGATAACAATGGACCTGCACATGCAACATCGGCAAATAAGCCAACACCATGGGTAGACGCTTGTGCACGGTGAGCCGTACCAAATGCATCCATTACATATACATCACACAGTGCTGCTAGTTGCTTAGATAGCGCTTCGTCGTTTTTCTTCTCGCCTTTGTTAAAGCGCACATTTTCAAAAACAACCACTTCGTTATCAGCAATATCAACACCGTTTAGGTAATCTTTTTCAAGGCGTACAGTTTGCTCTAGGGCATCGTTTAAGTAATCAGCTACAGGTGCAAGCGAAAACGCTTCATCGTATTCCCCTTCCGTAGGACGGCCGAGGTGTGACATAACCATTACTTTAGCGCCTTTCTCAAGGGCTAGTTTAATAGTAGGTAGTGCTGCACGAATACGCGCATCTGACGTCACTTTACCTGCTTTAACTGGTACATTTAAATCTTCACGAATTAATACGCGTTTGCCGTTTAAATCTAAATCTGCCATTTTTATGACCGACATGAACATCTCCTTAGTTAACGATACTGAACCTGAAAAATACGTTTAAAATTATTATATTAATAAATTACTTATTCACTGCCATCATAGCACGCGCTGTGTCGAGCATACGATTAGCAAAACCCCATTCGTTATCACACCATACTAATAACTTTATCAGTCGTTTGTGACTAACACGTGTTTGTGTGCCATCAATAATACAAGAATGTGGGTCGTGATTAAAATCAACCGATACAAGCGGCTCTTCGGTATAACTTAAAATACCTTCTAAGCGGTCTTTTGCTTGTGCTTTAAGTGCATTATTTACTGCATTTAAATCTACATCGGTATTAACCGTTACACTTAAATCCATTGCCGTGACATTTATAGTAGGTACACGTACGGCGATGGCTTCAAAACGGCCTTTAAATTTAGGTAAAATACGGTCTATACCACGAGCGAGCTTTGTATCAACTGGAATAATTGATTGGCTTGCAGCGCGAGTACGGCGTAAATCATGATGATAACCATCAATCACTTGTTGATCGTTCATCGACGCATGAATCGTTGTAATAGCGCCCGACTCAATACCAAATGCATCATCTAATACTTTAATAACCGGCACAACACAGTTAGTTGTACACGAGCCGTTAGACACAATTGTGTGCTCGCTTTTAAGCTCATCGTCGTTAATGCCATATACAATCGTAGCATCAACATCGTTATCGGCCGGATGCGAAAACAACACCTTTTTAGCGCCTGCGGTAATATGTAACTGCGCATGTTCACGCGAGTGATAAACACCCGTACATTCAAGTACAACGTCTACATCGAGCGTTTGCCAAGGTAATTCAATTGGGTTTTCTTCACAAAAAAGTGCAATGGTATCGCCTGCAACACTAATAGTGTCTTCACCAAGTTTTACAGGAAAAGAAAAACGACCGTGGGATGTGTCGTATTTTAATAAATGAGCAATAGCTTCAGGATCAGCAAGTTCGTTAATCGCAACAATTTTTATATCGTTGCTCAAACCAGACTCGTATAACGCGCGGACAATATTTCGACCAATACGACCAAAACCATTAATTGCAAGTTTGATTGCCATGAAATATAAAATCCACTCTTTTAGCGTGCAGATAAAGGCAATACGCCTTTTAGATGTCTGTATTGTAATCGACCTTGCATCTGATTATAAGAGGGAAGCATTAGAAACTTTAAATTAACGTTGAAGAGCTTAGGCATTGCAAGCTCTTCAAGGGGTCTGACTTTTAAAATTAAGTTTTTTATACTAAATTTTTCAAAGCGTTAATTATATCTTCTGGCTCAGAACGAGTACGATAATCAACATCAACATAACGCCAAGTCACTTTACCTTGTTTATCTAAAACAAAGGTGGCAGGGATCGGTAAAACACTACTATTGCCATTGTTAACCGACTCTAAATCTAGGCCTCGGTCTACTCGCATATGCTCGAGTAAAAATGTGGGCACTTGCCATGCTACGCCGTAGCTTGCTGCTACATCGGCATTTTGATCACTCAGCACTAAAAAATCCATGTTACTTATATCGCTTTCGCTCATTGAGCCATCGGGTACTTGCGGGCTAATAGCCACCAGCTGCGCACCTAAAGCATGAATTTCAGGTAAACGTGACTGCAGTGCTTTCAGTTGTAAATTACAGTACGGACACCAACTACCACGATAAAAAGTAACAACCACAGGCCCTTTAGCAAGTAACTCGGTTAACTGCACCGATTGACCATGTTGATTTGGTAACTCAAAACTTGGTGCAATTTGGTTTAAATCAAGTGCATTAGCACCTTGTTGAAACGCTTTTGCTTGTGCAATCGTTTCATCAACACCTTTCATAAAATCAGGATTACCTTTGCGCCCTGCTGCTACTTTTGCCTCAGTTTGTGCTTTTAACGTGTTGCTTTCATCGCTCATAATATGGCTACCTTCAAATTAATCAAAAACTTAAAGCCAGCTTACATTATGAAAATGTATTTGAAATGAAAATTTTAACTTATTCATTTACTTCTAAATCAAACACCACGTTTATTGATGATTTAAATGTAATAGTTTCTTGCAGGTATCTACCTTGCTCAAATGGATTTCTAGTAACTTTAGAACCGGTTACAACTATTCTCTCAAAATTATCTGCGCCATAACCATAACTTGAACGGTTAGAATTTGAATTAATGCTGTAAATTTTTCCAAGCTCTGCGCCAAATGCTTTAGCAAGCTTACCCCCTTTAACTATAGCGTTATCTATTGCGCCTTGTGTTGCTTCAGCTTCTAACTGCGCGGCTTTTGAAGACATAAGCTCAATATTCGTCAGTTCATTAATTTTTACACTTAATGCAAAATCGATAAAATCATTCAACTTTTCAATATTTCTTAATGTTACTTTAAGTGTTCTTGTTGCTACATATCCTGCATTAATTGCTGTACCGCTCTCGACATTAAACTTGTCGTCATCATTGTAAGTTAACAGGCTTGTAGCAGAAACATCCGTCTCCTTAACACCGTACTTGCTTAATCCTTTAAGTAACAAATTTACTCGATCATCAACATCACGTTTAGCATCAAGTGATTTGTCTTTAAAGCTTATTACTTCAAAAGAAATCTTAGCCATATCGGGCTTTGCTAATACCTCTGCAGTACCCTGCACTGCAATATGGCGATTAGCAGGCAAGCTTGAATTAGCAAAAGTGATAAGTGGGAATAAGGTTAAGAAAATAGTAGTGATGAGTTTCATGTTCGTTCCTTGAAGTAATTAGTAAATAATGATTACGTAACTGTACCTATAGTTATACGAATAACAATAAAAGTAAACTGCTCTTTATTGTAGGCGGGAGTTTATCTCGCGCGGCATAAAGCCCCGCCTACAGCCAACCTACGTCAACTCGCCTACTTTTAACTCTTTGCCACGGCTTATTTGATGGCACTGGGCTAGCAGTAACTCGGCGGTGGCTTGTGCATCGGTCAGTGCATGATGGAAATGATAGCTTGGTAACTCATAACGTGTGCGGCAAGCATTAAGGGTTAAATCATCTTGTTTTATTTCAGTTGAATGATGGAGTAAGCGCTTTTGCTCAATATGCAGTGTGTCGATTATGAGTTTAGGCCGTATTGTTATATTGGCATTTTTAAGCGCTATTTTTAAAAACCCCCAATCGAGCATGGCATTATGAAACACTAGAATACAATCACTAAAGTGGCTGCTTAGTTGCGTTAATATACTGCACAAGCTCTGTCCTTTTGTTATAGCATCGTCGCTAATCCCATGAAAAACAGGGCTTTGCTCAAGGCTTTTTACGTTTTTATTTATAAGGTGCTGCGACTCGCTCATTTTTATACATTGGTTATCTATTATCACCCACGCTACCGATACAATTTCGTGCTGTTTTGCATCAAGCCCAGTGAGCTCTAAATCAATCACTAAGTAACGTTGTTGTAAGGCATTTTTGCCTAGTAATTTACGGCGCTTTAAATACCGAGTGAGCAGCTTTTTTACCATGTTAGTAATCCATCATTATAAACTGCCGCGAGCAAACTTAAACGCGGCGGCTTGCTGCGCTTGTTTAACAAGATAAAACGCTTCTTTTAGTTGATGGCGCTCTAGTGAGTTTAATTTATTAGGGTTAATGCAATTACTCGGTAAGCCCTCTTCGTTTATTTGTGTACTCAAACGAAGCTGCGTTAAGAACCGCCAGCAGTCTTTTAGGTTGTATATATCTTCTTTGCTGATCAGTTTATGTTTTAGTAGTGCGTCCAACCGCTCTTGTGTGTTGGCGCGCCTAATACCCGCTTTTAAAGCGTATAACCGCACTATGTCATTTATAATTACGACACCACGTTTTTTTAAATCTATGTATTTATTATTTTGATCTGTTTTTTCGGTTTTAAATTTATTAAATAAACCAATTGGCACGCTGTTGCTGCTTATGTCGGTTGCCATTGCGGCATAGAATAACTCGTTACGCGATATACGAATTAGTTGCTCGCAAAAAGCCGTGTATAAAGCGTTTGAACCTTCAATAAATCGCAGGTCAAAAAATATCTTACAGTTAAGCATTGCATTGGGTGTGGGGCTTTTTATCCATTTAAAAAAGCGCTCGCTCCAGTCGTTTACGCTCATACGGCACTCATCACTGCTTGCCATAATATTACCTGGGCAACGCCTAATGCCGCACTCAACTAAATTCTCGCATACAAACTCCCCCATACTTTTAAAGTAAGCGTGTTGCTCGGTGGTTAAGTCGTTAGGGAGTAATAAGCCGTTATCTTGATCTGAATGCAGGGTTTGTTCTTCGCGTGCTTGCGAGCCAAAGCAAATAAAACTAAAGCTGGTTGGCGCTGCGCCATGCTCTTCTTGAAATAAGTGAATCAGGCGCGATGTAAGCGCATCGGTTAAACCACTGAGTAATTTACCAATTAGCGATATGTCGTCAATGTTGTACGAAAAACTACGCAAAAGTTCGGGAATTTCTTTAGCGTAGCGTTTCAAATCAGTAACAGTGTGCGCTTTATATATGCGCCCAATAAGCTGTACGGGGTCACTTTTTTGTTGGCGCAGTAAATCGGTGCTGGTTATCATCCCTATCGGGTTATGGTTTTCGTCAAGCACGGGCAAATGGTGAATATTGTATTTAAGCATTAAGTGCAGCGCCGAAAACACCCGGTTATTTTCAAATATAAACTTAGGTTTTGCGGTCATAATACTGCCTACTGCGTCTTGTGGATCTACCTCGTCGGCAAGTACTCGGTTGCGTAAATCGCGGTCGGTCACAACCCCTACTAAGTGCGCGTGCTGCGTTATCATTATTGACGATACGCCATGCTCTTTCATTTTTTTAGCGCTTTGCCTAATACTTGCATCGGGCGTAAGCGTAATTGCTGTGCGCGTCATCAGCTCTGATATTTTACGTTCCGACCAGCTATCGTTTTTACTTTTATAATGCGATGACAACAACCGGTTAGCATGAGCGCGTACAAAGTATTGCTCAAACGATTTATATTCTCTGCGTAAAAAATCAAAGTGCGTTTGAGAGAGCATATACACTATCCCCTCTTTTTGTACTTCTAACCTATTTTGAATTGCCTCACCGGTTAATAGCGACGGAAAACCAAAATAGTCACCTTGCGCTAAGCGCGTAACAACATCGCCCTTGCCATCAACGAGGTCGTACAAACCAGAGCGAATTAAAAATAGTTTAGGGTTTTCACTTTGTAACCACTGAGTTTGGTTTTCGCGGGTAAGGTAAATAATATCAAGATGATTTACAAAGTATTCGCATGCGCTGCTATCAAGCATAGTAAAAGGCGCTTGCAAACAAACGTATTGGGCTATTCCTTGTTGTTCTACACTCATTGTATTCGCTCTTTAAATGGTGATGTACCAATCTAATGTACTTATTTATTAAACAAATAAAAAGCCCGACTAAAGTCGGGCTTTGGGTGCTTTATATTTTTTTACTATATCTATAAATGTTGCCTAGTGATCGTGCGCTTCAGCTGACCCTTTAGGGTTACGAATACCTTCTACCATTTCTTGAATTTCAATAGGTGTAGCTTGAGTAAATTTAAGAACAACTGCAGCTACTACAAAGTTAATAATCATACCAATTAAGCCAATACCTTCAGGCGAAATACCTAAAAACCAATGTTCAGGATTGTTAAGCTCTGGGCTTACAAACTTGAAGAAGATAATATAAGCAGCGGTAAAGCCAATACCCGTTACCATGCCTGCAATTGCGCCCTCTCGGTTCATTGTTTTAGAGAATATACCCATAATAATTGCTGGGAAGAAACTCGCTGCCGCCAAGCCGAAGGCAAATGCCACTACCGATGCCACAAATCCAGGCGGGTTAATACCAAAGTACGCGGAGATAACAATAGCGACCATGGCTGCCAACCTCGCTGCAAGTAACTCTTGCTTGTCGGTAATATCGGGCTTGAGGGTTCGCTTGAGTAAATCGTGCGAAACGGAGGTCGAAATAACCAGTAGTAAACCTGCTGTTGTAGACAATGCAGCGGCAATACCACCAGCAGCTACTAGTGCAATTACCCATGCTGGTAAATTAGCAATTTCTGGATTTGCTAATACCATAATGTCGCGGTCTACATTTACTTCGTTAGCACTGTTCGGATCGGTGATTTTACCCACCGTGTAGAACATTTTGCCATCGCCGTTTTTATCATCAAATGTAATTAAACCTGTGCGTTCCCAGTTTTTAATCCATCCAGGTGCTTCTGCGTAAGCTGTACCGCTACCGTCTTTACCATTAATAGTATCAACCATGTTTACGCGAGCAAAGGCTGCAACCGCAGGTGCAGTAGTATAAACAATCGCGATGAACACAAGAGTCCATGCAGCAGAAATACGTGTGTCTTTTACGCGAGGTACAGTGAAAAAGCGTACAATTACATGTGGTAAACCAGCAGTACCTACCATTAACGCACCAGTAATAGCGAACACGTCAATCATGCTCTTAGAGCCTTCGGTATATTGCGCAAAACCAAGTTCAGCACTTAGGCCATCTAGTTTATCAAGTACGTATACGCCGTCGCTGCCAATTAATGTGGCACCAAAACCGGTTTGTGGGAAGAAGTGACCCGTCATCATCATCGAGATAAAAATGGCTGGTACAAGGTATGCAAATACAAGTACACAATACTGCGCTACTTGTGTGTAGGTAATGCCTTTCATGCCGCCAAGTACCGCATAAAAGAATACAATCACCATGCCAATGTAAACACCGGTTTCAATTTCTACTTCTAAAAAGCGTGAAAATACCACGCCTACGCCACGCATTTGCCCTGCTATATAAGTGAAACAAATGAATATGGCACAAAAAATAGCAACTAAACGCGCGGTACGTGAATAGTAACGGTCGCCTATAAAGTCTGGCACAGTAAACTTGCCGAATTTACGTAAGTAAGGCGCTAAACACATGGCTAATAGTACATAACCACCTGTCCACCCCATTAAGTAAACACTGCCATCGTAACCTGCAAACGAAATAATACCCGCCATTGAAATAAACGACGCGGCGCTCATCCAATCGGCAGCTGTTGCCATACCATTAGCAAGAGGAGGTACGCCGCCGCCCGCTACATAAAACTCTTTGGTTGAACCCGCTCGGGCCCATATTGCTATGCCGATATAAAGCGCAAAGCTTAAACCAACAATTAAAAACGTGAGTGTTTGAACATCCATTGCTTAGCTCCTATTCGTCTACGCCGTATTTTTTATCTAACGTATTCATTTTGAAAACGTACACAAAAATCAAAGCAACAAAGGTATAAATCGCGCCTTGCTGGGCGAACCAGAAGCCAAGTTTAAACCCAAAAAAACGTACTTCATTAAGTACATCAACCAGTAATATGCCAAAGCCAAAAGACACGACAAACCACACTGCTAACAGTTTAAATAACAGCGAAATGTTTTCTGCCCAATAAGCTTTTGCTTGTTCTTCATCTTTAAAAGCCATTTTTGTTTTCCCCTTTAAGCACCGCAATATCGCGATGAGTGGTTTTTTATCTTCGCTTACCAATTTAGCAACGCTGGTTACATATTGAATTGAGACCATAGTCGTAACAGCTTGTTAACGTTTACGTAAACTGTATTTATCATTCAAGCGTGTTTTATATATTTTTATATTATTTCAATTACTTAGGCTGTTTTTGTAAGCTGGCTTTATGATTAAATTGATAAGTTGGTCATTAATGCGACATTAGTCTAATGCTCAAGGGTGTTTTATTTTTACTGTTAATATTCAGTAAGATATAAATAAAATAAAAGTTTTATTTTAAATTCAACCCTCACACTTAACCTCAGTTCTGGTATTGTGTTAATCCCTCATAGGGATGAGGGATTATTTAAAATAATAAGGTTTAATAACAACATGACTGCCGTACTCATTATTGTTGCTTTAAGTTATATAGGTGTGCTGTTTTGGCTTGCCAATTGGGGCGATAAAACAACCCCTTTAGCAAAGCGTATTAGCCATCACCCATTTGTGTATTCACTCTCACTCGGGATTTACTGTACCTCTTGGACTTATTACGGTTCGGTAGGAACAGCCGCTACCAGCAGTTGGAGTTACTTGCCAATATTATTAGGCCCTGCGTTGCTGTTTTTATTCGGCCAAGGATTTTTACGTAAGCTGGTACTGGTAAGTAAAAAACAAAATATAACGACTATTGCTGACTTTATTTCAGCTCGTTACGGCAAACGTCAAACTACAGCAATAATGGTTACTGTAATCGCATTACTGGCAACCATTCCCTACATTGCACTGCAATTAAAAGCGCTTAGTACAAGCTTTTTACTTTTGCAAAACAGTAATAAAATATCCGGCGATATGCTCGCGCTTTCTGCCACACTAATTATGGCTTTATTTGCTATATTTTTTGGTACTCGCAAAGTTGATGTAACTGAATATCGCTCTGGCTTAATGCTCGCTGTTGCATTTGAATCTATGATTAAACTTATTGCTCTTATTGCCGTTGCGGGGCTTGCAGTATTTACACTTTTTAATTTACCCGAAGCCACCACGAACAAAGTAACTGAATCTATTTGGGGTCACTGGAGCGATTTTAACTTTTTTAGCTTTAACTTTATTGGCCAGTCTTTAATGGCTGCAGCGGCTATTATATGTTTGCCTCGCCAGTTTCATGTAACCGTGGTCGACAACCAAAACAAACGCCACTTACTTACCGCTCGCTGGGCTTTTCCGCTGTATTTACTACTAACAGCCGCAATGATTTTACCTATTGCGACTGCGGCCATTCATCCTGAAATTGGCAGCGGTTATTCACCCGACAGCTTTGTACTTGCCCTACCGCTAATTAACGACAATGCATTCTTAACCACTTTTGTATTTATAGGTGGACTATCTGCCGCCACCGCAATGATAGTGGTAGCAACGCTTACATTAAGCACGATGATTTCAAACGATGTGGTATTGCCGTTAATGCTGCGTAGAAAGTTTAAACGTAACTTAATTACCAGCAGTTATAAGTCTCGTATATTACTTGTAAGGCGCTTTGCTATTGCAGGCATATTAATTTTGGCCTATTTCTATCAGCAATGGTTTGGCCATAGTAGCGCACTGGCCAGTATGGGCTTGGTCGCATTTTCACTTGTTACCCAATTGCTACCCTCTATTGTGGGTGGTTTATATTGGCGAAAAGGTCATGCTTATGGGGTGTATGCGGGTTTGGTAGCAGGCTTTATTTGCTGGATACTATTTTTAATGCTGCCAATACTCGATGCCGGCACAACCCTTGATAGCGAGCTGCAACAAACGCTTATAACGCGTGGAACCTTGATAGCTTTGTTTGCCAATATTGGTTGTTATATTAGTTTTTCACTTGGGGCTGAGGAGCGCTTAATTGATAAAATTCAGGCCGCTGCTTTTGTTAACCCTAAAGATCAGGCTATTTTATCAAGGCGCTTAAATAAAGACGTAAAAGCCACCGTTTACGACTTTAAAATACTACTGCAAACATTTCTAGGTATTCAGCGCAGCCAACAAGTACTGGCCCATTACGCACTCGCCCATCATTTAAGTGATAACAACGCACACCCAGAGCCTGAATTTATAGCCTACTGCGAACGCGCGTTAACAGGCGTGCTTGGTGCATCGTCAGCGCAAGCATTAATACATACGGTATCGTCGGGTAAACGTATGGCGTTTGAAGAAGTTGTAAACTTTTTTGACGAAACCACACAAGCGTTGCAATTTAATCAAAATCTGTTATTTACCTCACTCGAAAATTTAAGCCACGGTATTTCAGTTGTTGATAAAGATTTAAAACTCGTTGCATGGAACAAACGCTACAATGAAATGTTTGGCTACCCTGAAGGCTTTTTAGAAGTAGGCCAACCCATAGAAGACATTATTAGATACAACGCTAACCGTGGTGAATGTGGCCCTGGTGAAATAGAACGCCAAGTAGAAAAACGTGTACAGCATTTAAAATATGGCAGCTCGCATCATTTTATTCGCCACCGTCGTAATGGCCAAGTATACGAAATGATTGGTAATCCGCTGCCCGATGGCGGATTTGTTACCAGCTTTTCAGATATTACAAACCACATAAGTACGCAAAATGCGCTTGAAGAAGTAAACATGGATCTTGAAAACCGCATAGAAGCACGTACTCAAGAAGTGCAAACTATCAATAAAGACTTACAAGCTCAAATAGATAGCCGTGTACAAACTGAGCAAGCACTTACTTTAGCTAAACGAGAAGCAGAGCAAGCCAACGACAGTAAAACGCGCTTTTTAGCACTGGCGAGCCACGACATTTTACAGCCGTTAAATGCAGCACGTTTATACCTTGCCGCTATTGACGAAAAACAGCTCGACAGCACTAACCAAAACAGCTTTGAAAAACTAGGCGACAGTCTCGATTCAACCGTGCATTTAATGTCGGCATTGCTTGAAATAGCTAAGCTTGAGCAAGGCGCTATGACCCCTACCCCTCGCCACTTTTATATTGAAGATATTTTAGCGCCACTACAAAGTGAATACGCTATTTTATCAAGTGATAAAGGCCTTAAGCTTAGTGTGCGTTCAAACCAACAAATTGTGCACAGCGATATAACCTATTTGCGCCGAATTATTCAAAACTTGGTCTCTAATGCAGTTAAATACACCGACAATGGCCGTGTATTAATTGCCTGCAGGAACCGAAAGCACAATTTACGAATAGAAGTATGGGATACAGGCCCCGGTATTAGCGAAGTAGAGCAAGCCAAAATATTTAACGACTTTTACCGTGTGGAGTCGGGCGATAACAAAGGCGTAGGCTTAGGCTTAGGTGTTGTAAAACGTATGGCTGACTTATTAAGTTTGCCGCTTGATGTGCATTCTGAGCCAAATAAAGGTAGCCGCTTTAGCATTGAGGTACCTTATGGTGACGAGCAGTTTGTACAACAAAAAAGTACTACAAACAGCCTAATAGAAAACCGTGCAGCAATTAATATTGTTGCCGTAGACGACGACCCTGAAAATTTAGCAGCAATGGCAAGCTTACTTAAAAAGTGGCAAGCTAATTACACCCTTTTTGATAACGTAGATAATGTACTGGCGCATGCTAAAGAAAACGGTGCACCCGATGTTATTTTAATGGACTACCAATTAGGCAATGACTGCGATGGGATAACGCTAATTAAAACCCTGCGCGAAATTTGGCAAAGCCAAGTCCCTGCTATTTTAATTACCGCCGTGCGCGACACCGAGCTTAAGCAAGAAACCAAAGCCGCTAATATTCATTATTTAAGTAAGCCAATTAAACCGGGCAAACTAAAGGCACTGCTTAATCACAGTACATAGTGATCTAGTTAAAAGTGTTCTAGTTAAAAGTGTTCTAGTTAAAAGTGTTCTAGTTAAAAGCTATCAAGTAATAGCGTAAAACAAAAAGCCCAGTATCTTCACTGGGCTTTGCTTTATAAAGTGTTCATAAAATTAAACTGGATTTACTCGGCTTCTAAGCTTTTGGAACAACCAACTTAACCCCACCAACGAAAGCCCTAATCCAATAAACGAAAGCGCTTTAAGTAAGCCCTCCAAGTTAGCCATATCAATTAAAAACACTTTAACAATAACTGCAGCTAGTATGCCTAGGCCTATTTTTTGTATTAATAATTGATTTTTTAAATGACCAAAAATAACAGTACCCGCACCCAATACTAACCAAATAACAGAGTAACTATAAAGCTCTGCATTGCTCGCCCCTTTGGATAAGTAAATATAAGGACCTTGCCAGTACTGACGAATAAAGCTGTTTATTGCCAATAATATAAAGCCACCCGCAACGGCCAATATAAATGGCGTAGCTTTAGCATTTATTGGTTTTACAAGCTTGGCCAGCCAAAGCGTTAATCCTGCAGGAACTAACCACAATAGTAATAACCAGTTAAATATTGGCAGCTCACCTATGTAAAGTGATTCAAATAATGGGTTATCGTCAAGTAGTGTTTTAATAGCAAAAAGCCCTGCTAACCCCGCAAGTGCAAAACCCGCCACTTTATATAACTTAGCTAAAGTACCGGCAAGTTTTGCTCTGTGTAAATACACACACCCTAATGCAAGCCAGTTACAGGTAAGGAGTATTTGTTCGTAAAAGTTAAGTGAATCAAATTGCGGATAATGCCCTACTAGCTGATAACTTGTTTCGGTAGTAATAAAAAGCGCTAAACAATGAAGGGCTGCACCTTCGAGCCATATTTTAAGTTTTGATGAGTCAAAGCACTTAGCTGCGGCAAAAAATAACGCGATACATAACGGATAAACCACAATACTCCAATGCAAACCAAATACCGTTAACGCATCGTAGCTTGGTGTCCAAGGCGCAAGCGTTAAGCGCAGTAATAACGCAGCAACTAAGGCTTTTATAGGCCAATGCGGCATAGGCACGTTATAGCGTTTTATAAGTACGCTTATAAGTAATACTTGTACAGCCAGTGCAATGGTTAGGCCGCTGTCACTTAATAGCATGGTAACTGCTAACGTAATATTGGCATTAGCCCCTACCCAATAAGTAAAACGCTGAAATAGCGTTGTATTATGCTGCGCGAGCTTTATTAAAATAGCCGCCACTACAAACAATGCAACGGCCCAAAGTGGATATGCAGTACTTAACGCAGAATTAGGAATAAGCGTATATAAAGTAGCTATCATTACAAATGCACTAAATGCCCCCGTAATATGAAACGCTAAACGCTTAATCTGTTTTTTACCGTAATAGAGCCCAAAAGCGGTAAGTAACAACCCGAGTAATAAACCCAAACCATACTCATTTTTGAATACAAAGAGGGCGTCATCATATAGATTTGGCGAAAGATGCGTGCGCTCAGCGCCTAATACTAATAGCGTTGAAATAACTAACGCTACGCCCTGCCAAATATCCCAACGGCTATTTTTAAGGACTAAAAACAACACCAATACAATACTTAACACGCCGATTGCTTGCCACTGCATATCAAAGTGACTGATCAACATAGTAAATATTAAGGGCGCAATAAAAGCGAGTAGTAATGCATGATCTGGAAGCACTTTAATTAAGCGTTTTAAACTGTGCGGGCGATGTTCAATAACATTTAGTTTTAGACCTAAGCGCGGTATAGCAATTAACCCTACAATACTAAGTAAAGCAAATGCCCCCATTAACCAAACGGTATTAGCTTTAAGTAGCGTAAAACCAACTAAATACCAGCCAATGTGCCCAACCCATAGTAAATACCATAGCCAAATACGTTGTACTTTATGTGCAACTAACGCAGCCGACAAACTTACAAAGCCAATATACATTAACAGCGCAAATAAGTTACCACTGCCAGTGCTAACCCATATTGGTACGCTGTAAGCGCCAATAATACCAAGCACGGCCAATAGCGGGCCTAACCTAAGCGCCATCGCGCTTGCACTAATTGCTATAATAGCTAACGCAAAAAATGCCACGGTAGGGCTCAGCATGTCGTAACTGCTGTAAGCTAAAAGCGTTAAAGCAAAACAGGTAATAAACCCGCCGCTTGCAAGCGCTGCGGGTATGTAATTATTAAAGCCTTCAAATACAATGCGTTTATGGTGTAAATAAGCTGCGGCTGCAATTAGGCCAAGCCCAAATAAGCCGCCTAAACTCAACCTCATTACAGGCGATAATAATCCCGCTTCTAGGCTGTATTTAGCTAAAAAGATGCCCCCAAACGCAAGCGCTATTGCGCCTATCCAGGTCATCCAGTTCTCTTCAAACCCTGCGCGCAATTTATTAAATAGTAATTCTATGGCTGATGCTTCAGCTGGTTTGGCTTTTTTAGGAGGTGCTGATAGCTGATTTATTACAGGTGGCGACGCGTTTTGGGACGTTAAGCTTGGCTGTGCTTTATGAGCAATTGGCTCTGTTATTGAAATCGCTGCCTGAGCCGTAGATGCTTCACTTTGAGGTTCACTTTGCGATATCGATTTATGTGTTTGTAGATGTGTTATTTTGGCCCTTAAAACAGCAACTTCTTGTTTTAATGCATTTAACTGCACTAGCGCAATTAAGCCGCAAATAGCACCGGCAACTACAACCAGTATTACTATGACGGCTAACCCAACTAAATCATCCATGGCACACTCTTATTAATTATTATGCCCTGAGTGTACCTAATTATTAATGAGTAGGTAAATTTTGTTCAATAAAAAAGCCTAAGTACTTAAAGTGCTTAGGCTTTATGCTACTTAATATGTTTAGGTTTATTCAACACTATCGGTAATAGTGCGCTCTAGGGTCATCTTATAACCAGAGCTTGTTGTTTCATCATGCTCTAAAATCAATATGTAGTTACCCTCTTGTGTAAAGTCCATATCGCTTTGTTGAATAAGCACAATTTGCTGGCCGTTGTCTTCGTAAACAACATAAACCGTGTAAATTTCGTTATCTACAACCTGCTCTTCTTGGTCATACTTATCTAGGCCATCGACTACGTTACTAGTGTCGTCTACCGTTTCGCCGTTAAGTGTAAAGTACACATCTACATCTGAAACCGACTGCCCTGCGTAGCTTTCAATTAGGTTTACAACCGATACCGTATGGCTGTAACTGCTTGGTGTTAGATTTTCTTCAACGCTCATCATACGTAAACCGTTATCTGCGTCGTTATAAAAAATACCCACCGCACTTTGCTCGCGCTCTAGCGTCATTAAAAAGTTATCAGCTAGTTTTGTACCTTCTTCGTCGTACATCGCTACGCTGTAACTATTAGGCGAAAGTTCAACATAATCGGTATAAGAGTCACTAGCGACTGTATTTGTTGTGTTTACAGTTGTACCGCGTGTAGCAGAAAAGCTTACTGGCGAGTAGTCATCAACGGTATTTATAAAACGTAATTGCCCCAGAGCAGATTGGTGTTTAAGCTCAGTAACGTAGTTATTATCGGTTACTACATCAAGCGTAATGCCGCCTTCTTCTGTTGCATAACTTGGGCGGATCATTGCTACATAACTTGCTTCATCGTATAAATAAACAGATGACGACTCGTACACAACATCACTGCTGCCCGCTTCTGTTATGTAAATAGTGTAATAACCTTCATCAACGCTTTGCAGATCTAACTCACTTAAATATTGAGCTGATGAGAAAAGTGTCGCGCTTTCAAATACACCATCATCAGTTGCTAAGTAAATATCGTAGTTAGTGTCCTCTCCTGCAATATTATAAAACCCTAAGTTAAACTCACCCGTATCGCTTGTAATAGGTACGCTAAGCTCTGTAAATGTAGGTTCATCAAAGTTACCACTCATTACTATTAACTGTGTTTTGTCACCCTTAATAGAAATTTCTTGATCGCTAATTGTTATATAGCTGTCGTTAGCATCTAGGTACTCAAAACTTACATCATAAGTGTCTGTGCTGTAGTTATGGCGAGTAGTTACATCAGCAAAATCAGCGCCTGAGCGCTCTGTTTCTTCAACAAACAAACGTGTGTATGGGCTATTGTAAGAGCCGTTATACAATTGGATGTAACCTGTAGAGCTTGAGCTATCGTCAGAGCCGCAGCCCGACAAAATAGTAATTAGACTTAAGGGTAATGCAGCTTTTAAAAGGGAGTTAGTCATTAAGGTTATTCCTTATTATTAATATCCCCATTATGACCCAAACATTCTATTTTAATTTCATGATTTACAAAGCATTACCCTCACTGACATTTCCTTACGAAAACGTTAAAAAGTGTAGTAAATGTGCAAATAATAAGGACGTGTTTTTATATAATTAAAACGCTTACGGGGCAATTTCAAAATGATCTCGACCATTTTTTTTAGCTAAATATAAAGCTTGGTCAGCGCGTTTCATTACACTATCAAGTGCTTCGTCGCTAATCCGCTTAGCAATACCTATACTCACAGTTAAAAAGCGATCATCCTTAACCTTAATAGTATGAACAAGCTCTAAAACAGCCTGAGAAAATTTAGCGACATCATCAATGTTACTTGATGGAAAATAACCCGCAAACTCTTCTCCGCCTATACGAGCAAAGATATTTTCGCTTTCAAATAGAGCATTTACTTTCCCTGCAAACTCTTTGAGTACTTGATCTCCCATATCATGGCCAAAATTGTCATTTATGGATTTAAAGTGGTCAATATCAATAATTAAAATAGTGTACGGATTAGTAACTGCATTTTTAACATTTTGATAAAAGCAACGTCTGTTATATACCTTTGTTAATTCGTCAATAACAAATTCTTGCGCTAATCTGTTGTGCATCTTTTGCATAAATAACATTGTTTTAAATAACCCATAGGCAGTGATCACCATACCCAGCGTTTTACATAAATCGTTTAAATAAATATCAATCCACCCTGGCTGTACAACTACCTCATTGAGTAAATCAGTTGTCATACCCACTATCCATAGCAGCAAGCCAATCGTGACATATACATACGCTTTTTTTGCCAACTTAGAACACTGAACAACCCAAAATACGGTAACAATAACAATTAAGTTTATTAGGTCGCTCGTAAATCCATACATGCTATTTTTAATATCTAAGTGCGAAAAAGCCACTAAGTTATAAATAGTAAAAACCACAATAAAAGAAAGTAACGCAAGCATAAGCAGCTTATTTAACCGCGTAATGTACACAAAGCGAGTTAACTTTAAACTTACGGTTTCAAATTTAATCATAAGGAATTCTTATATTTACGTTTTAATTAATCGTTAAAAACTATAACACACCATATAAATCAGACCTTAAATTAAGGTGCTTAACCCCCATAACCCCAACACTAAAATAGTAATACCAATCATCGCTTTAGTTTTATGTTTACTAATGATTCGCTCAGCTTCATTACCTGCATAATAAACAATAATAGCCAAGCCAAAGTAACGAATAGAACGCGCAATACCCGAGGCTAATAAAAATAGCCAAATAGAGTACTTAGTCGCGCCTGCTGCAAGCATCGCTATTTGAAACGGAATAGGCACAATGCCAAGCGTTATAACAAACCAAAAACCTTGGTCTTGCATTTGCTGTTTAACGTTTTCAAATTGTTCAGGGCTCGAAAATGTATTAATAATCCAATCGCCAACCGCATCAAATAAATAATAACCCAACGCATAGCCAAACAATGCACCTACAATACAGCCTAATGTCGCCATTAAGGCGATAAGCCATAGCTTCTCTCTACGAGCTTGCATTAGCGGTACTAATACAGCCTCAAGTGGAATAGGCACTATGGTTGACTCTAAAAACGACGCCACTGTAATACCGCTAAGCATATGCTTAGAATCAATAAAATTACGTGTTTTTTCTTTTAGCTTTTTTTGAATTGCCATATAATTTTCCTTTTATAGTGCCAAAAATAAAGTGGTTAGTTTATTTTGGCACATCCACGTTAATATAAACTTAAGCAATAAAAAAGCCCGTATAAAACGGGCTTTTTAAACTGTATTTGTATAATTATTTAAAAACCGGCATTATATAAATCAAATTGCTTTTCTAGTTCAACAGAACTCTCTCCATCAACTAACGCTATAACTCGTGTTTTTCTGCCAGCTAATACTTTAGGAATATCTTTTGAATCAACAAATGTTTGCTCAGTTATTTCTATATTTTTAACACCTTGCGCTAACAAAGCCGCTTTAACTGTTTCAACTCGTTTTAAAGCAAGCTTACGGTTATATTCTAATGACCCTTCTAAGCTAGTATCACCAATTAATAAAATAGTAATACCTGGCACATCAACAACACTATTAGCAAAACTTACTACTTTTGCTTTTGCATCATCCGTTAGCGTCGATTTATCGTAACCAAATTCAATAACAACGTTTCTTGATGTCGTTATTTTTTGCTCTTTAGGGCAACCATCATTATTTGTTTTGGCTCTTATCGGTGTTTCAGCACACTTGTCTCTTGCGTTAATAACACCGTCGCGGTCTTGGTCAAATAAATCTTTTGATTGAACTTGATACTCATATTTTTTTGCATCGCTAGCACAGCCAGACAGTAATAATGCAAGACTTAAAAACATAATGCTTTTCATATTATCTATCTCCTAGTAGCCATGCTTCAGGTTTATCAACCCTAAGAGCTCTAACTAAACGCCCTGTTGCATTTACAAGCCTAAAGCTTGCTTTGCGTTGATCATAAGCCGATTCAATATAGTTACGACGCGCTGTAAACAACTCAATTTGCGAATCAAGTACATCTAATAACGAACGACGACCTAATGAAAATTGGCGTTCATACCCTTTTTGAGCAACTTCAGCATAGCCAACATTTTCTTCGTAAAAGCCTTTTTGCTCAGCTAAAAACATGTTTGCATTCCATGCAAAGGTTGTCGCTTCTTCGACTTGCCGGTGAGTTGTGTCTTTAACTGCTACGGCTTCTTGGTAACGCCATTTTGCCGCTTCGGTATCTGCATTTGTTTTGCCACCGTTGTATAAATCGTAACTCATAGAAAGCATTACTCGGCCGTTATCATCACGACCAGGAGAGCCCGAAATATTATCGTTATCAGCTACATCAAACTCTAAACTAACCTTTGGCCAATAACCGCTTTTCTCTCTTTCTATTTGTTTATTTGCAGCTTCTATATCAAAAACAGCAGCCATAATTTCTGGATGTGATTTTTTAGCGACTGCTATAGCATCACCTAAAGTGGCTGGTATATATGTTTCATCCACTTTAGGAATCATTAAATCATCAGGGTACTGACCCACTAAATCATAGTAATTTGCTTTAATATCTTGAAGATTATTTTTAGCAGCTAAAAAACCAGATTGTGATGTAGCAAGTCTAGACTGTACTTGAGCTACATCGGCATCGCTTGATAAACCACGTTGACGTCGTTGTTCAATATCACTTAATATTTTTTTATGTATGTTGATATTTCGCTCTGACAACTCAACTAACTCAACTGATTTAAGCAAGTCTAAATATACCTGTACAACTTCAAGGCTAATATTCTCTGCAGCAGATATTAAACCCAATTGGTCAGCTTTTGCTTCGTTATCTAGTCTAGCAACTTCAGATGATGTTCTAAAACCATCAAATAACATTTGTGTTATTTTTAAACCTATTTCTCTACGATTTAATTCGCTATCAAGTTCTCGGCCTGATTTATAGTTTACGCGCTCGTATCCATATCCTGCATATAAACGAACTTGTGGTAAATACTCACTAAACGCACTGCGTTTATCGCGGTATTTTGCTTCAAAGCTCGCATATTTCTGCATTAATCTCGGATTAGTGTTTAATGTTTCAGCTACAGATTGCTCAAGCGTTAACGCATTCGATAACCCTGGGGCTAAGGCTAAAACAGAGAGTAGTCCTAATTTACGCATTTAATATTCCTATATTATGGTTCACGCATTGCATTGGCTTTTGCTCTAAGCAAAGGTTTTAGCCAATAATCTAAAACAGTTTTTTTTCCAGTAATAACATCTACTTGCGTTTGCATCCCTGGGATTATTGCTTGCTCTGCTATTTGGCTTATTGTTGTTTTAATATAAGCCTGATAATAAGCAGTTCCATCTTCTAAATACTGAGCATCTGCACCAATATAAGTAACTTCACCTTCAAGTCCACCGTATATTACAAAGTCATAAGCAGTAAACTTAACTTTAGCAGCCATGCCCACTCGAATAAAACCGATATCTTTTGGTTGAATTTTAGTATCAATTAAAAGCAAATCGTTTTGAGGGACAATTTCCATCATCACCTCGCCGGGGTCAATTACACTGCCAATAGAGCGTGATACAATATTTTTTACGGTACCACGTACTGGCGATCTAACTTGTGCTTTTATAAGTCTATCTTCGAGTGATTTGCTACTTTGTTGAATTTTAGCAAGCTCGTTACTCACTTCATCTAACTGATTTTGTGTATCCGCTAAATAATCAAATACTATCGCTTTTCGCTCTTCTTTTACCTGACTTTTTGCCGCTTTTAATTGCTGTAATAACGCATTGGCTTGGTTTAATTCACCTTGCATGCCAATTTCGTCTCGTTGCAATTTAACCAACTCCATTTCGGCAACAGCACCCGCATCTACAGCACCTTGAGTTAACAGTACTTCCCGTGTTGTGAGCTTTAGCCTTTGCTTAAGCGCAGATATATTTGCACGTTGCTCTACACTGGCTTGCTCCTGCTGGAGTAGGTTTTGCGTGCGCTGCTGTAGCTGAGACTCAAGCTGTGTAAGTCTTGAAGTATACGTATTGTATGCCTGCTTATACACATCTACAGCAATATCTTTTCTAGGTATTTCTAAGCGTTCTATATTAGCGCCAAAACTGCTTTCTTCATTTAAAGTAACGCTTTTCAATTCAGTTACTAGACGGTTTCGTCTTGCTAATAACGAACCTTTTTCTTGACTAGATTCAGCATAAGCAGCAGCAAATCGGGTTTCATCAATCAGTAAAAGCGGATCACCCACCTCTACAATTTGCCCTTCACGTACTAAAACTTCTTTTAAAATACCGCCATCAAGGTTTTCAATAGTTTGAACACGTTGTACTGGTATAACAGCACCTTGACCTACAACAACTTCTTCTAGCTTAGCAAATTTAGCCCACAAAACCACAGCAAAAAGTAATACAAAAACTATAATAACCAATCTTTTAGCTTGTTTTGCAGCTTGTAGCTGCCCCATATATAAATCAGCCATTGGTTGAAGAACTCCCAGTCTCTGTATTCACCCTTGTCACTTTTTTACTTACTAGTTTTACACCACCATGCACTTTATTACTAAATAATGAGCTTGGTGTTTCTATACTTTTTAAGCGACCGTGGTCGAGCACAAATATTCTGTCGCATATAGTCAGCATATCTTTACGATGACTCGAAATAACCACCGTTTCAGTGCGATCCTGAAGGGTTTTAATGAGGAGTTTTTCGTGGCCTGCATCCATAGCCGACGAAGGTTCATCTAAAATAAGTAATGCGTTATCGTCTTTTAATAAAGCACGCGCAATACATACAGCTTGACGTTGTCCGCCCGATAAAAACCGACCAAACTCGCCAACCTGTGTTTCCAGCCCCGACTCCAACCGGTCAATAAAACGACTTACGCCAGATTTAACTAATGCATTGGTTAAGTTTGTTGGGGTTATATTTTGTGCGCCTAGAGTAATGTTTTCAAGCACTGTGCCATAAAACAAGCTTGGGCTTTGTGCTACCCAGCCACTTTGCTTGCGTAGCGCACTTAACGACCAGTGCCTTATATCTATGTCGTCAATTAAAAGCTGACCTGATGTAGCTCTGTACTGCCCAGCAATAATTGCAAGCAAGGTAGACTTACCAGAGCCTGCACGGCCATATAAACCTATTTTTTCGCCCTGCTTAATTTCAAAGTTAATACTGTGCACTGCCTCAAGTTCTTGCTCATGGTACTGAAAGCTCAAATGGCGGGCTGTAATATTGCCATTTACAGGCGCATTAATCGTGTTTTCGCCACTTTTTTGTTCTTGCTCAAGCGCCATTATATTTTTAACCGACTCAATGGCTGTTTGTGTTTGTTTATATTTTAAAACAAGCCCAGCTAAAGCCGAAATAGAACCCGATGCGCGCCCACTCAGCATAACAATAGCAATCAGTGCGCCCATACTTATGTCGCCGTTACTAATTAAATAAACACCAAACACAATAAGCGCAATACTGGTAAATTGGCTAAGGCTTGCAACTGTATGCGTAAGTGTTGTGGCGCTATGGCGTGATTTATTTTGCCAATCAACCATTTGTGCGAGTGTTTGTTCAAGCTTTTGTTGCGCGCCTGCTTGGCCGTTCATTTGCTTAAGCTCAACAAGCTGGTTCAGGTTTTCGATTAAATACGCTTGGCGCTGGGTTGACAATTTAGATGCCTGCTCAACACTTTCACTCAGTCTTGCTTGTAATACCGCGCTTGTAATAACAACCAAGGTAAGTACTACAACCGGAATTAAAACAATTAAGCCACCTAGCCAAAAAATAAGCGCTAAAAACAGCAGTGTAAAAGGTAAATCGATTACCGATACAAGCGTCGCTGAGGTTATAAACTCTCGCACGCTGTCAAAGTCTTGCACTTGCTTTGCATAAGCACCTGCAGAGGCTGGGCGCTGCTCAAGGCGCATACCTAGCACTTTAGCGTACAACATACTGCTAATACGTAAATCTATTTGCCTGCCAGCCGCATCGGTTAAATGCCCGCGCGCTTGCTTTAATAACCAATCAAACACAATGGCTATTGTTGCGCCGGTTGCAAGTACCCATAAGGTATCGAGCGCAGCATTAGGCACAACGCGGTCGTATACGTTCATGGTAAACAACGGCACTACTAAAGCTAATAAATTAACGGTTAGCGAGGCGAGTAACAACGAATTATAAAATGGTTTAACCTGATCCCATGCAGGCTTTAGCCAACTAGGAATACGTGTATGAAGTTTTTCTGAGCGCTCATCAGTTACATTATCGTGCGACAAGTACCAAATAAGCTCTTTATCAATATCACTTAATTGCTTAGGTTTTGCTTCATCAAGTGAGCTAAAAGTACTTTTACCATCATTTTCAAAAAACCAAAAGTAGCCTTCTTTATCAAGCGCCAAAGCAGGGTAAGCATAATGTTTTGGCGTAGTTTGCTGCTGCGCACTCACATTAATATTACTTAATGCTTGCTCTAAATGATGCGCCGAAAACTCATTACTTGGCAAACCAAGTAATAAGTTGTCGCTTTGATGGCGTAAATGCAAGGCATCGGCAATATGCTTACCAAGTGCTAATATTTGTTCTCGGTTTAGGATTAACTTCATACGTTTTGATCGCCGCTGGTCATACTTGCAATCGTCTCATCATGTGCTGTGTTACCACTGCCAGACATATCGCTATAATCAGGCCCACTGTCACCGCTCGCACTTGCGGTACGCGCTGAGCTAGCTGTAGCCGAATCAGAAATAGTTACATTTACTACCTCAGGCGAAGCCTCTTGTGTTTCACCGTTAAGTGTTGAAAATGCAGTTAACGTTAAGTCAAAACTATCACCAGCAGTGCCATCAACTATTTCAAGATTTTCAATATCAGCAATATCAACGGTCCACGTATCACCTACTTTATCTCCAAAGTTAAAGCTGTATCCATCAGGTAAGCCAGTAATTTCAATATAGCCGGTTTCATCTGCTGCAGGGTTTTGTAAATCAACATCAAGGTTAAGTGCAATATTATTAGTTGAGCTACTGGTTACATCATTAGCGGCTGTCCATAACGGCGCGTCTGCTTGTGGTTCTAACTCTACAATAAAGTCTGACGTTTCAGGTGTGCCAGTTACAGTAACGGTTTCACCATTAATAACTGCGCTATCCATAGTCGCTACCTCAACGCTCATATTAAACGTGCCAAACGCAAGGCCACCGGCGTTAAAGTCAAAGTTTTCTATACCACTACCTTCTTCGCTTATTACGGTAGCAATATAGTTATTACCCTCTTGTGCAAAGTTAACTTTAGTACCATCAGCAAGCTCTATATAGCCATTTTCTAGCTCAGCTAATGCCGATGAGTCAGAAGTATCACCATTAATAATAACTTTAAGTTGCACTTGCTCAGTGCCATCGGCCTCAGTGCTAAAGGCAGCAAGATCAATAGTTACGTTGCTATCTTCGTCACCTGAATAGTTATCTTCTGGTTTTTGACTAAAATCAAGCGTGTCTGCTACAGGGTTAACACTCACGTTAAAGCTTTGTGATTGCTGTAATAACTCGCCCTGTGTACCATCTTGGCTAATTGCATTTAAACTTAGTGTTATGTCTCCACTAAAATCAAGAGGAGGAAGTAATACAATATTATCTGCATTCCCTTCAAGTAAGCTTCGAGGAATAGTCCAGCTCGTTGTGCCATTTTCTGAGCCGTCATCACCATTATTAATTATTTGTAGCTCTTCACCTGTTACCGCATCAATAAGAGTGGCACCTTTTGGTACACCGCTAATTGTAAAATAGGTAGTTTCGGAGTCATCTAGCGAAGTAGCCGCTAATCCCGTAAGTATAATTTCGCTGTCTTCATCGCCAGTAACGCTATTAGCAGTAAGCATAACACCGTCTGTTACAGGTGTTACATTTACTGTAATTGTTTGGTTAATAGTAGAGCTCGCTTTTACTTCACCTGTCGAAAGCGTAGCTCTATCTACTACTGTAGCGCTAATATTAATATCAAAATCACCCTTGGCATTTTCAGGAGGGTTAATCCCAACACCGGCTAAATCATCGTCAAATGTACTGCCATTACCTTTGTATAAATAACTGCCATCAGTTTGTAACTCAAAATTATCTGAAGGGTCATATAATGTACCTCCATCTGGTAACTCAATTGTTATTGGCTGAGTAAAATCAATTTCTTCAACACCACCATCTTCAGTATCTGTACTTTCGTCTGTTGAGGTAAACGTAATACCAAGTGATGTATTTGTATTGTCTTCAGTAATCGTTTGCGTTGCAGCAGCAAGGGTGCCACCATCAACTACAGGGTTAATATCCACACTTAATGATTGGGTTATATCTATTTCGCGGTCGCCACTTGGGTCTACGGCAACTATTTTTACTGGAATTTCTAATAAGCCAGAGTAGTCACTGTCGTTACTGTTAATAACCATTGTACTTAGCGAGCTTTCAGGGATTATGTACTCTATACCAGTGTCTGTTTCTACCGCAATTATACCATCGCCCTCAATAGTGAAGCCTTCTGGCAAACTGCTCTGCTCAACATAAATAGTAATTACATCGTTATAGTTATCATCAACATCTTGAGATAAATCTTCACCTAAATTAAAGTCACTTTCCTCAAAAGTAACGCTACCGCCTTCATCAGCCGTAACATTTTCTATTTGTAACGTATTAACTGGCGATGCAGTAGTCGTTTCTCCTTCGCCATCAATATTAAACCGTACTTTAAAGTTTCCGCTAATAAGGGCGCTGTCGTCACCGTCTTTAACGCGTGCATTAACTGTCACATCAACGTCAGAACCAGTAGATGAGTTAGCTTCAATAATTACGTTATTAAGCAAATCGTTTATGCTGTCTTTAGCGGCGTCACTTGTACCAGCGTCTATAGGAATAACCCAGCGACCAGTCCCATCTGGCGAGGCTATGTTTTCACCATCTTGCATGTAAATAACTTTTAATGAGGAGTTTTTTGGCAAGATAATTTCGATATATGTTATATGCTCAGAACCATCAATATCCTCTTCAATGAATGATGCAACGCCAGTTAAATTAATTTGACGCTCATTAGCACTTCCTTCATTAGTAATGGTTTCATCTGTGGTTTCGATACGAGTAACAGCGCCGTCAGCCTCAATGCTTGGGGCTACATCTACTTTGCCATTAACAGTTACCGTAATATTTGCACTTATATCACTTGATACAGCAGCAGAAGTATCTTGTACGGTGTAAGTTATCTCAACACTAAGCTCGCCTGAGTAATCTTCATCAGGTTTGAGTGTAACACTATCTGTATTTAAGTAGTCGGTAACATCTATTCCACTACCAACAGCTGTTTCAACACCGTTTATGTAAAGCGTTGTACCATCTGGAATACTATTAATAATCGCTTTTGTAATACTTTCAGAACCATCTACATCTGAGAGGTCGGGATTTAATTTAAGTGAGATTTGGCTGTCTTCATTGCCAACAACATTTGTATTTAAGTTAGTGGAGTCAATAACCGGCGTAAATGTAACACTTGCCTTAATTTCCGTGTCTTTTGTGTTAAATTCACCTGTATCTGGCTCAGTAGTCACCACTGTAATATTAAAGTCAACGTTACCGCTAAAATCGGCACTTGGTTTTAATGCATAATTACCAGACTCGCTGGCTAACAAGCTGTACTTAGGGTTGCCATTAGCGCCAATACCTACAACAGGTAAATTAGCAGGCTCTCCCGTTATTGCATTTACAAGCGTTACACCATCGGGTAATTCTGAAATTACTAAACTAACGGTTTCTGAGCCATCGGTGTCTTCACTTTCGAATAAAAAGTCGAGCGTGAGTAATTCATCTTCTACACCGGTGGTATTTTCTAAAGTAAGCCCTGAGTCGTCATATACCCAGTCATTATTGCTTGTTAATACGGGTGAATCTGCAACACCCACTACTTTAAAGGTAAATTCTTTTACGCCGGTTTCTGCACTATCAACAACATTACCATCTACAACTTCTTCACTAATTGCGTTTACTTTAAGTGCAATTTTTTCTTGCGCTAAATGCTCAGGTAACTTAAGCGTATAATTTGCTAAGTCAGTGTCAAAAATAGTGTAAACACCATTAACTGGGGTTACTTCATCTCCATTACCATCTAATAATGTAACAACTTGCTCATCACCATTAGCATCTATAAATGTTGGTATTTCTATTTCGTACTTGAGACGCTCAGAACCATCTGTATCAACGAGCAGTCCGTTTATTAGGTCACTCAGTTGAGGGTTTGAATCTTCGTTAATTGTATCAACGCGCACAGCTAGTTTTGGCGCGTCGGCTACTGGATTAATCGTTACTGTAACCGTTTGTTTGTCAGCTGTTGCTGTGTTGTTATTGTCTTTTTCTGTACTTGTTGCTTGAATATCAAACGTATATTCGCCAGTTGAATGTAATTTGTTACTAACCGTTAATTTGTTAAGTTCACTTTGTGTGAGTATTGCGCCTTCGGTTATTGTTCTGCCACCAATTTTAAGTACTAAGTTTTCATCTAAACCTGAAATTACATAAGTCAATTTCTCAGAGCCATCAGTATCAGTTAATGCTGCACTAATAATGAGGTTTTCAGGTGAGTCTTCATCTAGGGTGTATTGGTAAGCATTACCTGTATCCCACTCTGGGGTATCGGCTACTGATTCAACTGAAATGGTAGTCGAATCGCTTAACTCTCGTGGTGTTCCACCATCTTTGATAGTTATTGTGGTTTCAACTTTAAATTCAACCGTATTAGAAAAATCGGAGCTGTTTTCTGCTGGTTGATAAGTTAAATTAGCAACTGTCACTGTATCATCAGCGTTAGTAGTTAATGCAGCGCCTGTAAATACATAATAGCCATTCACAATTGTAACATTGGCATTGTTTGTAGCTAAACTACCATTGAGGTAAAGCTCTCCGCCTTGTAAAGACGCCAACTCAATTTTTATTTCACTGACTGTCTCTTCTTGGTCAGAAATATCACCTCTATCAATGGTAATGGTCACTTCACTACGTGTATTGTTAGCGTTACCGCTACCGTCAGTGGCATCTTCATTAATGTCAGTTGCTTCAACGGTTAGCTCACCTTTGTAATCACTTATTTTTAAATCAATACTTCCTGTTGCTTTATCAGCATCATTGTCGATAACGGTATAGCTAATTGAGTCTGTAAAATCTTCGTTATCGCTTTGAGCAAACTCGTCAGTTGTAATCACTACTTTACCGCTTTCGTATACTCTTAATGTGCCAGATGTATCACTGTCACCCTCACCTTTAAAGGCAACTTCTTTATAGTTACCGGTTGAATCAGAGCCTGAGTCAAACGCAATGTACTTTGTACCACCATAAGTAAATGAAGCTAATTTAGCACCATCTGCACCTGGGTTATTGGTGTTACCAACAAAGTTACTGCTATTAATATCAAGCAGTTCGAGTGTTTTACCGCCGCCCTCAACAAGGTTAACAGCGACAGGTGTGGTATCTACTGTTGGTGTATCATCAGTTACTGTAATAGTTACTGCTGCGTTATTAGTATCGCCATCAGCATCAACAGCAGTTACATCAAAGCTGATATCTTGCGTATTTGTTCCGTCAGCATCAGGGTGTTTAATTGCTGTAAATTGCTCGTAAGTGTAAGAGCCATCAGGATTAAATTTAACGCGTAAAACATCTTCGCCATTTGCTGTAGCGATATACCAGCCATCAGCGTTTTTATCGTTTAATGTAATTGGATTATTTCCATCCGCAGTAACGTAACTTCCGCCGTTAAAGGTTGCTATAAAGTTATCTGCAAGCTTAATTTCTACAACTTCATCAGAGCCTTGCGTTACTGTAATTTGCCCCGTAGTTGTAATTGGGTCATTATTTCTAAGGTTAGTCTCATCAACACTTGCAGCTGAGTCAGCTATTACAGGATCGGTACCGTCGTTTAATGTCACCGTGACGTTACTTGTAACCTGTGAGTTATCGGTATCTTTTGTATATACTGGGATCACGATTTGAGGTGTATCAGTACCATTGATATGATCTATTGCACCTGTTATTTCAAATGAAATTGAGTAGGTTTCAGACGTTTGTGCTGCTACATCTACATCTGGTAGCGTAATTTTAAAGACCTCGGTTGAAGTGCCTTCTAAAATACCTTGTGCGGTACCGTCGCTATTAACTTGCCAAACAATATTTGTGGTGACAGCATTACCGTTCTCATCGAGCGTAGTTTGCGTTAGCTGATTACCATTACTATCAAGCACCGCTGCCCCATCAGTAATACTAACTTGCATGTCCACTACATCATCAAGACCTGCTGTTACTGTAAATGAGGTATCAGTATCAGTATTTGCTTGGCCATCTCCATCTTCGTTATTGTCAGCCACGCTGTTAGGTGTTTCAGAAACATTTAAAGTAATATCATTTTGAGTATGCTCTGCCCCGCCATCATTAACGGTAATGTTTAATGTGGTCGTATTACTGTCCCCATCATTATCTATCACTTCGACTTGCAATGGTACGCCGGTACCTTCTATTGTGTTGTCAAATGGACGGTAAAGCGTAAACTCGTATGTTAAGTTTTGATTACTCGTGCCATTAATGTCGGGTAACGTCGCTACAAAAATTGTTTCTGTACCTTCGCCAGTATTTGCCGTTATCGTTCTTCCATCATCACTTAAAGTGTATACAAGCGCGACACCACCGGCAGTTAAATTTGGTTGTGAATCACTAGAGAATGCTAGCGATGTTATTGTGTCACTGCCAACTGTTGTGCTCACGGTACCTTGCTGAGATACGGTGGTATTATTAGCGGGGTCTAAACCACTTTCGTCAATACTAATAGGTGTTTCTGAGGTATCTTCAACCTGAGGCCCACCGCCATCTTGAACGGTTATGGTTACGTTACCCGCACCGCTGATTGCTGTACCATCACTGTCCTCCCCATTAATAGAAAGCGCAAAATCAATATTCTCTCCATTAGGGTTATCAAGGGGTAAGCTTACTGTTGTTTGAACCTTAGCATCTAAATCTTTGCCATTTGCATCTTGCGTTGCACTTACGCTAAAGCGAATAACTTCGCTGCCATTAGCTGAGCCTGTAATTGTTTTTCCGTCTTCACTTAAAACAAAGGTAATAGCAGAGCCTGAACTTGTTAAGTTAAGCGAATCTAAACTTGAAATAGTGTCATCAAAGGTGATTGAATCGGCAACTAATGCATCAGAGCCTGCCACAACATCAAAGTTTTTGTTATTCGTGGTAATAACGCCGTAGTCACTTTCAGTGTAGGTGGTTGCTTGGTTAGTAAAACTGCCCGCACTGCCATCTTGTACTGTAAATGTAGCTGTACTGGTAGAGCTACCTACACCGTCGCGATCTGCTATTGTGTATTCAATAGTAAACTGTGGTGAAGGCGTTGAGTCTCGCTTATCAAGCGCGTTAAAGCTCCATGTGCCATCGCTGTTAACCGTTAAAGTACCTTCATCGGTTACTATCGTGGCTGGTGTACTTGTGGTTACGTCATAATCAGTGCCATTAAATGTTACACTTGTAACGGTTGGTGCGCCCTCTACTACACTGTCGTTTGTGACTAAGCTACCTGTTGATACTCTACCTGCATCAGTGTCTGCTTCGGTGACTGTAAAGCTGTCGTCACTGCTTTGTGGGGCTGAGTCGGTAATCGTAACGGATGTTGGTACAACGACAAGTTCGGTTGTGCCATCGGCATCTGTTTGCAACGCATCGACAAAAATATCTGTTAGTAAACTTTCACTTTCATGATCAATGGGGGCGTGTAACGTGGTAGTAAGCTCACCGCCAGCAAGCGCCACACTTAACACTAAGTTGCCTTGAGAGTCTTTAACTTCTAACGATAAACCGTCATTTGCTAAGGTAACCGAAACAGGGCTGCCGTCTACCGTTAAGCCTTCAAGGCCAGATTGGTTTGTACTTAATGTAAGGTCAGCGTTATCTATTTCTATTGAACTAGTCGCTGAGCTTGTGCCGCCATTTGCAGTATTACTTTCGTTTAATGTTTGGCTATCAAGCGCATCTAATGTGGGTGCGATATCTTGCGCTGTGTTTCCTGCAGAATCGGTAACGGTTGCTGTAATAGTCCACGACTGTGTATCATCAAGCTCAGATACATCTATACCGTTAACAGTCCAAGTTCCACCATTTGCTACTGCTGCAGTCACTATTTCACTAGTAGTGCCATCAAAAATCGTAAGTGTAACGATAGAACCTGGTTCAGCATCGGTTGTACCATTTAACGTGGTTACTTCACCGTCTTTAAATGATCTACTGTTAATGCCGCTTTCACCAGTATCAATATCAATATTAATGGTGGTGTCTTTAGTGAAAGTTGTTGAATTAGTCGCTAAATTGCCCTCAATATCAAGTGCGCTCACTTCTGCGGTAATCTCTCCATCAGCAAGTTCTGATATATCAGTGGCATTAATTACCCACTCACCCGCGGCATTAATAACTACATTTTCGACTGTGACTTTGTCACCATTTACATCGGTAAAGACCACCGTGGCGGTTTGATTTTCATCAGCCTCTTCTATTACACCGCTTACTACAACATTACCCTGCTCATCAGTATTAACAACATCATCGCCTGCTGCCATTTCAATGGTGGTTGCTGCGGTTTTATCGTGAATGGCTGTGTCTGTATCGGTTGCGGTATTGCCTGCAACATCACTTACGGTGGCTGTGGCGGTTAATGTACCGTCATCTAGCCCTGATAAATCAGCACCGGTAATCGTGTAGGCATTATTAATAACCGTCGCTTCAAAGCTGCGCTCATTACCCGCTGCATCCTTTACAACCACCGTGACTGTTTGGTTATCTTCAACGCCGGTTGTAGTTCCTGTAATTTCAACGCTTACGTTTTCACCATTGCCGTTTATTACGTTGTCGCTTGTATCGTTTATATCTACCGTTACGGCAACTGTGGTGTCTTTAGTAAAGCTGGTTTCGTTTGTGGCTAAATTGCCTTCAACATCTAATGCGCTAACACTTGCTGTAATTTCACCATCTGCTAGCGTTGAAATATCCGTAGCCGCTATTTGCCATTCACCATCTGCATCAATAGCTACGTTTTCAACAGTAACTTTGTCTCCGTTCACATCGGTAAAGACAACCGTGGCAGTTTGGCTTGTATCTGCTTCTTCTATTACACCGCTTACAACTACATCACTTTGCTCTGCGGTATTAATAACAGTGTCGTCACCTGTTGCAACATCAATGCTGGTTACGGCTGTTTTATCGTGAATGGCGGTGTCTGTAGCGGTTGCTGTATTGCCTGCGACATCACTTACCGTGGCTGTGGCGGTTAATGTGCCATCGTTAAGCTCTGATACGTCTGCGCCTGTGATTGTGTACGCTTCATCAGTAACGAGTGCGGTGAAAGTTTCACTATTTGTGCCATCACTGACTACTACGGTGACCGTTTGCCCATTTTCTACGCCTACGGCAGTGCCGTTTATAGTAACGTTTGTATTTTCACCAGCACCATTTATTACGCTATCGTCTGTATCAACAATATCAACCGTGACATTAGCAACAGTATCTTTTGTTAGGCTTGTCGTATTAACCGCTTCATTACCTGCGTTATCAAATACGCTAACACTTACAGTTATGTTGCCATCTGCAAGTGAGCTTATGTCTTCGTCACTTACTTCCCATGTGCCATCGGCATTTATGGTTACATCATCAACGGTCACTTTTGTGCCGTCTTTATCTATAAAGGTAACGGTTATGCTATTGGTTGACTCTACATCATCAACCACACCACTTACGCTTACCGCTTCATCTTCTGCTGCGTTTATTACTGAGTCTTCTAGCACGAGCGTTGTACTGGCTTGCGTATCTTTTGTGAAATCAAGGCTGTTTGTTGCCTCGTTGCCCGCTATATCTTGTGTCGTTACATCAACGGTGTAATCACCATCTGATAATGCATTTAATATGCTGCTATCTAATTGCCAGTTGCCGTCATTGTCGACATTAGCAGTGCCATTAAATACAACACTGCCGTCACTGTCTTTGATGGTAATTGCTACGCTTTGATTAGCCTCTACGTCTAATACTGTGCCTGCTACTTTAGCAGTGCTTTGCTCAGCATCGTTAATAACAGCGTCATCGCCCACATTTACCGTAACAGCACTTTGTGTGTCTTTAACAATGTTAAGATCTGCATCAGCGGTGTTGCCTGCGGTATCAGCAGTTGTTGCTGTAACAGTCAATGCCCCCTCATTAAGGGATGTCAAATCGAGTGAGTTACTTTGCCATGTACCATCAGCTAAAATAGTCGCTTGCCCTGTTACCGAAGCATTACCATCAGAGACAGTAATGTTAACGATTTTACCTTCTTCTATATTGGCGCTTTGACCATTAATAACTACAGCCGATTTTTCTGCATTATTAATCAATAAGTCGTTGCTTTCGCTTGGAATAGAAATAGAAGCTTGGGTGTCTTTTTCAAAGGTTGTGCTATTTTCGGCTTGGTTACCGGCCTCATCAAATACACTTACAGTAGCAGTAATAGTGCCATCGGCAAGGGTATTAATATCTGCACTATCAACTTCCCAACTGCCGTCGTTATTAATCGTAACATTGTTTATAGTAACGAGTTCGCCACTTTCATCAGTAAAAGTAACTGTTGCTGTATTCGTCGGCTCGATATCAGTAACCTGACCACTCACAACAACATTTGTTTGCTCGTTCGCATTAACTAAGTCATCGCCAGCCCCCATTTGTATGGTGGTTACTGCTGTTTTATCGTGAATGGCGGTGTCTGTATCGGTTGCTGTATTGCCAGCTTCATCACTGACTGTGGCTGTGGCAGTTAATTCGCCATCGTTAAGACCTGATAAGTTTGCACCGGTA